>JANMNF010000155.1:0-44636 GCA_031373765.1 Chloroflexota bacterium
CTCGCCGGCCGAATCCTGGGCATGGGCGATGTCATGACCCTCGTCGAGCGCGTCCAGGACGTCGTCGACGCCGGTGCGGCCCAGAAGCTCGAAGCCAAGATCCGCAAGGCAGAATTCACGCTTGAGGACATGCTCGAACAACTCCAGCAGGTCCAGAAGATGGGCCCGATCGGACAGTTGATGTCGATGGTTCCGGGTATGGGCGGCATGGCCAAGGAAGCTCAGGCCGCGGTGGATCGCGGCGAGATGCGCCGGACCGAGGCCATCATCCGATCGATGACCTCGCGCGAACGACGAGATCCGGGCCTCCTGAATGCGTCGCGGCGGCGGCGGATCGCCACGGGATCGGGGACGACGCTCCCGGATGTCAACCGCCTCATGAAGCAGTTCGCGGACATGCAGAAATTGATGAAGCAGATGGCAGGCATGCAGCGCAAGGGCGCGCCCGGCATGCTGGGCCGGAGGTAGTCATGGACGATCTGGATCCGCGCGCCGAGCCATCGGAATTCGCGCACCAACCTGACGAGCCCGCCGTCTCCGGCGTCGTTGGCGAGGCCATACCCGCCGACCCGGACCTGACAGCACCGACGGAACCGGCCGTCGCGGCACCGGATGATTCCGTGGCCGCACCCGCGGACGGCGGCAAGTCACGACGAACGCGCTGGGTCCTCGCCGGCCTCGTGTCCGCCCTGGTCATCGGTGGCGCCGTCGCGGCCGCCCTGATCCTCGGGGCCAAGCCGCTGCCCGAGGCGCTCCGCTATCTCCCTGCCGACAGCGTGATCGTGGCCGAACTGCGCCCGGACCTGCCCGGAGATCAGCGGCAGCATCTCGGCAATTTCCTCGCCCACTTCCCGGGCTTTGCCGACCAGTCCTCACTCGCTGCCAAGCTCGACGAGACCCTCATGCGTCTTGTGAACGAAGGATCGTCCGGCTCGGTCGACTACGTGACGCGCATCAAGCCGCTCCTCACGGGGCCGCTCGTGATGGGGACCAGCATCGAGGGCCTGAAGAATCAGGCGGCCCTTGCGGTGGCAAGCACAGGCGGAGTCGTCACGTGCGCGATCGTCTTCGGATCCGCGACGGCGCTGGAAACGCATCGAGCGGTGACGATCGAGTCAATCGAGAACGACATGGCCTGCGCCGTCGATGGTCGCTTCATGCTCGTCGGTGACCTGGCCAGTGTCCGGGCCGGCATCGACGCACACCTCGATCACAAGGGCGTTGATACGAACGCCAGGTTCACGACGGCGCGCACGCGACTCGAAGATGACCAACTTGCGCTCGTCTACGTCGACGGTAAGGCCCTGACGACGCTTATCGGAACAATGGCCAACGACGTCGCTCCCGGCAGCGGGATTGATTCCGCGATCGCCGACAACCTGACCGACTGGATCGTGATCGGGATGCGCGTCGTCGACGATGCCGTCCAGTTTGAACTTCAGGCCGCGCCGCTCAAGGAAACGGTGGTCGATCCCTCGTTGCCGACGCACCCGCCGGCTGCATCGAGTCGGTTTGCCTCCGTGCTGCCGCCGAATACCTACGGGTTCGTCGAGATCCACGGCGTCGGCGCAAATCTGCAGCGCGGACTTGCCGTCCTGAAGGCGGACCCGCAGCAGACCGACACGGTCACGCAGCTCGAACAGGCGCTGGCCGCGGTCGGCGGGATCGGGAACATCGCCGGCTGGATCGAGGACGCAGGTGTCGCGGTGATCCCGAACGGTGATTCGATTGGCGGCGCCATCCTCCTTCGTGGAACTGATGCCGCGGCTGTCCAAGGCCAGGTCGCGCAACTCCGGAACCTGCTGGTCCTCGCCTCGATCGGAAGCGACGTCACCGTCCACGACATCGATCACGCCGGCGTCAAGATCACGAGCGTTGATCTCGGCGACCTCGAAACCCTGTTGTCCGGCCTGGGCGTCGATCCGGGACTGACCGAGACCGGAGCCCGCGTGGCGTTTTCGATCGCCGTCCGGGACGATGTCCTCATCGTGGGGATTGGCGACGGCGTCATCGAGGGAATCCTGGACACGTCAGCGGGATCCAGCCTCAAGTCCAGCGGCGCGTACGCACGCGTCGTCGGCCTTGTTGGCAGCCCCAACGACGTCGAGGTCTACGTGTCGCTCGACGGGATCTTCGGCTACGTCGAAGCGAACCTGCCGGCGGCCCTCGATGGAACCGGCTGGACTGAACTCAAGCCGTACCTGGAACATCTGGCCTCACTGGGCGAGGCCAATGTCACCACCAGCGCAGGCGGCCGGAGCCGCCTTGTCATCACCGTCAAGTAAGCTACCGGGCCGGCAATGGCCCGGAAACGAGGAGGAATCTGTACCTCATGGCCGTACGCATTCGACTGACGCGCGTAGGCGCAAAGAAGGCACCGACGTATCGCGTGGTGATCACCGATTCGCGCAGTGCACGTGACAGCCGCTCGATCGAGACGATCGGGCATTACAACCCGCTGGTTGAGCCGGCAGAAGTCGTGATCGACGCCGACAAGGCCAGGGCGTGGATTGCCAAGGGCGCCCAGCCGTCCGATACCGTTGCGCGGCTCCTTCGGGTGGCCGGCATCGTGACGGCCGGAAAGTAGGCCGGTGATGGCAGCACGCGAACTCGTTGAATACGTCGCCAAGACGCTTGTCGACGATCCGGCCGCGGTCACCGTGACCGAGGTTGTGGACGCTGACGGCACGGTGATCGAGCTCCATGTCGCCGAAGAGGACATGGGCAAGGTCATCGGTCGAAACGGCAGTGTCGCCAAGGCACTCCGAACGCTGCTCAAGGTCACGGCCGCCCGCGATGGCGGTTCTGTGTCTTTGGAAATCCTCTGAGCGACGCGGTGACGGGCGAGTCGCCCGGTGAGACCCGGCTCGTGGTCGCCCAGGTCCGCGGCCTGCACGGGCTCCAGGGCGTCGTGCGGATCGAGGTTCTGACCGATCAGCCGGAGCTCCGGTTTGTTGAGGGCGCCGTACTCCATCGCGAGGGCATGAGTCTGGACCTGACCATCGTCGAGGCCGCGGCGGTCGAGGACGGCCCCGGGTGGCGTCTTCGGTTCGCCGAAATTCGGAGCCGGAATGCGGCCGAGGCGCTCCGGGACGTCTACCTTGAGACCATCGTCGACCGGACACAGGACCTTGAGCCGGGATCGGCGTACTGGCACGAAGTGATCGGCTGTGAGGTCCGTGCTCTCGATGGCCGGGTTCTCGGCACGGTCGCCGACATCTATCGCGTCGCAACCGCCGAGATCTTCGTGGTCCGAGGTGGACCGGCTGGCGCATTCGATCTGCCGCTCGTGAAGGCCATCGTCAAGGAATTCGCGCCCGAGCGCGGCGTCATCACCATCGACGAGGCCGTCCTCGATCTGGACGGCGACCCGGTGGATGAGCGGCCGCCCAAGCCACCGCGCAAGCGGCCACGCTGGTCCCGCCATGGCAAGGGTGCCGCCGAGACTCCCGGAAACGCCGATGCCGAGGCGGATCCGGACGGCGCGTCCGGTCCCTTGCCGGATGCTCCGGATCCCTCCCCGGACGATCCCGCCGACTGACATGCGGATCGATTTCGTCACGCTCTTCCCGGCCATGCTCGATGGACCGCTGGCCGAGAGCATTCCGCGCCGCATTCAGGATCAGGGTCTCGTCGACATGCGGATCCACGACCTGCGCACCTGGGGCCTCGGACGGCACCACAGTGTCGACGACTCGCCCTACGGTGGGGGAGCCGGCATGGTGCTTCGTCCCGAGCCCGTTGCCGGGGCGCTCGAAGCGCTGCGAGGGCCTGAGTCGACCGTCATCCTCCTGGATCCAGGCGGCGAGGTCTTCCGGCAGGCGCGTGCCGCGGATCTGGCGACGCGGAAGCATCTGATCCTGATCTGCCCACGCTACGAAGGCGTCGACGATCGAATCCGCGACCTCGTCGACCTGGAACTGTCAATAGGAGACTACGTGTTGACCGGCGGGGAGCTGCCTGCGCTGGTGATCGTCGATGCGGTGATCCGGCTCCTCCCGGGAGCCATCGATGCCGCGTCGACCGCCGAGGAGTCCTTTACCGACGGACTCCTCGAATATCCGCAATACACCCGCCCGGCGACCTTCCAGGGTCGAGGCGTGCCCGACGTGCTCACGGGCGGCAATCACGAGGCCGTACGGCGATGGCGCCTCGAAGCGGCCATCGAGCGCACGGAGAAGCGGCGCCCGGACCTTCTGGCGGAACGCACGTCGAGCCCGGAAGAACGCCGGATCCTGGAACGACGGGCGAGCCACATCACCGGGACTGACCGTTCGAACCCGGCGGGATGACCCGAAACCCGTGCTATACTCCGCCGCCGGTCGGATGCGACCACCCGTATTGAACTCATCCCGCAGCCACGGCTGCCCACATGACCAGGAACCGCCACTGTGAACGTGCTCGACGAGATCGTCGCCGAACAGATCAGAACCGACCTGCCTGCCCTCGCAACCGGTGACACGGTCCGCGTCTTCGCGCGCGTCGTCGAAGGCGGCAAGGAACGCGTACAGGTCTTCGAGGGCACGCTCATGCGTCTCCGAGGCGGCGGGATCACCCGGTCCATAACCGTTCGGAAGCTGGCCAGCGGCGTTGGTGTCGAGCGAACCTTCAAGATCAACAGCCCCCGCATCGAGAAGATCGAAGTCATGCGCCACGGGAAGGTCCGACGCGCACAGCTGTACTTCCTTCGCGACCGGGTCGGCAAGGCTGCGACCCTAAGGGAGCGACGAGTCAACTCCTGAGGACGCTCGCGTTCGCGATCCAACGTACGACCCCGTCACCCGACGGGGTCGTTTGGTACCCGGCACGAAGGGTGGCGTCCGGGTAGGCTTGGCCTCGTGCCCAAGGACCCGACCCTGCGGATCGAGCGAGCGCTTTGGAGCGCCGGGCTCGAGCGCGTCGTAGGCGTTGACGAAGTCGGCGTGGCCCCAACCTGCGGGGCGGTGGTCGCTGCCGCCGTGATCATTCGTCCGAACAGCCGCCGGATCCCCGGGGTCCGGGACTCCAAGACCCTCTCGGCTGCGCAACGCGAGCGTTTGGCGCCCGAAATCCGCCGTCGGGCCGTTGCATTCGCCCTTGGCGCCGCGTCCGTTGCCGAGATCGATCGCCTGAACATCTACCACGCGACCCATCTGGCGATGCGCCGGGCCATCGCGCGGTTGGGCGGCCACGATCACGTGCTCGTCGATGGCAATCGAATCAGCGGCTTCGAGACGGAAGTCGGACCCTACACGGCGATCGTCGATGGAGACGCGCTGTCGTACTCGATTGCGTGTGCCTCGGTGGTGGCCAAGGTGATCCGTGACCGCATGATGGCCCGTCTGTCGGTGCGCTACCCCGGCTACGGCTGGGAGCGAAATCAGGGCTACGCCACGCTCGAGCATCGCCAGGCGATCCGGCGCCAGGGGCTGACGCCCTTTCACCGGCGGAGCTTCCTCGCCCTGCAGCGAACGTTGGCCGGCGATCAACTCGCCATGGGCCTGCCACCGGATGACCGTGCCCGTCCTGCGCGCGTCCCCGTCCTGGCGACGAGCCTCCGACGCGCCATCGATGTCCAGGATCTCGTCGACGACCTCGTCGAAGGTCTTGAGGGAGCGGAGACCCTCGACCTCGCACTGCCGGACGACGTTCAGGACGAGAAACTCCTGGCTCACTGACCAGGCACCCTCGGCGCGTCGTGTGCCAGCTCTGGCCGCGTGGCCCCAGATAAGCGGCAGTGCATTGACGCCTGCGATCCTCTGTCGATGCGAACCGAAGCTCAACGGATCGGCGACGCGGCCGAGCAGCTCGTGGTTGATCGCCTGCTTGCCGGAGGTTGGCGGATTCTTGGGCGGCAGGTTCGCGTGGGCCGCGCCGAACTCGATATCGTCGCCATCGACGTCGTGCCGCCTCAACGACTCGTGATCGTGGAGGTACGGGCGCGGGCGAACCGGAACTTCGGTGCGCCGGAGGAAACGGTGGACATGCGCAAGCGGATCCGGCTCCGAAAGGCCGCCCAAGCGCTCCGTGAGCACGGCGTCCTGACCGATGGCACCATCGTCCCGCCGCTCCCACTTCGGCTGGATCTGATCGTCGTCGAGCCGGCCGACCGTCCTGGAGATCCGGCACGCGTACGTCATCATGTGGCGGCGATCTAGCGACAGCCGGACAGCACTCGCCCGCACGGGGAGCCATCTCGGCTGTCGTTGAAGCCTGGCGTCGGGGTCGACCGATCGTGGGGCGTGCGGCGGACCCTGTGCTACACTCCGGCCCGCCGCGGAGGGTCCGTGGTGCTCATGCCCATCGCCATTCGGCGTTGGAGCTCACACGCGGATCGTTCCGACCGGGACGGTGCCGAACAGGCTCGAAGATTCGAGACTGGGCGGTTCCCGGCGACGGGGTTCGCGGCGGAAACAACCGGATCAGGAGGTCACGAACCGTGCCGTCCGTTTCAATGCGGCAGCTGCTCGAAGCTGGTATCCATTTCGGGCATCAGACCCGCCGCTGGAATCCCAAGATGCGCCCGTTCATCTTTGCGGAGCGCAACGGGATCCACATCATCGACCTGGCGCAGACCGCCCAGCGGCTTGAGGTCGCGCTCGACTTCGTCCGCGAAACGGTTGCCCGAGGCGAGCCCGTGCTGTTCATCGGCACGAAGAAGCAGGCCCAGGAGCCGATCGCCGAAGAGGCGACGCGCGCCGGCATGCCATACATCAACAAGCGCTGGCTCGGCGGGATGCTGACGAACTTCGTCACCATCAAGAAGCGCATCGGCCTGATGGAGCAGCTCGAAGCGCGCCAGCAGTCCGGTGAGTTCGAGCGCCTTCCCAAGAAGGAGGCCGCGAAGCTCACCGAGGAACTCACCAAACTGACCGCGACCCTCGGCGGGATTCGCAAGATGAAGCGCCTGCCCGGCGCTGTCTTCATCGTCGACCCGCACCGCGAGCGGATCGCGGTCACGGAGGCGAACAAGCTCGAACTCCCGGTCGTCGGGACCGGTGACACGAACGTTGATCCGGACGAAATCGACTTCATCATCCCGGCCAACGACGACGCCATCCGGGCCATCCGACTCCTCTGTTCGCTCGTCGCGGACGCGGCGATCGAGGGCGCCCGTGAACGGGCTGCCCGTGCGACCACCGAGCCGGAGCCCGAGCCGATGGCGGTAGAGCCCGAGTACGACGACGTGGGGGCGAGCGATGCGCTCGTAGCCGCACTCGCCGGCGGCGCTGCCCTGAGCTTCGCGCCGGATGATGACGACGACCTTCTCCCCGGCGCACCGGCGGTACCGGTTGTCGAAGAAGCGACCGCGACCCCTGAAGAGATCGCGGCCGAGCTGGCGCGCGAGGCTGCAGAGCGAGAAGCCGCCGCAACGGTCGGCTGACCCACCAACCACGACGAACCATCACGGTGCGCTCGGCGCACCGTACGCATCAGGAGCATCGAACGAGCATGGCCACGATCAGCGCCGAGGCGGTGAAGGTTCTTCGCGAGCGAACCGGAGCCGGGTTCATGGATTGCAAGCGCGTACTCGACGAGACCGACGGAGACGTCGACAAGGCGATCGCGCTGCTGCGCGAACGCGGCCTCGCGGCCGCAGCCAAGAAGGCCGGACGTGATGCCCGTGAAGGCCTTGTCTCGAGCTACATCCACACCGGTGGCCGCGTCGGTGTGATGATCGAAGTGAACTGCGAGACGGACTTCGTCGCGCGGACCGACGAGTTCCAGAAGCTCGTCCGTGACCTCGCGATCCAAGTGGCGGGCATGGCCCCGACCTACGTGGATTCCGATGCCATCCCGGCCGAGGTACTCGCGGCCAAGAAGGCACAGCTCGCCGAGGATCCATCCGTGGCCTCGAAGCCGGCTGAGATCCGCGAGAAGATCATTGACGGCCAGATCAAGAAGTGGCTCCGCGAGGTCACCTTGCTCGATCAGCCGTTCCGCGACGAGGATCGAATCGTTCGTGACCTCGTTACTGAACAGATTGCCAAGATCGGGGAGAACATCCGGGTGCGTCGGTTCGTCCGATACGCGCTCGGGGAGGAACTGTGACCGCTGGATCTGACGAGACGCCCACCCGATATCGCCGAATCCTGCTGAAGCTGTCCGGTGAGGCGCTCCTCGGCACCCGGAGCTACGGCGTCGATCCGGCGATCTGTGCGTTCATCGCAAGCCAGGTCGCGCGGGTGCATGCCACCGGTGTCCAGGTCGGGATTGTCGTCGGGGGCGGGAACATCTTCCGCGGCATGGCAGCTTCTGCGAGCGGCATGGACCGGGCCACGGGCGACTACATCGGCATGCTCGCGACGGTCATGAACGGCCTCGCCTTGCAGGATGCGCTGGAGCGGGCCGGGATCCCGACGCGGGTGATGAGCGCCATCGCCATGAATGAGATCGCCGAGCCCTACATCCGTCGCCGTGCGGTTCGCCACCTCGAAAAGGGCCGCGTGGCCATCTTCGTTGCCGGGACCGGCAACCCCTATTTCACGACCGACACGGCCGCCGCCCTTCGGGCCGTCGAGATCGGTGCCGAAGTCCTGCTCAAGGCGACCAAGGTTGACGGCGTCTACGATGCTGACCCGATGATCTATCCCGAAGCGCAGCGATTCGAGACCCTGGAATACACGGACCTGCTCCGCGACCAGCTCAAGGTCATGGATGCTGCAGCGGTTGCGCTGTGCATGGAGAATGATCTACCGATCGTCGTCTTCGATCTGAACAAGCCGGACAACATCGCTCGGGTGGCGATGGGCGAACCGGTGGGCACGCGCATCGCCGTCGAAGGCTCCGGAGGCACCCGCGAATGAGCACAGAGATAGTCACGACAGCCGATCAGCGGATGGGCCGCGCACTTGAGGCGATGGAACGGGACTTCACGGGCCTGCGGACCGGGCGCGCATCGACGAGCCTCGTCGAACGGATCCACGTCGACTACTACGGGACGGAGACGCCCCTCAACCAGCTGGCCGGGATCAGCGTCCCGGAGGCGCACCAGATCGTTATCCAGCCCTGGGACCGCGGCGTTCTGGGCGCGATCGAGAAGGCCATCCTCAAGAGCGACATCGGGTTGATGCCGTCGGTCGATGGAACGGTGGTTCGCCTCAATATTCCGGTCCTCACCGAAGAACGGCGGCGCGACATCGTCAAGGTCGTTCATCGACGCATGGAAGAGGCCAAAGTCGAGATCCGCAACGTCCGGCGAGACGCGGCCGACCAGCTCAAGAAGCTCGAGCGCGACGGCGAAGTCGGTTCTGACGACGCCCATCGCCTGCTCGATGCGATCCAGAAAACCACGGACAGCCACATCGCGGAAGTCGATCGCCTGGGCGGGGCAAAGGAACACGAAGTCCTGGAGGTCTAGTGGTTCGGGGACCGCTCGTCCGGCCGACTGACGCGCCGCCGTCCGCCCACCAGACCGAGGACCCGGTCGCAGACGATGAATCGCCGACGGTCCCGATCGGCCAAGCCGATCCCGACCTGCCACATCACGTCGCGATCATCATGGACGGCAATCGGCGCTGGGCGAAGCAGCGCGGATTACATGAGCTCGAAGGGCATCCAGCGGGCGTCGAGGCGATTCGAGAGATCTTGCGGCATGCCCGGAGGCGCGGCGTCCGCGCCCTGACCCTGTACGCCTTCAGTCGCGAGAACTGGGCCCGCAGCGATGACGAGGTGACGGCCCTGTTCGGTCTCCTCGAAGCAGCGATTCGAAACGAAACTGACGAGCTCCGGGCCCAGGGCGTCCGTGTCCGGATGATCGGCCGAATGGACGAATTGCCGGACGAGACACGCCTGTCGATCGATGATGCCCTGGCGGCGACGTCGGACGGAACCGAGATGCTCCTGACAATCGCCTTCAACTACGCAGGGCGGACGGAGCTGGTGGATGCGATTCGAAAGATCGTCGCGTCGGGAATTCCCGCCGTCGAGGTCGATGAGGCGATTGTCGCGGCGGCTCTGTACACGGCCGGAACCCCGGATCCCGATCTCGTCATCCGGACCGGCGGGGAGGAGCGACTCTCGAACTTCCTCATCTGGCAATCCGCGTATGCCGAGCTGATCACCACCGAGACGCTGTGGCCGGACTTCGGCGCGGAGGCGCTCGATGCGGCGCTCGCCGAGTACGCCTCGCGCCATCGCCGATTCGGACGGTGATCACGCGATGTTGATCGAGCGCCTGCGCAGCACGGCGATCCTCGTCCCGCCCCTCCTGGTGATCCTCTGGCTCGGTGGGCCGTGGTTGATCCTGCTCGTCGCGCTGGCCGTCGGGTTCGGTGCGCGCGAAGTATTCCGCCTCCTCGAGGCGGCCGGGCACGCTGCCTTTCCGGCCCTGGGCGTGGTCCTCGCCATCGTCATCGCCGTGAGTGAACCGATCTCGAGGCTGCCCTCAGGGTCCGGTCTGCTCCTCGCGAGCATCGGCATTCTCCTGACCGGTGCTGCTTCACTGACCCGCGAGGATCCCCGCGAGGGGCTCGCCTCCTTCGTCACCACAACCTTCGGCGCGCTCTACGTCGGTCTGCTTGGTTTTGTACCGCGCCTGGCCGATCAGGCGCCGGCAACACCGAATGGAGCTCTGCTCGAAGCGGTTGGCGCCGGTCGGGGCTGGGTGCTCGTCCTGGTCCTCGGTGTCTGGGCGTTCGATTCGGGAGCCTATTTCGTGGGTCGTCGCTTCGGCCGTCGCCGGTTCATGACCCACATCTCGCCATCCAAGACCGTCGAGGGCGTCATCGGCGGAGCGCTCGCGGTCACGGTCGTGTCGGTCCTCCTTGTCGGTGGCCTTGGCCACAGCCCGCTTCACGGCCTCCTCCTGGGACCGATCATCGCGGGCGCCGCTCAGGCCGGAGACCTCGTGGAGTCGATGATCAAGCGCGCCGCTGGGGTCAAGGATTCCGGCCGCCTGATCCCGGGCCACGGCGGCGTGCTGGACCGGCTCGATTCGTTTCTGTTCGCCGCCCCCGCGGTACTGCTCTATGTCCTCATCGCATTCCGCTGATCCCAGCGCCGTGACAGGGGTTCCGGACGATGGCCGGCGGATCCGCGTCGTCGTCCTCGGATCGACCGGTTCCATCGGGCGGCAGACGCTCGATGTCCTCGGGCGCGACCCGCGGTTCGATGTCGTCGGGCTCGCTGCCGGGCGTAACGCGGCGCTGTTCGCGGCGCAACTGAGCCGATTTCATCCGTCGGTTGCGGTGGTGGCCGACGACGATGTTCGAAACGCCCTGAGTTCCGTCCCGGGCACGACGCTCGAATGCGGCCAGTCCGCGCTGGAGGCGATGGCATCTCGCCCCGACATCGACCTGCTGATCGTCGGCACCGGAGGGATGGTGAGCCTGCGGCCAGTCATCGCGGCCCTTCGCGCCGGAACGCCGGTCGCGACGGCGAACAAGGAGACCCTCGTCGCGGGTGGGCATCTCGTCATGCCGATCGCGAGAGCACACGCGGCCGCGCGCGCCGCCGCTGATCCACGGGATCCGCTTGGAAGCGCCCTCGCCTGGGTCCGGCCGATCGATTCGGAACATTCGGCGATCTGGCAGTGTCTTGTCGGTGAGCGCCCCGAGTCAATCGCCCGGCTGATCCTGACGGCGTCCGGAGGGCCGTTCCTCGACTTTGACGCAGTGCAGCTTGCGGAGGTCACGGTTGCCCAGGCCCTGCGCCATCCGACATGGTCCATGGGGGACAAGATCACGATCGACAGCGCGACACTTGCGAACAAGGGCCTGGAGGTCATCGAGGCACACTGGCTGTACGATGTCGACTACGACATGATCGACGTCGTCATCCACCCCCAGTCGGTGGTGCATTCTGCCGTGCGGTTCGTCGACGGATCCGTGAAGGCCCAGCTGGGAACCCCCGACATGCGATTGCCCATCCAGTACGCCATCACCTACCCGGAACGCAGCCCGTCTCCGGCGGCAGCACCGGATCTGGCGGCCATCGGGCGGCTCGACTTTCAAGAGCCCGACGTGGCGCGCTTCCCGGCCCTGCGGATCGCTCGCGAGGCCGGGCAGGCCGGCCCGTGGGCAACCGCCGCCCTGATCGCCGCCGACGATGTCGCCGTGAGCCGGTTCCTGGCCGGTGGCCTTTCATTCATGGGCATCCCGGATCTCATCGAGGCCGCGATTGCCCGGTTCGGATCGCGCTCCGGACCGCCGCCCGACGTTGAGGATCTCCTGTCGATGGATCACGAGATCCGGAGCTGGTACGCACAGGGAGCCGTCGCTTGATTGAAATCGGCCGAACCATCGTCACCGTTGTCCTGTTCTTCGGGATCCTCGGGGCACTCGTTGTCATCCACGAACTTGGTCACTTCATCGTGGCCAAGCTGTTCCGCGTCCGAGTGCTCGAGTTCGGGATTGGGTTCCCACCGCGGGCGAAGGTCCTGCGCGATGTCGGAGAAACGGTCTACACGCTCAACTGGCTCCCAATCGGTGGCTTCGTCAAGCTCGAGGGCGAAGATGGCGACGAGGCCAACGACCCGCGCTCGTTTGCGGCTCAGGGCCTGCCGAAGAAGCTGCTGATCCTCGTCGCCGGCGTGGTCATGAACGTTGCGCTGGCGGCGGCGATCTTCACCGGGATTGCCCTCACTGGCGACCCGGCGATCGGGATCTACGTCCCATATGTGGAACCAGGTTCACCGGCCGAGACCGCCGGCATCCAGGTGGGAGACGTCATCGAGCGCCTCGACGGACAGGCGTTTGGCGCGTTCGGAGCCGTCTCCCTGCTCGGGGAGCTTCATGACAGCGCCGGCAAGACCGTTGTGCTCGCGATCAGGCGTGCGGACGCAGTCATCGACGTCACCGCCACGCTTCGGACGGTCAAGGAGGTCAAGGACGGGCAGGGAGCGCTCGGCATCGGCCAGCAAAAGACGTTCCCGCTGGAGCCTCGCCCGACGCCGGACCGGATCCACTACTCCGTGGATACGGCCATCGGGCTCGGGATCCAGCGGACCGAATCGGCCATGCGCCTGATTATCGACGGGGTCGGCCAACTGGCATCGGCCATCGTCACTCGGCCGACCGAGCCACCTCCCGCATCAGGGCCGATTGGAATCGCGACCCAGATCGGGGACATCTTCTGGACGCTCGGGCCGGTCGTGACCCTGTACCTTGCCGGGATCCTGTCGGCCAACCTGGCCGTGGTGAACATCCTCCCGTTCCCGCCCCTGGATGGCGGCCGGATCATGCTGTTGCTGATCAAGCGAGTGGCGGGCTCGAGGCTGTCACTTCGGGCAGAGCGCCTCACCTATGTCCTGGGCTTCGCGATGCTCATGGCGTTCCTGATCTGGGTCACCGGCTATGACATAGCCCGGGGCCTCACCGGGGGATGACGACGCCGGATCGCTTGCGGCCCGTGCGACGGTCGACGGTTTCCGTTGATGTCGGCGGCGTCCTCGTGGGCAGCGCCCACCCTGTCGTCGTCCAGTCGATGACCAACACGGACACGGCCGACGCCGACGCGACGGCCATCCAGGTTGCCCGGCTGGCCCATGCCGGTAGCCAGCTCGTGCGGATCACCGTGAACACCGACGAGGCTGCGGCGGCCGTACCGGAGATGCTTCGTAAGCTCGCCGATCTGGGGGTGGCGGTCCCGATCGTCGGGGACTTCCACTACAACGGCCACAAGCTCCTGATTGACCATCCGGCTGCGGCGGCCGGCCTCGCCAAGTACCGGATCAACCCGGGCAATGTCGGAGCGAAGCGCCACGACGAGCACTTCCAGACGATCGTCCGGGTCGCCATAGAAAACGACAAGCCGGTCCGGATCGGGGTGAACTGGGGGTCGCTGGATCAGCAGCTCCTGACCGATTTGATGAACGTTAATGCCGGGCTTTCGGAGCCGCGCGATGCCCGCGACGTGATGATCGAGGCGATGATCGAATCGGCCATGCGGTCCGCCGAGCTCGCTGAGCAGACGGGTCTCCGCCATGACCGGATCATCCTCTCGGCCAAGGTGTCCCGGGTCAGGGACCTGGTCGATGTCTATCGATTGCTGGCTGCCCGCTCCGATTACCCGCTCCATGTGGGCCTGACCGAGGCCGGTCTCGGCATGAAGGGGATCGTTGCATCGACGGCCGGGATCTCGATCCTCCTGGAAGAGGGGATCGGGGACACAATCCGGGTATCGCTCACGCCCGCACCAGGCGGGGAGCGTGAGGAGGAAGTTCGGGTCGCGCAGCAGATCCTCCAGTCGATGGGCCTCCGCGCGTTCCTGCCCCAGGTGAGTGCCTGCCCCGGCTGCGGGCGGACGACATCGACGTTCTTCCAGGAGATGGCCGAGCGAATCCAGAACCATCTGCGCGACCGCATGCCCGAGTGGCAGGCAACCCACCCTGGGGTCGAGGAGATGACGGTCGCCGTCATGGGTTGCGTCGTCAACGGGCCCGGCGAATCGAAGCACGCGGACATCGGAATCAGCCTGCCGGGGACGTTCGAGGAACCGGTCGCGCCGGTCTTCATGGATGGCAGACTCGACCGGACCCTCCGCGGAGATGGGCTCGTGGACGAGTTCATCGGGATCCTTGAGGACTACGTGGAACGCCGCTATCCGCCGACCCCGGAGCCCGTCCGGACCTGACCCTCGGTCGACGGTCCACCCATCCGCGTGTATACTCCGGGCCGGAATCGAATGGCCGCCTCCGAGGACGCGTGGGTGACCCCCACGTATTTTTTTCGGGTGACCGAACCACAAACTGACTGTCAAGGAGGGCGATGCGACCATGAGTCGAGATTTCATCGGTGCCCTCCTCCAACTCAACGCCGAGAAGCAGGTTCCGCGCGAACAGCTGATCAAGACCGTTGAGGAAGCGATCGCCTCGGCCTACCGCCGCATCGCGAACGAAGAGGACATCCACGTCGAGATCGATGCCGACAGCGGCAAGATCCGCGTCTTCCGCGCCCGAATGGTCGCTGCGGAGGTCGAGGATCCCCTGACCGAGTTCACGCTCGAAGAGGCTCGCGCGGTCAAGCCGACCGCCGAAATCGGGGAACTCGTCGAAACCGAGGAGCTGGACGGCGACACCTTTGGCCGGATCGGCGCCCAGACGGCGAAGCAGGTCGTCCTGCAGCGCCTCCGGGAAGCAGAGCGTGACGTGGTCTATGACCAGTTCGCGAGCCGGGAAGGTGAACTCATCACCGGCACCGTCAACCGGGTCGAGCCGCGCGCGATCATCCTCGATGTCGGGAAGGGCGTGGAGGGCATCCTCGCGACGACCGAACAGTCGCCCCTTGAGCACTACCGGATCGGGCAGAACGTCAAGGCGTTTGTGCTCGAGGTTCGGCGACTGCCGAAGGGGCCGGCGCTGTTCGTGACCCGAACGCACAAGGGCTTCCTCAAGCGCCTGTTCGAGCTCGAGGTTCCCGAGATCCATAGCGGAACCGTTGAAATTCGCGCCATCGCCCGCGAGGCCGGCAGCCGGAGCAAGGTCGCGGTCGGTTCCCGCCAGGAAGGCCTCGATCCCGTTGGCGCCACCGTTGGACAGCGCGGCGCCCGGGTCCAGGCGGTCGTTGCCGAGCTCGGCGGCGAGAAGATCGATGTCATTCCATGGAACGACGATGCCGCCGCGTTCGTGGCGAACGCCCTATCCCCGGCGCAGGTGCTCTCCGTCGACATCGACGTCGAGCATCGGATCGCCAACGTGACCGTCCCGGAGCGGATGCTCTCGCTGGCCATCGGCCGTGAGGGCCAGAACGCGCGCCTGGCAGCACGCCTTACCGGCTGGCGGATCGACATCCGGAGTGACGTTTCGGTCGCTGAAGCCAAGGCGGCCGAGGATGGTGGCGATGCCGTTGCCGTTGCCGGTGCCGTCGTTCCCGTTGACGTCGCCGACGCCGCCGATGCGCCCGAAGCCGCTACCGTGAAGAAGCCGCGTGCCCGCGCCAAGAAGGCCGACGAAGCCGCTCCCGCGTCCGAAGTGGTTGCGCCCGCACGCGTTGCGCCCGAAGTCGCGACCGAAGCCGCGATCGTGAAGAAGCCACGTGCCCGCGCCAAGAAGGCCGTGGAGACTGAGACCGGGGCTGCCGAGTCGGTCGCCGCAGCACCTGACGCACCGCCGGCCCAGACGACAGCAGACGAGGCGCCGGCCAAGAAGCCACGCGCCCGGTCCAAGAAGGTTGCCACCGAGGAGGTGGCGTCGTAGGCGCGGGGGTTGCCGTTTCCCCTGTACGCAGGATCCCGACGCGCTCGTGCGTCGCCTGTCGGACATCGCGTCCGAAGCGTGATCTTCTGCGCGTCGTTCGTGCCCCCGCAGGGGGCGTCGTAGCCGATGAATCCGGCAGGCTGAGCGGCCGTGGTGCCTATGTGTGCCGCGACCTGGCCTGCATTGCCAGTGCATTGAACCGAGGCGTCCTGAGTCGGGCCCTCAAAACGCCGGTCCCCGAGGAGCTCCGCGCAGAGCTGCTCGCGACGGGCCTGCAGCTGAACATTGAAGGAGGAGCCCGTGGCCAGGAGTAGGAGCGGCACTCGCGGCCGTCGTGGGCCCCGAAAGCCACCGCGTCGAGACGGCACGTTCACGCCCGGTGGCGTCCAGACAATCGACCCGCGTGAGCGAGGCGCCGTCGAGTTGCCCGCGACCATCACGGTCAAGGAACTCGCCGAGGTCTTCGGTGTCAACCCGGCGGATGTCATCCGCGAGCTGATCAAGAGCGGTATCTTCGCGACGATCAACCAACTCATCGACCGCGACACGGCGTCCCTGGTTGCCTCCGAGCTCGGCTACGAAGTGGCCGAGACGGTCGCGCCAACAGCCGGTGACGGCAACGACGACACCGATGACGGCTCGTCGTCCGATGCCACGAAGGAGGAACTGTTCACTGAGGACGACGAATCCAAGCTGATCGTCCGCGCGCCGATCGTCACGGTCATGGGCCATGTCGACCACGGCAAGACGAGCCTTCTGGACGCGATCCGATCGACGACCGTCGCAGCCGGCGAGCGGGGCGGAATCACCCAGCACATCGGCGCCAGCGAGGTCACCAAGGACGGGCGACGCGTCGTCTTCCTGGACACCCCTGGCCACGAAGCCTTCACGGCGATGCGTGCCCGCGGCGCGAAGGTCACCGACATCGCGATCGTCGTCGTCGCGGCCGATGACGGCGTCATGCCCCAGACCCTCGAGGCCATCAGCCACGCCAAGGCGGCCAAGGTTCCGCTGATCATCGCTCTCAACAAGATGGACAAGCCGGACGCGAACCCGGATCGCGTCAAGACCGAGCTGACCGAGGCCGGCGTGGTCGTCGAGGAGTACGGCGGCGACACGCCGCTCGTCGCGGTATCCGCCAAGAGCCGTCTCGGCCTTGACGATCTCGTTGACATGATCCTGCTCGTGGCCGATCTCCAGGACCTCAAGGCCAACCCTGCTCGCCCGGCAATCGGCACGATCGTCGAGGCCCGGATGGACAAGAGCCGCGGCCCCGTGGCAACGGCCCTGGTGCAGACCGGAACGCTTCGCGTCGGCGACGTCTTCGTCGTCGGTGAGACGTTTGGCCGCGTCCGCGCCCTCGAGAACGATCGTGGCAAGCGGATCACGGAGGCCGGTCCGGCCACCGCGGCCGTCGTCCTCGGCCTGTCCGCGGTACCTGAGGCTGGTGACATCCTCCGAGCCGTGGCCGACGAAAAGGCCGCTCGGGCGATGGTTGACGGTCGCAAGGCCGACATTGCTGCCAAGGGCGGGGAGGGGAGCGGACGAGCGACCCTCGAAGACCTCTACAAGCAGATTCAGGCGGGCCAGGCCAAGGAACTCCGGATCATCCTCAAGTCCGACGTGTCGGGCTCGCTTGGCGCGATCACCCATTCGCTGGGCCAGTTGGCCACGGACGAAGTGAAGATCAACATCCTGCACCAGGGTGCCGGCGAGATCACGGACAACGACATCCTGCTCGCCGCGGCCTCGAACGCAATCGTCGTCGGCTTCAACACGAAGATCAGCGACACGGCGCGCCGAGCGGCGGAGTCGGAAAAGGTCGACGTTCGCCTCTACGACATCATCTACCAGCTGACCGACGACATCGAGAAGGCACTCGGCGGCCTCCTCGAGCCCGACATCATCGAGGTGATCGAGGGCCGCGCCGAGGTGCGCAAGTTGATCAAGGTCGGCAAGACGACCGTCATTGCCGGCTCGTACGTCACCGATGGCCGGATGGTCAAGGGTGGCGCGCGCGTCTGGCGCGGTGGCAAGGTCATCGTGACTGACAAGATCGAGTCGCTCCGCCGATTCCGGGACGACGTCCGCGAGGTCGCCCAGGGCTTCGAATGCGGCATCGGCCTCGTCGGCTTCTCCGACCTGCAGGAGGGCGATGTGATCGAGTGCTTCACCTCGCAGTCCGTGAGTCGGTCGCTCTCGTCCTGACCATCGGCGCCGAGCGACAGCAGCCTTCCATCCGATGAACCAGCGCACGCAACGTGTCGATGAGCTGATCCGCCAGGAGATCGGGATCATCATTTCGCGTGAGGTTTCGGACCCGAGGATCGGGTTCGTGACGATCACCGACGTGACCACGACACCGGACCTGAGCCACGCGACCGTCTCGGTCAGCTTCATCGGTAGCCCGGAGGAGCGGACGGCGAGCCTGCGTGCCCTGAGTCACGCGATGCCATTCATCCGGCGTGAGCTTGGCCGTCGCCTGACGCTTCGACGGATCCCCGAACTCCATGTCCAGGCTGACGTGACGATCGAGCGGGGGACACGCGTCCTCAAGCTGATCAATGAACTGGCCCTCGGCAACGACGCGCCCGAGGCCAAGGCAGAGCAGGACACGCTCCCGACCCCGGTTCCCCGGCTGCCGCACGAGGGCGACGGCCCGCCCCCGCCCATCGTCGTGCCGCCCGCACCAGCCTCCCGTAGCGCCAGGAAGAGCGGCAAGCGATCTGGCACCCGCGTCCGGCCCGCCGGCGCCTCGGCCCGGGATCGTGGCCCCAGATCGCGCCGGAAGGCGCCATGACCGTCGCAATGAACCTCGACGCCTGGGCGATGGACGTGCCCAGGGCGGTGATCGAAGCGCTCACCAGGGGCCGTCAAGTCCTCGTTGTGAGCCACGAGAACCCGGATGCGGACACGCTCGGTGCAGCACTTGGGATCCGGACGATCCTCGCGTTCCGCGGCGCGCAGGTCACCCTCGTCTGCACGGATGTGCCGCCTCCGCTCTATGCGTTCCTGCCGGGCATCACGGACTTCCGCACGGACCCGGATGAGGCCGTCGCCTACGACCTCCTGGTCATCGTTGACTGCGGGTCCCTCGACCGCGTTGGGGCCGTTCGGGATCGCCATCCTGCCCTGTTCGCGGCGCTGCCGACCGTAGTCATCGACCATCACGCATCGAACGGCGCTGCCGGTGCCAGCGATTGGGTCGAACCCTCCGCCGCGGCCACCTGCGAGATGGTGGCCCTCGTCGCCATGGCATTCGGGACGCCGCTCGACGTGAACGACAGTGCGATGGCAGCCGCGCTGATGGCCGGGATCATCATGGACACGGCCACGTTCGCGCACCCCAACGCGACGCCGCGAACACTTGCCGTCTCTGCGGCCCTGGTCGAAGCCGGGGCGCCGCTGTCCGAGATCTCACGACTCCTCTATCGATCGAAGCCGGGCACACAGCTCCGGTTGTTCGGGCGGGTGCTTGATCGACTGGCAACGTCGGCCGACGGCCTTGTCGTGTACTCGACCCTGACGCTGGCCGACATCGCCGATATCGGGGCGTTGAGCAGCCACTCCGAGGGAATCATCGATCTCCTGTCACAGGCCGAGGACGCCGAGGTCGCCATCCTGTTCAAGGAGGCCGGGCCGACGACGACGCGGATTTCCGTCCGCACCAGGCCCGGGGGCGTCGACGCTACCGTTCTGACCGGAATCTTTGGTGGCGGCGGCCACGCACGCGCAGCGGGAGCTTCGGTGGCCACGAACGCCACCGAGGCGCGCACGAGCGTGCTCCGCGAGGCGGATCGGCTCGCCCTCGCCGTCCGGCGCTGAGCATGGCCCGACGGCCCGATCCGGGCGGTCTCGAAGGCGTGCTGATCGTCGCGAAACCAGCCGGCCCGACCTCCCACGACGTTGTGGCGCTCGTGCGGCGCCTGAGCGGGACACGTCGCATCGGTCACGGCGGAACGCTGGATCCCTTTGCGTCCGGCGTTCTGCCCCTTTACCTCGGCGGCGCAACGCGCCTCGTCGAGTACCACCTCGGGGATCGAAAGCGCTATCGGGCCACCGTCTGCTTCGCGGCATCGTCGAGCACCGACGATCTCGATGGTGAGTTGACGCCCGTCGACGGCCCGACGTTGTCGTCCGAGGCGGTCAACCTCGCTCTCGAAGCCTTCCGAGGGCCCATCAGCCAGCGTCCGCCGGTCTATTCAGCCATCCAGGTAGGGGGCAGGCGCGCCTATGCGCTGGCTCGCGAAGGCTCACCTCAGGACCTGCCCGAGCGCCAGGTGACCATCCACGAGCTCGAGCTGGTCGCCTGGAACGCCGACGATCCCGCCCGACCCATCGCCATTCTCGATGTCGCGTGTTCCGCCGGTACGTACATCCGCGCCATCGCCCGTGACCTGGGCGCGGCGCTGGGCAGTGCCGCGTACCTCGGAGCGCTGACGCGAACGGGCAGCGGTTCGTTCGACCTGGAAGGGGCGCTGAGCCTCGAGTCGCTTCGAAACGCCGCGACCGACGGCCCTGAAAGCCTGACTGCGCTCCTTCTTCCAGCCGATGCCGGCCTCGAGGCGTTGCCGTCCGTTCGTCTGACGGCCACCGAGATCCGGGATGCCCGGATGGGGCGGTTCGTTCGACCCGACGCCGGCCTGACGAACCTGCCGGCAGATGCACCCATTCGCCTGGTCGATGAAGAGGATCGAATCGTGGGTGTGGGCCTTCTCGATGGGCGTCGGATCGCGCCATCGAAGATGCTCAGCGGCATCAACGAGGCAACACCAGATGCGATGGCCGGTGCAATACCAGATCCGGCGGATGCGACGTCACCGAGCGAGACAGCGGGTGGGTGACGCTCGGGTGCCCGTGCCCGAGGTCGTCCACGGGATCGATGCGCTCGCGCGTGACCATGGACGGCTGTTCGTCGTCGTTGGCGTATTTGATGGCCTGCACCTGGGCCACGCGTACCTGCTTCGCCACCTGAAGACCGCGGCGCAGGTGCGAAATGCCCGCACGGCTGTCATCACCTTCGATCACCATCCGGACGAGATCCTCATCGGCTCCGCCCCGCCCCTCCTGTGCGATCCGGACGACCGCCTCGAGCTTCTCGCTGAAGCCGGCGTCGATGTGACGATCGTGCAGACCTTCGACGACGCTCTTCGGATGACCCCATACGACGCCTTCATTCGACGAATCGCCGATCGGGTCGATCTGGCCGGATTGCTCATGACGCCGGATGCGGCGTTCGGCCACGAACGCAAGGGCACGCCCGACGCCGTGGCGGCCCTTGGCGCCGAACTCGGCTACGACGTCGTCGTGGTCCCACCCATGGACCTCGGTGGCCATCCCGTGCGCAGCGGCGAGATCCGCGCGGCCATTGCCGACGGTGATCTCGGGCGCGCGGCCGGAATGCTCGGACGACCCTATGTCGTTCGCGGGTTCGTCGACCAGGCGAAGGCGACGGACGTACGGCTGCGGTTTCCGATGCCGGTAGCGCTGCCTCCGCACGGCGAGTATCGGGTTCGCGCCGGAACGGATCTCGACCCCTCGGCGAATGCAAGACCTGATATCGCCGACATCGATGTCAACGGCATTGTTCACCTGCGAGACGGCTCGTTCCTCGCGACCTCCACGCGCGTTCGGGTGACGTTCGAGTCCTGACATGGGCGACAACCCGAGACGCGCCCGGACGCGTCGCCTGCGCCGCGCCAGAGCCGGCGCTGATCGGGCCGCCTTGATCAATCGGGCCGTCCCTGCTAGCATGGGTCGGTCATACAGAAATGGAATGCATACAGTCACGTTCGCTTTCGGAGGAACGAGTGCCGCTCGCGCGGGATGAAAAGCAGGAGATCATGACCGGGTTTGCCGTCAAGGACGGTGATACCGGCTCGCCCGAAGTTCAGGTTGCGCTCCTCACGGGGCGGATCACAGGGCTGACGGAGCATCTTCGGAGCTTTCCCAAGGACAACCATTCGCGCCGCGGACTCCTCAAGCTCGTCGGCCAGCGCCGTCGCCTTCTCGCCTATCTCGTGAAGAAGGACAACTCGCGCTACCGCGCCGTCATCGCACGGCTCGGACTTCGCCGCTAGCGCCACGCCGCTGTTGACCCTGGGTTGATCCCGGGGTCTTGCGCATCGGGCGCCCGTCGAGACCGGCCCAGCCAGGAACCCTCGTCACCTCCTCCGCGAACAGGAGGAACACACACCAGTGTCCACAACTCTTGAAACCGAGATCGGTGGTCGAACGCTGACCATCGAAACGGGCAAGCTCGCTCGTCTCGCCGGTGGCGCAGTCACCATCCGCTACGGCGACACCATGGTGCTCGGCACCGCCAACCGCTCCGATCCACGCCCGGGACTCGATTTCTTCCCGCTCACCGTGGAATTCGAAGAGCGCATGTACGCCGCGGGCAAGATCCCGGGCGGCTTCATCAAGCGCGAGGCGCGAGCCTCCGAGGCAGCAACCCTTGCGGCCCGCCTCACGGACCGGCCGATCCGGCCGTTGTTCCCCGAGGGCTACAAGGACGACATCCAGCTCGTCATCACGGTCCTTTCAACGGACCAGGAGAATGAGCCCGACGTCATCGGGACCGTGGCTGCGTCCGCGGCGCTGACGATCAGCGAGATCCCGTTCAACGGGCCCGTCGGGGCCGTCCGCATCGGACGGATCGATGGTGAGTTCGTTGTCAACCCGACGTACAGCCAGCTGGCCGACTCGGAGCTCGACCTCATCGTCTCCGGCACGCGTGACGCGATCATGATGGTCGAGGCCGGCGCGAAGCTCCTTCCGGAAGACGTGATGGCCGAGGCCATCCTCTTCGGGCACAAGGCGCTCCAGCCGCTCATCGATATCCAGCTTGAGCTCCAGAAGCTCGTCGGCAAGGCCAAGAGCACGCCGTTCCTCGAGGCCGGCCTCGGTTCGGTCCTCGAATTCGGTCGTGCGGTCGAAGCCGGCGAAGAGTTCGTCGTCGTTGACGTCGAAACGACCGGCACGGATCCGAAGATGGCCGATCTCGTCGAGATCGCGGCCGTCAAGGTCAAGGGCGGCAAGATCACCGACCGGTGGTCCACGCTCGTGAACCCGGGACGCGCTATCGTCGGCAACCAGATGCACGGCATCAAGGACGCGGACGTCAAGAAGGCGCCGAGCCCCGCAGAAGCTGCCAAGCAGGCGGTCAAGTTCATCGGCAAGTCCAAGGTCGTCGGCCACTCGGTCGGGTTCG
The DNA here is from genome assembly GCA_031373765.1 of Chloroflexota bacterium. Taxonomy (GTDB): domain Bacteria; phylum Chloroflexota; class Limnocylindria; order Limnocylindrales; family CSP1-4; genus UBA5189. The sequence continues at coordinate 23,328 of JANMNF010000155.1, forward strand.
ATCTGGGCTTCCTCGAGGCGGCCCTGGCCGACGGAACCCACTTCGAATCCGGTTCCTACCTCGACACCCTGACGATCGCCCGCGAGGGCTACCCGGATCTCGAGAACTACAAGCTCGAGACCCTTTCAAGGTTCTTCGGCATCGAACTGTCGCAGGCACATCGTGCCGGCCCGGACGCCGAGGCCACCGCGAACCTCCTCATCTGGTTCGGCAACGACCTGCCGGGACGCCTGAAGGCGCTTCGCGAGGGGATTGCCGCTTCCATCCGGGCAACGCGCTCGGGCGGGGACAGCAAGGCGCTTGCCGAGGCCGCTCGCCGCGAGGCACGGGTCAGCAAGAACCTGTTCAGCCTGACCAACAAGAAGGTCGCTCGCCAGATGGCCCTCGACGAGGGCATCCGGATGGACGGCCGCGGCCTCACGGAGCTCCGCCAGATCTCGGTCGATGTCGGCGTCCTGCCGCGCGCCCACGGGTCCGGCCTGTTCACCCGCGGTGAGACCCAGGTCCTGACCGTAGCGACCCTCGGATCGTCCTCGGACGTCCAGCGGATCGACACGATCAGCCCCAAGACCGAGAAGAAGTACATCCACCACTACAACTTCCCGCCCTACTCGACGGGCGAGAACAAGCCGATGCGTGGCCCGAGCCGTCGTGACATCGGACACGGGAACCTGGCCGAGCGGGCCCTCATCCCCGTGCTCCCGACGCATGACGAATTCCCCTACGTCATCCGGCTGGTCTCCGAGTGCCTGAGCTCCAACGGCTCGACCTCGATGGCCTCGACCTGTGGATCGACGCTCGCCCTCATGGACGCCGGCGTGCCGATCTCGGCCCCGGTTGCCGGTGCGGCGATGGGCCTGATCAGCGAGCCGGACGGCCGGTTCGTGGTCCTGACCGACATCCTCGGCAAGGAGGACTCGGTCGGCGACATGGACTTCAAGGTGACCGGTACGCGGGACGGCATCACCGCCCTGCAGATGGACATCAAGGTCCAGGGCATCAACGAGGCGATCATCCGCGGCGGCCTCAAGCAGGCCCTTGCGGCCCGTCTCGAGATCCTCGACAAGATGATGGAAGTCATGCCCGAGACTCGTGGCCAGATGAGCGACTTCGCGCCGCGCATCACCACGATCAAGATCAACCCGGAGAAGATCCGCGAGATCATCGGCAAGGGCGGATCGATGATCCGCAAGATCCAGGAAGAGACCCAGACCGAGATCAACGGCGAGGACGACGGCACCGTCGAAATCGCCGCGGTGAGCGGCGAGAACTCACGGAAGGCGATCCAGTGGATCGAAAGCCTGACCCGTGAGGTCGAAGTCGGCGCCCTGTACCTCGGCAAGGTCACCCGGATCATGGGCTTCGGCGCCTTCGTCGAGATCCTGCCGGGCAAGGAAGGCCTCGTCCGGATCGGCGAGCTCGCCGATTACCACGTGCCGACCGTCGAGGACGTCGTGAGCGTCGGGGACGAGGTCATGGTTGTCGTGATCGAAGTCGATCGTCAGGGACGGGTCAACCTGTCCCGCAAGGCCGCCATGCAGCGACACCTGGCGAAGGATCCCGCCTGACCCTGGTTCGAACCTGGGAGCTCCTCGACAGCGCGTCGGGGAGCTCTCGCAGAGCACGGCAGGACGGGCCCCGAATACCACCTTCAGCGGGTCGCCTCCCCGGAGGGAGCGCAACCCGCTGCTATACTCGGCCGGTGCCCGCATGATCAACCATCCCCGCGGAGCCATGCCCGGATGAGCGCCCGAAGCCCACTCACCGTCGCGGTCGTCGGCGCCACCGGCGTCGTCGGTCGAACGATGGTTCAGGTACTTGCCGAACGGAACTTTCCGATCGGCGAGTTGCGCCTGCTTGCATCGGGTCGATCGGCAGGCCGCATGGTCTCAGCCGCAGGCCGGACCATCGAGATCCTCGAGGCCACGCCCGACGCGTTCCAGGGGGTCGACATTGCCCTGTTCAGCGCAGGTGGTGACATCTCAACGGAACTTGCCCCGCAGGCCGCCGCACGGGGCGCGACCGTCATCGACAACTCGTCGGCCTGGCGCATGGATCCGGCTGTGCCGCTGGTCGTGAGCCAGGTCAACCCCGACGACCTCGCCTGGCACGAGGGTATCGTCGCCAACCCGAACTGTTCGACCATGCAACTCGCGCCGATCCTCATGGCGCTCCGGGACGCGGTCGGTATCGAGCGGGTCGTCGTCGATACGTACCAGTCTGTCTCCGGGACCGGGGCGGATGCGCTGGTTGAGCTCGAGGGCCAGGTCCGGGCCCACGTTGCCGGCGAGCCCCTCACGGCTTCGGTCTACCCGCATCCGATTGCCTTCAATGCCCTTCCCGAAATCGATGTCTTCATGCCCGATGGCTCGACGAAAGAGGAGTGGAAGGTCGTGGCCGAAAGTCGCAAGATCCTTCATCTCCCGGATCTGCGGGTTGCCTGCACGGCCGTCCGCGTCCCTGTGTTCGTGAGCCATTCCGAAGCCGTCCACGTTGAAACCACGCGCCCGATCGACCCCGACCGCGCGAGGGCGCTGTTCGCGTCCGTGCCGGGCGTGATCGTCGAGGACGTTCCGAGCCAGCACGAATATCCGCTCGCGACGCGGGCTGCGGGACGCGATGAGATCTTCGTCGGGCGGGTTCGCCAGGATGCGTCCATTGCCGACGGCCGCGGCCTCTCGATGTGGGTCGTCTCGGACAACCTGCGCAAGGGCGCCGCAACGAACGCGGTCGAGCTCGCCGAAGTCCTCGTGGCCCGAGGATGGGTCCGGGCAGCGGCACGACGCGTGGCCAATGAGGCCCGCGCGTGACGTCCGCCGAGCGCCGTGCTGCGCTCGAGGTCATCGCAGCCGAGGTCACGTCCTGCACCCGTTGTCGATTGCACGCTGGCCGGACGAAGTCCGTGCCGGGTGAGGGCCACCCGGATACCGAGGTCGTCTTCGTCGGTGAAGGTCCCGGAATGAACGAGGATCGCGCCGGTCGGCCGTTCGTCGGGCGTGCCGGCGATCTGCTCGTCCGGATGCTCGGGACCGTCGGCTGGCAGCGCGATGAGGTGTTCATCACCAACGTCGTCAAGTGCCGGCCGCCCGACAATCGAGATCCTGAGCCGGATGAGATCGAGGCCTGCCTCCCATACCTGCAACGCCAGCTGGCCGTGATTGATCCACCGCTCATCGTGACCCTCGGTCGCCACTCGATGGCCAGGTTCATCCCTGACGCGAAGATCAGCCAGATCCACGGCACGAGCCATCCCGTGGACCCGGCGACGGGAGCCTCGAGCGCCACGGTCTATGCGATGTACCACCCGGCCGCCGCGTTGCGCTCGTCCGACGTGGAGCGCCAGAGTTTTGAGGACGCCGCCGGGATCCCGGCCGCCCTCCTCGAGGCACGCGCGCGCCGGAGCGGACCGATCGGGGAAGCACAGCCTGCAAACGGCGCGGCGCGCGCCACTGAACCGCCACCACTGCCAATGGCCGACCAGCGGCCGACACCAACCACCGAATCCATCACCATGAACGCGGCGCCTGACGCGCCGACCCTTTTCTGAACGGAACCAATCACCATGCCCAAACGCACCAAGCCTGAACCAGAAGGCACGCCACTCCGCATCATCCCGCTCGGCGGGGTGGGGGAGATCGGCAAGAACATGTACGTCTTCGAGTACGGCGATGACATCGTCGTCATCGACTGCGGCCTCATGTTCCCGGACGAGGAGATGTACGGCATCGACCTCGTCATCCCGGACATCACATACCTCAAGGAGCGCCGCGCCAACGTCAAGGCGTTCATCATCACCCACGCTCACGAGGACCATGTCGGCGCCCTGCCGTACGTCCTGCCGGAGTTCCCGGGTGTCCCGGTCTACGCTTCGAAGCTGGCCCGGGGCCTGCTCGGCAACAAGGTCAAGGAGCACAAGCTCCACAACAATCCGCTTCTGCCGCTCGAGCCGGGCGACGAGATCCAGATCGGTCCGTTCGGCGTCGCGCCGTTCCGGGTCGGCCACTCGATCCCGGACGCGATGGGGATCGCGTTGCGCACCCCGGTGGGCGTCGTGGTTCACACGGGCGACTTCAAGTTTGACCACACGCCTGTTGACGGGCGCCTGTCCGATTTTCACATCCTGGCCCGGTTCGGCGAAGAGGGCGTCATCTGCCTCCTGTCCGACTCGACCCGAGCCGAGAATCCCGGCTACACCCCATCCGAGCGAACCGTTGGCGACGCCTTCCGCGAAATCATGGAGCCACTCGATGGCCGGGTGATCGTGGCGACGTTTGCGAGCAACATCGCGCGGGTCCAGCAGGTTCTCGATGCCGCGGCGACCTTCGATCGCAAGGTCACGGTCATCGGACGCTCGATGGAACAGAACTTCCGGATCGCGACCGATCTCGGGTACCTCAAGCATGCGCCGGGCATGATCGTGCCCAAGGACCGCCTCAACGAGGTTCCCGACGACAAGCTGGTGATCTGCACCACCGGAGCGCAGGGCGAGCCCATGGCGGGCCTCGCGCGGATGGCGAATCGGGACCACCGTTTCGTCGAGATCAAGACCGGCGATACCGTCATCGTGAGCGCCAGCCCGATCCCGGGCAACGAGGAATACGTCAGTCGGACGATTGACAACCTGTTCAAGGCCGGCGCCAATGTCTTCTATCACACCATCAAGCGCGCCCACGTCTCCGGTCACGCCAGCCAGGAAGAGCTCAAGCTGATGCTCGGCCTGACCAAGCCGAAGCACTTCATCCCGATCCACGGGGAATTCCGGATGCAGGTCCAGCACGGGCGCCTGGCGATCGAGACGGGCGTCGAGCCCGAGAACGTCTTCATCATCGAGAACGGCCAACCGATCGAGTTCCTGGCTGACGGGACGGCCCGTCGAGCCGCGCCGGTGCCCGCCGGCTACGTATTCGTGGATGGCCTTTCGGTTGGTGATGTCGGCGAGGTCGTATTGCGCGACCGCCGGGCCCTCGCGAATGACGGCATGTTCATGATCGTCGTGACCGTGGACAAGCAGACCGGCAGCGTCATCGGGCGACCTGAGATCATCACCCGTGGCTTCATCCACGGCGCAGAGCATGACCGAGTCGTCGAGGCGGCCGTCGAGCGCGTCATCAAGTCGGTCCAGACGCCGGGTGACCACATCAGCGAGGTCGCGCTGCTCAAGACCCAGATCAAGGAAGGCGTGTCCCGCTTCCTGTATGAGCAGACGAAGCGCCGTCCGATGGTCTTCCCCGTGGTCGTCGAGGTCTGAGCGTGGCGACCCGCCGAAGATCGGCCCCACGCCGCTCCCGACGCCGATCCGGCTTCTCGTTTTCCGCGATCACGCTCCCACCGGTCAACCCCGAGGTCGCGCGATCGATCATCGGGATCATCCTGCTGGTCCTTGGGGCGGTGACCCTCATCGCTCTCGTCCTGCCGGGACAGGGGCGCCTCACCGACTGGTGGATCGGTTCGGTCGGGCCGTGGTTCGGCAGCCTCCGCTGGCTGCTCCCATTCCTGCTCCTTGGCGGCGGCTGGTACCTCGAATGGGGGCCCGGGACGCGGCCGCAGTCCGGCTGGGGCGTGACCGTTCTTGGCTTGATCGTTGCTTACATCGCTGTCCTTGGCGCGGTCCAGGTCACCGCCCTCTGGAGTGGCTTCAAATGGAGTGGCGGCAAACTCGGCCGGTTCTTCGCGGATCTGCTGGTGGACCCGTTGACGGCGCCCGGTGCATTCGTGCTGTTGGTCGCGATTGGTGCCGTGGGCGTCATGCTCGCGTTCAACCTTCCATTGCGTGATCTTGTGCGGCCCGGAACACGGCTCGCTCGGTGGCTCGGAACCACGGTCTCCGCCTCGATGCAGCGCGATGCCCGGCAGCCGGGCACCATCGACGCTCCCGCAGCCAGGGGCGACCGAACCCCCACGATCCGGACGGCTGCCGGCCGTGCCGCCCGCGGTGCCATTTCCGCCGCCGGGTCATCCGGCCAGACGGGGATGTGGGGCGGTGACGACGCCGATCGCATCCCGGTCGGTGTGCCGTCGCAGGCGCAGACGTCGTCAACGTTTGCTCCGGCCCGTTCGGTCGGTGGCGCGGTCTCGATGGCCCCGGCCGCCCCAGCGCCCGCTCCCCGGCCCGTTCGCGATCCGGACGACATCACCGATGCGTCCGACTCACCGCCGACGGTCGAGAAGCGCGAGTACGTCCTGCCGCCGCTGGAGCTGCTCGATGCCACGATCGAGAAGATCGTGCTGGGCAGTGATGACCTGATCCATCGAAGGAACGAGGAGATCATCGTCAAGAAGCTGGCCAGCTTCGATATTCCTGCCCAGATCATCGGCCGCAACGCCGGACCGGTTGTGACTCAATACGAGGTTCAGCCCGCGCCCCATATCAAGGTGAGCCGGATCGAGGGACTCGCGGACGACCTGGCGATGGCCCTCGCGGCCCGATCCCTGCGGATCGAGGCGCCAATCCCCGGCAAGAGTGCCGTGGGCATCGAGGTGCCGAACGAAGACTTCAACGTCGTGACCTTGCGGGGGATTCTCGAATCGGTTGACTTCACGGCGACCTCCCGCCTCACGTTCGCGCTGGGTCGCGACGTGGCCGGGCGGGCCCAGGCCGTCGACCTCGCGAAGATGCCGCACCTGCTCATCGCCGGGGCCACGGGATCGGGCAAGAGCGTCATGGTCAATGCGGTCATCACGAGCCTGCTGTGCAACTCGACGCCGGACGACGTGCGGATGATCCTGATGGACCTGAAGCGTGTCGAGCTCGCCTCCTACAACGGCCTGCCGCACCTGCTCGTGCCCGTCATCACCGAACCGGACCGGGCGAAGTCCGCGCTCAAGTGGGCGGTCAACGAGATGGAGGGCCGCTACCGGCGGTTCGCGGGTGCCACGGCCCGCAATATTCGCGGCTACAACGACACGCGGGCCGATCCGGAAGACCGGATGCCGTACATCGTGATCGTGATCGACGAGCTGGCCGACCTGATGATGCGTGAAGGCAAGAACGTCGAGGATCCCATCGTCCGGCTCGCCCAGAAGGCCCGGGCTACCGGGATTCATATGGTCCTCGCCACCCAGCGTCCCTCGGTCAACGTGGTCACCGGCCTGATCAAGGCCAACTTCCCGAGCCGAATCGCGTTCGCGATGGCTTCCCAGATCGATTCGCGGACGATCCTCGATACTCCTGGCGCCGAGGACCTGATCGGTCGCGGGGACATGCTCTACCAGCCGTCCGATGCGCCACGTCCGATGCGCCACCAGGGTGTCTTCGTCTCGGATGCCGAGATCGCACGGGTGACCCAGCACTGGTTCGATCAGATTGACGATCCGCACTACGACATGGCCATCATCGAATCGGACGAGGAATCGACAGGATCGGCCGAGCCGATCTCCGACCAGGACGCTGACCGCCTGCTGCCGGACGCCATCGGCGTGATCCGGGAGTACGATCGAGCCTCGGCATCGCTCCTCCAGCGACGCCTGAAGGTTGGCTATGCGCGAGCGGCGAGGATGATTGACCAGCTCCAGGAACGCGGCTACATCGGCGCATTCGACGGCTCGAACGCGCGCGTGGTCCTTCGCCGGGACGAGCCCGGTTCCGAGGCGGACGAGACGAGCGGGGACGACTGAGCATGAGCACGAGCGACGAGGCACGCCGCTCCCGCGACGCTGCCCGTTCCCGTGGCCGCATCCCAATTCGGCCAAGTCGTCCGGTGACGCCGGACCGGCCGAGCGCAACGTCCGACACGACGCCGTCCCTGCCGGATCGATTGGCGAGTGCCCGTGAGCGCAAGGGCGTCGACCTGCTTCGAGCAGAACGCGACACCAAGATCCGAGCCCGCTACCTTGGTGCCCTGGAACGAGGCGACTACCGGGAGCTTCCGGGGGCCGTCTATACGAAGGGGTTCCTGCGCAATTACGCGGTCTACCTCGGACTGGATCCCGAGGACGTGCTCAAGCAATGGCGCCGCGAGCGCGGCGATCTGACTCCGACCGAGGCGGTCATGATCGCGCCGCGGACGATCGTGGAAACGCCGCGCACCCTGACGTTTTCGCCGTCCGTGGTCGTGGCCGCGCTCATGACGTTCGGCGTCATCCTGTTCGGCTTCTATCTCGCGGTCCAGCTCCTTCGATTTGCAAAGCCACCGGTGTTGTCCGTCTCGAATCCGGCCAGCGCGGTTGTCGATGTTGACGAATCGTCGACATCGTTCGTCCTCGTCGGCACCTCATCGCCGGGCGCCACGGTCACGGTCTCCGTCCCCGGCCAGGCCAATCCGCGGCGCGTCATCGCACTGTCGGACGGCTCGTGGAGCGTCACCGTGGACCTGCGCCGCGGAACCAACCAGTTCGACATTGATGCCGTGGACCCTGAGACCGGCAAATCGACCGAGACACCGCAGCAGGTGATCATCAAGGTCCCGTATCTCGTGATCCAGGCTCCGACCTTGACGGTGAGTCAACCGCAGGACGGCGCGACCTATGAGAACGGCGCGATACCGGTGGAAGGCACCACTTCGAACGCGAAGAGCGTCGTGGTGGCAGCGACCTACCTCGGGCCGCCTGACGGCTCAATTCCCGCCCCGACGCCGACCCCTGCGCCAACGCCGACCCTCGCGCCCGGAACAACGCCTGAACCGGCGCCAGATGCGCACACCGTCGCCGTGTCCGATGACGGTTCATTCACGACGCCGCTCGAGCTCACTGAGGGCCGTTGGTCGATCCAGGTCACGGCAACCTCTCCCGAGGGCAAGACCACGTCGCTGACCCGATCGGTGACGGTTGCCTATACCGGCGTCAACGTAGTCGTCGCCATCGTCGGCGGCGATGCCTGGATCAAGGTCTGGGTTGATGGGGTCCTTGATCCATCGATCTCGGCCAGCGGCAAGGTCTATTCCAAGGGCCGGACCCTCACGTTCACCGGCAAGACATCGGTCGAGGTCCGGACCGGCTCGTCCGGCTATACCCAGTTCACCCTCAACGGCGTACCGCTCGGCCCCCTCGGCCGACCCGGGATTCCCGAAACGTGGCTGTTCCAGCCGCCCGCCGCGCCCGCCCTGACGCAGCACCGCTGATCGACGATGACGGATCCGGAGCTCCTCGCGCTCGCCGAGCGATTGCAGGGCCTCTGCCTCGGTCGCGGACTCACGGTGGCCACGGCCGAATCCTGCACCGGCGGCCTGGTCGCGTCGATCCTGACCGATATCCCCGGGGCGTCCGGGTACTTCCGTGGCTCGATCGTGGCCTATGCCGATGCCACCAAGGTCACGCTGCTCGATGTTCCCGAGGCCACCCTGGCCGCCCACGGCGCCGTGAGTGCCCAGACAGCCCGCGTCATGGCAACCGGCCTCCGGGACCGGCTGGGCGTTGCGCTCGCGATTTCCATCACCGGCGTCTCGGGTCCGGATGGCGGGTCGGATGAGAAGCCGGTCGGCCTGACCTACATCGGGCTGGCCGACCGGCTCACCAGCGACGTTCGCCGCTACACGTGGGCAGGCGATCGAGCAGCGAACCGGCACGAGAGCGTGCGAGCGGCGCTTCGATGGCTGATCGAGCGAGCCGAGACGCCGGCACCGGACGAGGGCCCGTGACGCGCACAGCCGCAGAGATCGGTGCCGGATTGGCCCCCGTTCGCGAAGCCCGGCCGATCGAACCCGGCTCCCGCATTCACATCGTCGGCATCGCTGGGGCGGGGGCATCGGGCGCGGCGCTGTTGGCCCGTGCAGCGGGCGCCGATGTCTCGGGCTGCGACGCGGGTGGGCCGTCGCCCTATTCGCTCGCGGTTGCCCAGGCCGGGATCTCGATCGATTGGCGCCACGATGCCGCTCACGTGGGTGGGGCGCACGGGCCATCACGGTTGTCCGTGACCAAGGCGCTGACCGCGATCTCACCTGACCATCCCGAACTGGAGGCTGCGCGTCGAGCGCACCTGCCGATCGAGCCGTGGCAGCAGTTGGTTGCGGACGCAGCAGTCGGGCAGCGCCTTGTCGCGGTCGCCGGGACCCATGGCAAGAGCTCGACCAGCGGATGGCTGGTCCACGTCCTGGCCCATGCCGGGTACGACCCTTCGGCCTTCGTCGGAGCGTTGCTGCCAGCATCGGTGACACATGCTGCACCGGCGACCGCCCGGATCGGAAGTGGACCGGCCTTCGTCGTGGAGGCCGATGAATACGCCGGGAACTTCGATGCCTATCGTCCCGACGTGGCGATCCTCACGAGCATCGAATGGGACCATCCCGATGTGTTCGCCGATCTCGCGGCCGTCCAGGCCACGTTCGGGGCATGGATCGAGCGGATGCCCGCAGGCGGGACGCTCGTCGCCAATATCGGAGATCCAGGCGTTGCCGAACTGCTCACAGCGATCGTGAGCCCGCTGCCTGTTCGGTTGATCGCGTACGCCGTGACTGATGCATCGCCTGCGCGCGCGGGCTACCAGCGGGGCATTGCCGAGGAGTACGCGACGGCCATGGGTCCCGCGGAGGCACTGCTCGGGCGCGTGGTTCAATCGACACCTGAGGGGACGGCCATCGACATCATCGGGCTGGATGCCCTGGCCGGGCCCGTACGCGTGAGCCTGCCGACGGCCGGTCGACATAACGTGGCCAACGCGCTCGGGGTGGCCGGAGCGGCCCTGGCGCTGGGGGTCGATGCGGCCTCGATCGCCGCCGGGCTGGAGACCTTCGCCGGCATCGGGCGGCGCCTCGAACAGAAGGGTGAAATCGCGGGAGTCGTCGTCTATGACGACTACGGCCATCACCCGACAGCCATCCGCGAAACCCTCTCCGCCGTGCGCCAGCGGGAGCCCGGTCGACGGGTCTGGGCGGTCTACGAGCCGCTGACATTCCATCGGACGGCTGCGCTGCTGCCCGAGTTCGCCGCGGCGCTCGCCGACGCCGACGGGGTCCTGATCGCGGATATCTGGGCCGGCCGGGATACCGACACGACGGTCACATCCCCCGAGCACCTCGTGACCGCCATCCGGCGCCTCAGACCGGAGCTTTCCGTCATCGCGTCCGGCTCCGCCGCGGCAACGGCCGAGCGGCTGGCTCGGGACGTCAGGTCGGGCGACGTCGTCCTGGTCATGGGCGGCGGCCAGAGCTACCAGATCGGCGAGCAACTCCTGGAATTGCTCGGGCGGGATCGGCCGTGACGAACCTGGACCATGCGGCGGCAGCCGACCTGCTCGAACGGCTGGCGCGGACCCGCTCCTCGTTCGACGGTGACGCATGGGTTGACCTGTTCACCCCGGGCGTCGTGTGGCATGGGAGTCCATTCACGGCTCCGCTGACGGGCCATAACGAAGTCCGTGCATGGCTGCTCGAGGCCTCGAAGGTCGAAGAACAGGTAGAGTTCACGTTCGAACGCCACTGGGTCGTACCACCGACGATCCTGGCGCCGTGGCACGCCAGCCATGTGGATCGCACCCGTCGAACGCGGGTGCGTACCGCCGGGTTTGCTGCCTTCGAGATTGCGCCCGATGGACGCATCCGGATCGCCCGGTGGTGGCCGGTCCAGTCGACAACAACGATCGAATAGGGAGGCTGCGCACGAATGGCAGGAGATGTCTCCTTCGACGTCGTCAGTGAATTCGATGTCATGGAATTGCGGAATGCACTCGACCAGGTCCGGCGCGAAGTCGGGCAGCGCTATGACTTCAAGGGAGCGATTGTCGAGATCGAGCAGACGGCAACCGAGGTCGTCATCGTCACCGATACGGACTTCCGGGCCGGTGCGATCAAGGATCTGATCGAATCGAAGGCCGTTCGGCGCGGCCTGTCCTTGAAGATCTTCGATTGGGGCAAGATCGAACCGGTCGGCGGCAACAAGGTGCGCCAGAAGGTGACGCTCCGTGAAGGTCTGACCGATGAACTGGCCAAGAAGCTCGCGAAGCTGATTCGTGATGAGTTCCCGAAGGTCAAATCGCAGATCCAGGGCGACGCACTTCGCGTGTCCGGCAAGAACAAGGACGATCTGCAGCGCGTGATCACCCGGTTCCGTGATCTCGATGAGGTCGTCCCACTCCAGTTCCAGAACTATCGGTAGCGGTCGATGATGCCGGGAGCGCGTTTCAGCCGGGTTGTCGTGGGGCTCGTTGCCGCCGTGCTTGTCCTGAGCATGCTGCTCGGCGCCCTGCCCGCGCCTGGGCTGTGATGGATCAGCCCGAGGATCCCGCGAACCCTCAAGTCGATCCGCCAGCAAGCCCCGTTGGGCCGGGGGATGCGGACAACTCGGTGGTCGCTGAGGAGCCCGCGGCGGTCGTCGAGCCCGCTGAGGAGCCCGAGGCGGTCGTCGAGCCCGCCGAAGACGTGCCGGTCACGGTCGGGCGGATGATCGCCGACGCGCTGCGTCGAGCCGGGGTTCGCTGGGCGTTCACGGTCCCGGGAGAGAGTTTTCTCGGCCTGATGGACGGGCTGACGGCCGCCGGGATCCATGTCGTGGCCACTCGCCACGAAGGGGCGGCCGCCTTCATGGCCGAGGCGCATGCACAGCTCACCGGCCGCCCGGCCGCGTGCCTGGCAACGAGGGCCGTCGGAGCGTCCAATCTCGCCATCGGGATCCACACCGCGACCGCCGATTCAAGCCCGATGTTCGCGCTGGTCGGACAGGTCGAACGGGCCTCAAAGGGTCGGGAGGGATTCCAGGAAGTCGATCTCCCCGGCACGATCGGCGGTCTCGCGAAGTGGGCCGCGGAGCCAGGCGACGTCCAGGAAGCCGTCGAGATGACAGGTCGAGCGGTCGCTGAAGCGCTATCCGGCCGACCCGGCCCCGTGCTGCTCTCGATCGGCGAGGACCTGCTTGACGCCATGGTCCCGGTCGGACTGGTCCCGGAGGTTCCGCGCACTGCGCCGCGTCGCCCGGACGAAGCGGAGGTCGCGTCGGTACTCCACCTGCTGGCCAACGCCGAGAACCCGGTGATCCTCGCCGGAGGGGGCGTGCTGCGGGCCCGGACCTCGAATGACCTCGTTCATCTGGCAGAACTCCTGCGCGTCCCCGTGATTGCAGCGTGGCGCCGCGGCGATGTCATTTCGAACGATGACCCGCTGTACCTGGGCATGACCGGCTACGGGTCGCCGGCGATCGTCCGGGAGCGGTTGGAGCGGGCCGATGCGATGCTCGTCATCGGGTGCCGGCTGAGCGAGATTGCCTCGTATGGCTGGGCGATACCTTCGGCGTCAACCGCGTGGGCGCATGTCGATATCGCGCCAACGAGGCCCTCGCCCGACCTGGCGGCACCGACGATCCGGGTCGAATCGGATGCGAAGCTCTTCCTCCGCGCCGCGATCGTCCGCCTCGAGCGGAACGGCGTCCTGGATGCCGTCAGCACCGATGCCCGGGTGGCAAGGAATGAGGCGGATCGTGCGGCCTGGGAGGCGGCGACCATCATCGATGCCCACCCGTGGACCGGCCCCGGCATCCATCCTGGTCGCGTGGTGATGGCCTTGCGCGAGGCGCTCCCGGAAGACGCGATCCTGACGACGGATGCCGGCAGCTTCGGAAGCTGGGTAGCCCGAGGGTTCCGATTCCGACGGCCCGGCACGTTCCTCGGACCTACCTCGGGCGCGATGGGCTATGGGTTGCCGGCCGCGATCGCAGCGGGGCTCGTCCATCGCGATCGTCCGGTGGTTGCGATGGTGGGCGACGGAGGTCTCGGGATGACGGTCGCCGAGCTCGAGACCGCCGTGCGACACGGGCTTCGAACGGTTGTCGTGTGCTTTGACAATGAGCGATACGGGATGATCCGCTCCTACCAGGACCGTCGTGAGGACGGGTCCACGGCCGCCACGGACCTTGGCCCCGTGGATTGGGCCGCGGTTGCCAGGGGCTTCGGTGCCCATGGCACGCGCATTGACACGGACGAGGCGTTCCTGCCGGCCCTCCAGCGGGCGCTTGCGGCTGATCGGCCAACCCTTCTGCACCTCGTGATGGATCGACGATGGACCGGGGTCGACGCTCGTCCATGATTGCAACTGGCTCCGTTCGGCGTCGCATCTGGCCGCGATTCGGCGGTCAGGCTTCACGCGAAGTCGCCCTGGCTTGAGGATTCGGTGAGCGAGCGTCCCGACCCCTACGCGATCCTTGGCGTGACCCCGGACGCGATGCCGGCGACTATTCGCAAGGCGTATCACGACCGGGCCCGATCCGCGCACCCCGACCTGATCGGCGATTCGGGCCTCGCGACGATGCGGAACCTCAATCTCGCCTGGGACACCCTGCGAGACCCGGTCCGACGGGCTGAGTACGACACGTCCCGGATGATGGCGCGCCAGGCGGGCCTGTCGCAACCACGACAACCGGAGTGGACAGGTGCGGCCGGCAGGCCACCTGGCCGACCGTCAGGGAGCCGCCTTGACTTCGGTCTCTACTCAGGATGGACGCTCGGCGAGATCGCCCGCCACGACAATGGGTACCTCATGTGGCTGGCCGATCGACCGGAGGGCAAGCCCTTTGCTGACGAGATCCGCGGCGTCCTGGAGGCCATGCGCCCGGCCGCGCCCGACCTGGATCGGGACAAGCCGACCTGGCGACGATGATCCGGCTTCAGCCGACCTGCGTCGCGAAGATCTGATCCAGCGTCGCGGCCGGGTCGTCCGTCAGGCCGGTATGCACTTCCGAGGGCTGGATCATCGTGCTCGAGGGGCTGGCCACCCAACGAAACCGCTCCGGATCCGCGAGCGACGCGATGGGCCCGGCGCCCGGCTCACCTCTGACAATCCGCCCGATGACGTCGAGATGCTCGCGGATAGCCTCGAAATCGACGTCCGCTGCCATCGCCCGAATCGCGGCCTCGCGTGAGGCGTCGAGGGACAGGCGCATATCGAGGAAGCGTCGAGTCCGGCAGAACACCACGACGCCGACGTTGATCCGCTCGCCCCGCTCGACCCTGGGAACAAGCCGGATCACGGTGTACTCGAACGGGTCAGCGGACATGTCGTCCGTCCTCGATCTCTGTTGCGAGGCGGGACTGCGCGACGACGCGATGTCCGAGGTAGCGGCAATACGACTCGCGCTGGGCCGTCGGGTCGCCCACGACGCGGTCGCTGCCAAGAAGGTCATCCGGGACGGCCGAAACCGCGTTCGCGATGGCCGATCTCGTCACCCGCGGGGCCATGCGCTCATGGGCTTTCACCAGCGAACCGGCGCGCGGGAGCAGAACGTGGTCCCGAATCGTCGGGAGGGCACGCTCGGCGTGGGCGTCGGGGTCAGTCCAGGTGTGGTGCACGTAGAGGGCGGCTCCGTGATCAATCAGGTAGAGGCGGCGGTGCCACGTGAGGATATTCGGGTTGCGCGGCGAGCGGTCGCTGTTCGTGACGAGCGAATCGAACCAGACGACATCGGCGCTGAAGTCCGGGTCGGCACTCGCGTCCGCCATCGGGCTGTAGGTCAGGGAGCCCGGCAGGTAATCGAGCCCGACATTGATCCCGGGGCTGGCGATCAGCAGCTCGCGTACCCATGGATCCGGTTCGTCGGCAGCGAGCACGGGATCGACATCGATCAGCACAATCTCCGGGACGGGAAGACCGATGGCCCGGCCGAGTTCGCCGGCGATGATCTCGGCCACCAGCGCTCGCGGGCCCTGGGCCGCGCCACGAAACTTGACGACGTAGAGGCCGTCATCGTCAGCCTCGACGAGACCCGGCAGCGAGCCGCCTTCTCGAAACGGCGTGACATAGCGCGTGGCTCGAACGGTGCGCATCGGGTGATGATGACGGGGCCAGCGAGTTCCAGCCGTGGACTCCGCCCGCGTTGGCGGTGCGATGGGCTAGGCTGCCGTGATGGCACCGCGCAAGACCAGATCAGATGGTGACCCCGACGGAGGGGTGAAGGCAGGTGGCAGCGAGGTCGCTGGACAACGTGCGAAGCCAAAGGCAGCTTCCAAGCCGCCGCCGGACCCCATGGAACTCCGACGACAGGCGGCCGGGCGCCACGCGACCGGCGACGGCCGATTCGTCGTTGAGCAGTCGTCCAATGGCTGGATGGTCACGGACGCAGAACGTACCAATGAACTCGGCCTGCCGCTCGTGCGTGGCCCGTTCGCCACGCTCGTCGCGGCGCGAGAGGCGGTCACGGCCGCCCGATCGGGTCCGTTGCCGATCTCGAACCTCGCCGATCGGATCGCCGCGATCCCGAAACAACGCCCTCGTCCGTCCGTGCCGGCGCGGGGTAGGGGAGCGAACCGCGAACCCGTCGCACCGCCGCCGCCTGTGGTCCGCGAGTTCCGGTCGCGCGATGGCGATGGCCTCCGATCCCTGTGGGCTGCAGGGGATGCCGGCGCGATTGATATCGACGACATGCGCCTCCGAAAGTTCGCCCAACGGAACCCAGGCACGTTTATCGTCGTCGCCCAGGGCGATTTGGTGATCGGTGCGGGCCTCGGCGGCTGGGATGGGCGGTTCGGCTGGCTGCACCTTGTGGCCATCGCGCGCGACCACCGGCGGATGGGCCTTGGGACCCAACTGGTCCGGCGGATCGAGCGTGGGCTCGAGACGACCGGTTGCCGTCGGGTGCGGGTCATCGATGAGGGTAGCCCGAGCGACCTGGCCTTCTGGGACGAAATTGGCTACCAGCGTGACGAGGCCGGCTACCTGGCGCGGGAGATCGGTGCGGGATCGCCAGGCGCCGCGGATGCCGACGGACCGACGGAGTCGTCACGGGACTGACGCGGACCGGGTCAAGTTCGTGCCGGGACCAGGAGTTCGGGCCGGAGTCAGGGTTTCGCGCGGGGGCCCGTTTGACGTCGACGTTTCGGCAGCTCGATGGCTGCCTTCGCCTGCTTGTCCTGGATCTGCTTGAAGACCTTGCCCATGCCGGGCTTCATGAGCGCTCGGCTCTCGGCATCGAGGTCCTGGTCCCGCCGGCGGATCCGCTCCGCCTCCCGCGGGTCAACGTCCTCGGACATCGGTCAGGCGACGAGCCAGGTCACGAGGACCGTGATGGCAGGTGGGACGATCTGGATCAGGGCCGCGCGCAGGAACTTGCGATTGTTACCGATGAGCACCACGCCGGCGGCGACCATGGAACCGCACGCGAACATGACGATCGCGCGGCCGGGTGCCAGTTCATCGGTGGCGAGCAGCGACAGGCCGACGAGCACACCGATGGCCAGGAATAAGTTGTAGAAACCCTGGTTGAAGGCGAATGAGCGAATGATCGCCGCGTGTTCAGGAGACTTCAGCCCGAACCGTGCCCAGACGGCCGGGCGCATGAACCAGACGCTCTCGAGCAGAAAGAAATAGGCATGGATCCCCATGGCTATCAGCGCGGCGGCGATTGCGATCGGGTGCATTCGGGCAGCATAGACTGGTGCTTCGAGGTGCAGCGGGGCCGCGGGCAGATCGTCTCCGTCCGCGCAGATCCTGACGGAGGGAAGCCATGGGAATTGCCGAGAGTGTTGCGAATGCGAGCGCCTACCTGACTTCGCACCCGGACGAGGCGCGTTATCGCGACGGCGCCGCGACGGCGAGCCTGGAGTCCGGTCTTCGGGTTTCCGTGGCCGGACCTGCGGGCGAGTCCCTCACGACGGACATGCCATCCGGAATCGGTGGCGGGAATTCGGCCCCATCGCCCGGCTGGTACCTGAGAGCCGCAACGGCTGCCTGTGTCGCGTCGCTGATCGGGATCCGAGCCGCTGCGACCGGGACGATATGCGATGGCGTCGAGGTGATCGCTGATAGTGAATCGGACGACCGTGGGATTCTCGGGCTGGCCGAGGACATTCCAGCTGGCCCGCTGTCGGTCCGGATCGTCATCTCGATCCAGTCGAGTGCAGATTCGGCGGATATCGAGGCGCTCGCTCACTGGGCAGTGGCTCACTGTCCCGTTTCCGACGCCGTCGCGAGGGCGGTCCCGGTCGAGATCGTCGTAACGGCGTAGTAGCCCTGCCCAGCGATCACTCACGAGGCTTGCCATGGCAACCGAGACTGCGAGATTTCAAGGGTTCACCCCGACGGCGATCCAGTTTCTCGTCGATCTCGCCGCGAACAACGAGCGGAGCTGGTTCCAGCCGCGCAAAGCCGAGTACGAGGGCCTGCTGAAGGAGCCGATGGAGCAGCTCGTGGCAGCCCTCGCCGAGCGGTTTGCGGCCGCCGATCTGCCATTGCTCGCCGATCCGAAGCGTTCCCCGTTCCGGATCTATCGCGACACGCGGTTCAGCAAGGACAAGTCGCCGTACAAGACGCACATGGCGGCGAGCTTTCCCTGGCTTTCCTTGTCGGCCGCAGGCCACGCTGATGAGGGCGACCACCCGCACGGAAACGGTGGCTACTTCAACTTCATGCCCGGCGAGATGTACGTCGGAGGTGGCATGTGGATGCCGGACAAGTCACGCCTTGATGGATTTCGGCGGGCGCTTGTCGACGAGCCGGGACGCGTTACGGCAGCGATCGAGGATGGCGAGTTTCTGGCCGCGTTCGACGGGGTCAACAGCCACGAGATGTACAAGCGTGTCCCGCCCGGCTGGCCGGCCGATCATCCGAAAGCGGACATGTTCCGGTGGAAGGACGTGGTCTTCGGACGCCGACTCTCGGACGACGATGTGTGCTCGCCGGACCTGCCCGATCAGCTGACCGCGGCGTATTCCGCCGCCATGCCGGTGTTTCGCTTCCTCGAGACGCTTCGCTGACGCTCAGTGGAGGGCGCGGCCCGGGGACGCTCGGGATCGTGTGGCCCGGGGGGCTCGGGTCAGCCGCCCGAAACCGCCGGAATGATGTGCACGACCGCGTCATCGGCGACGTCGGCATCGAGGCCGGAGCGCGCGCCATCGACGTAGACGTTCAGATGGGTGCGCAGGACCGGCCCCGAATCGACAAGTCGGTTGCGGATCCCGGGGACCTGTTGGTCAAGACTGTCGATCACGCCGGCAACAGTCGCCCCCGTCACCGCAAGCCGCCGCGGCGCTCCGGGGAAGAGCGCGACGAGTGAACGAGGCAGGTGAACGTCGGCCACCGGCGCTTCGATCAGTCCAGGATCGCGATGTCGACCGACCAGATCGGAGGCAGGTTCTCCGCCACGAGGCTCCAGGATCGCCCTTCGTCACGGCTGCCGTAGACCTGCCCGTTCGCTGTGCCGAAGTACACGCCGACGGGATCGAGCCGGTCCGCGGCCATGGCCTCGCGGAGAACGCCGATGAAGGCATCCTTCTGGGGCAGGCCATCGCCGGATCTGGTCCACGAGTCGCCGCCATCGTTGGTGCGCCATACGGCGGCGCTGCCATCCGGGACGTATCGACCGAGCTCGGCGCCATTGAGCGGGATGGTCCAGACGGTCATCGGATCGCGCGGATGGGGGGCTATCGGGAACCCGAAGTCGGACGGGAGACCAGCGGTGATCTCGTCCCAGGTCTTGCCGCCGTTGAGGGATCGATAGACGCCGCAGTGGTTCTGTTGGTAAAGGTGCTCACCACCATCGGCCGCCATGACGAGCTTGTGGACGCACTGGCCGTACTCGGGGTACTTGTCCGGCGAGAATTCCGCGCGGACACCCTTGTTCCGGGTTTCCCACGTCAACCCGCCATCCTGCGTCTCGAATGCCCCGACGGACGAGATCCCGACCCATACGCGATCAGGGTCGGTTCGATGCGGGACGATCGAGTGAAGAATCAGACCGCCGGCGCCGCCGACCCATTCCGATCGAGTCGGGTGGTTGGTGAGACCCTCGATGTGCTCCCAGGTCGCACCCTCATCGCGGCTGCGGAACAGGCCGGCAGGCTCGACGCCGGCGTAGATCACGCCTTCGGCCGCCGTCACGTTCCAGACGGTCTTGAGCTTGGGTCCATCGTCGCCGTAGGTCAGGCCCTCGCTCGAGTGGGTCCAGGTCGCGCCGACGTCATCGCTGCGCCAGACCGCGGGTCCATACCAGGGACTGCCGCCGCCGGCCAGGATCGCGCCGGTCGCAGCGTCCACGGAGATGTCGTGGATCGGCCACGCGTCGCACATCGGTCCGCGAAGGGACCACTCGCGTCTGTCCGTGTCGCCGTCGATGATGAAGGCGCCTTTGGGCGTTCCGATGAGCAGGGCCACTCGATGGGACATTCGAGCCTCCGGGGTCAGTGGGTCGTTCGACTGAATCTACCCGAGGATGGCGCAATCGGTTCGGTCTCGATCCGCGCTCGGTGCCGAAGCTCGGGCGCGGTGCCAGGCTCGGGCTCGGCGCTTGGGCTCGGGCGCGGGGTGGGGCTCGGGCTCGGCGTTTGGGCTCGGCGTTTGGGCTCGGCGCTTGGGTCCCGGCTATGGCCTGGGCGCATTGCTCCGGTCTAGGGCTTCTTGTTCCCGCCATTGCGCAGGTGCGGACTGCCGCCGTCACGCGACGCACGAACCTCGGACGGACGAGAGATCTCGGCCGGTCGATGCCAGCGCAGCGGGCGGGCTAGTTCGCGGACGACTTCGCCCTTGGCTTCAAGATCGAGCTGAACGGCCTTGGACCACCAACCAGCACGCTCGCCTCCCGGGAACAGGTCCTGCGGGAGGAGCGGGACCACGGCATCGCGCATTTGCTGTTCCGTGAACCCAGGCTTCATGGCCGGAAGCGCTGCAAGGAGCGCATCACGCATCGCGCGGTACTTGTCGCCATCCACGGGCGTGCTCTTGCCCGGATGGTTGACGTTCTCGATCCTGACGCGATCGGGGAGTGGGGCTGGTTGTGCTTTGGGCATTCGATCCTCCGGGGTTCGAGAGTACTCCAGGGTGGGTTTGAGCGGGCTCGCCTTGTTCGGTGCCGGGTCTCGGCGCGGCGCGGCTTAGCGGCCGAGCTCGCGACTCAGGAGGCCCGGTTTGAAGTCCGTTTCCTTCACGAGGTTCCCGGATCGATCGAATGTCCGCCATACACCGACCTGTTGGCCCCGCTCGAAGGTGCCGGCCCGCATCACGCTGCCATCCTTCCGATAGAACTCCCAGGCGCCGTGCATCTCGCCATCGAGCTTGAAGCCCTGCCACTGGATGGCGCCGGACGCGTAGTACGAATTCTCGGGCACGGGCTTCTTCGTTGAGGGCATATGCGGATTATCAGGGACTGTGGAGTTTCTGGTCACATGCAACCTGGGCGGCGTTCGCCCCGACCGGCTCCGACCGGCTCCGACCGGATCAGGGGCATCCTTTCCTGCCATTACGACATCCCGGGTCGCCACGGCACACAGCCGGGCCTTCAGTGACGGTCCGAGGCCCGGCCGAGCCTTCCGATTCGTGCAGGCTCGTGCAGGCTCGTGCCGATTCGTGCTGACTCGTGCTCGGTTCGTGCCGTACCGCGCCCCGTAGGCTTGGTGAAGCACCCGATTTCGACGAACTTGTCCGCCTCACCGACCGTGCATGTCGATCTGGCATACAGCCGAGCTTTCAC
>JANMNF010000279.1:0-2643 GCA_031373765.1 Chloroflexota bacterium
CCCCACGGGAAGGAGCGGCGGAAAGACGACCGCGAGATCGTCGGCCACCGGCGAGATCACCGACAGCAGGTGAATCAGCTCGGCGGGACCGCGCCAATACGGGACATCAAAGACCCGCACTTCCCCGCCCACGATGTCGCCAAGCTGGCGGACGCCCTCGCTGTTGGTCCGAAGCGTGCGGCCGATGACCAGCAGATCGGGGCGCATCCAGAACGTGTCGCCGCCCTCGATCGTTCCGGGCGCTTCGATCCGCCCTAGGGTCGGAATCCCGGCACCGGCCGTCCAGGCTTCGAGGACGGCGGATTCGGGTACGCGGTTCGGCTTACCGGGCCGAAGCGGGATCGCGCCGCCATCAGCCACCAGCAGTGGATCGAAGGTGTACGTCAGGTCCGGGCTTGCGATCTCGACATCGAGAACGTGGACGCGTGGCCCGAGCGATGCCAGGACGTCGACGAAGGCGTCATGTTCGCGCTGCGCGAGATTGAGATCGACCGGGTGAAGGAAGCCATGAGCCGGGTCCTCAAACGCCCGGCCGAATGCAGGACCGGGTCGCTTGACGAGGACCTCGTGCAGCGGCGCCGTCATGCTCTGGGCGCCGTAGGACCGTCCCGCCGACATCAGGAGGTGGCTGTCGCAGCGCCCGCGATGCGGGTGAGGACCTCGAGCAGCCGATCGACCTCGGCCGCCGTGTTGTAGTGCGTCAGCCCGATCCGGATCAGTCCCCCGGACTTCGCGAGGCCAAGTCGCTCGACGAGCCCGAGCGCATAGAAGTCGCCATCCCAGACGGCTATCCCTTCGGCACCCAGAGCGCTGGCGACATCGTGGGCCGAAACGCCGGCCACGGTCAGCGCCGCGGTTGGTGTTCGGTGATCGAAGCGGGATGGGTCAGTGATGCCGAAGAGCTGCACGCCATCGATCGACGCGAGCCCCTCGTGAAGTCGCCGATACAGGGCCATTTCCGTCGTCCGGATCGCATCCATGGCCGTCGTGAGCTTCGCCCGACGCGACGCGCCCGTCGGGGCCCCGGCCATGACCCCGACGTCTTCGAGATAGGCGACCGCCCCGAGCGACCCCGCGTAACCCTCGAAGTTGCCGGTACCTGTTTCGAACCCGGTGTTTGACGGGCGGACCTTGTACATCGGCAACGACGCCAGGATCGACGCGCGCCCGTAGACGGCTCCGACATGCGGCCCGAAGAACTTGTAGACGGAACAGGCGACGAAATCCGCGTCCAGCGCGCGCGCGTCGATGGCCAGGTGCGGGGCGGCATGGACGGCATCGATATACGCCCACGCTCCCACCGAATGGGCGGCGGCCACGATCTCGGCGACGGGATTGATCGTCCCGACGGCATTCGACGCCCAACCCGCGGCAACGAGACGGGTTTTGGGCGAGAGCACCACCTTGAGATCCTCAATGTGGAGCGTGCAGTCGTCCAGGCGGGGTTCCCACCAGCGTATGACCAGGTCGCGATCCTTGGCCATCGCGACCCACGGGTCCACGTTCGCGGCGTGATCGAGGCCACTGAGCACAATTTCGTCGCCCGGCCCGAACGTCCCCGCGATCGAACGGCTCAGGTGGAACGTGAGCGAGGTCATGTTGGCGCCGAGGACGATCTCCTCGGCCGAGACACCGAGCAGGTCCGCGATCGCGGCGTGCGCTTCCTCGACGACCGCGTCCGACAGCTCCGAAGTTGTGAACGTGCCGCCGTGATTCGCGTTGGACGTTTCGTAGTAGCGGACGACGGCATCGATCACCGACTGCGGGACCTGCGTCCCGCCCGGGCCGTCGAAGTAGATGAAGGGTTGGTCCCCGTGCATGCGGGCGAGGGCCGGGAAGCGGGAGCGCAGGGCTTCGATGTCGAGTGTCGTCATGGCGCCGATGCTACCGGGCAGCGCGGCGCAGCGTGCGGGACCTACACTGCCCGACCATGCGCTATCGACGATTGCCGATCGAAGTCGAATCACCCGAGCAGTTCGGGTACGACCGGATTCGCCACAACCTGGCCGAAAGCTCGGTTCGCGACATCGTCCTTGGGGATCTCGCCCCGGACCTCCCGGAACGCCTCGCCGGGCTGGTGCTGGCGTACGGCGACCATCTCGGCCTCCCCGCCCTGCGGGACCGGATCGGGGCGCTTTGGTCGGTGCCGGCGGAGGCGGTGATCGTCACGCCGGGTGCGGCTGCGGCGCTGTTCCTGGTCAACACCACCTGCGTCCGACCCGGCGATCACGTTGTCATCGCGCGACCGAACTACGCGACCAACGTGGAAACGCCCCGCGCGATCGGAGCCGAGATCACCTTCATCGATGGCGCGTGGGACGCGGGCTGGCAGGTGACACCTGACCAGGTGGCCGAGGCTATGACCGATCGCACCACCCTCGTGTCCCTCACCACGCCGGGCAATCCGACCGGAGCCGTCATCCCGGAATCGGATCTCCGGGCCATCGTCGAGATCGTCGAGCGGCACCCTTCCGCGCGACTGCTTCTCGACGAGACGTATCGGGATCTCACGTTCGGGACGCCGACGACGCCTGGCGCGGCCCTGTCCGATCGCGTCATCGGTGTCTCCAGCCTTTCGAAGGCGTACGGGATCCCGGGGATCCGGATCGGCTGGCTGGCCACGCGCGACGCCGACCTGTTCGA
>JANMNF010000293.1:0-4779 GCA_031373765.1 Chloroflexota bacterium
CCGGAGCCGTGAGGCCCTCGACGTCGGCGATCGCTGCCGCAACTGGATCGGGAGCGGGACGCTCGGTGGTCATGGTCATTGATTCGTGCCTCACTTCCGGCGAATGACGAAGCGGTAAACCGCGCCATCGGCGGTCTGCTCCACGAGCGTGTTTCCAGTGGATCGGCACCAGGCTGCGAAGTCCTTGACGGACCCGGGGTCCGTGGCGAGAACTTCGAGCAGCGTCCCGGAGGCCATCGGCTTGGCCGCCTGGGCAGTTCGGACGAT
This sequence comes from Chloroflexota bacterium, assembly GCA_031373765.1. Classification (GTDB taxonomy): domain Bacteria; phylum Chloroflexota; class Limnocylindria; order Limnocylindrales; family CSP1-4; genus UBA5189. Next base: position 268 of record JANMNF010000293.1, read on the forward strand.
GGGCATCGGGCAGGACAGCCCTCGCGCATCGACCTTGCTGGTGATCTCGGACTCGGTAGTGGTCTCGAGCAGGTCCATGGTTTGACTCCTTCCCCGACCGGTCAGTCCGGTCGGCAATACGGTTCAGATGAAGACGACCTGGCCTTCGCCCGCGTTCAGATAAAAGGACGTGACGCCTTCTACGCCGTCGACGAGTGGATCGAGGTCGCCCTCGTCGATGCCCAGCAGGTCCATCGACAGGGAGCAGGCCTGGATGTCGACACCACCGAGGCTCTTGGCCTGGCGCAGGGTCTCTGCCCAACTCGCCTGGCCGGCGGTGCGCAGTGCATCCACGTGGCCGCGTCCCTCGGCGCCCGCCTCCGGCGCGAGCCCGTGGTCGGAGCCGATCCGCTCGGCGCGGAAGGCATCCAGGGCCCAGTACTGCAGGAAGACGTTGACCGGCTTCCCGAGTGCCGCGGCGCCGGCTGCGAGGATTGCCGCGGCCTGCAGCTTGTCGTCCGTTCCCGAGAACAGGACCAGGTTCATCGAGTCATCCATGAGTTGCGCTCCTAGCGAGTGGTGGGAGCGAGCTGCCGCGTTGCGGCTCGCCTGGTTGAAGGGGTGTCCTGCGTGGGCGTTGCCAGTTCCCCGAGTCGGGTCAGCCGTCGACTGAGGACCTGACGCATCAGGTCACAGGCTCGGATCACGTCGGGATCGGCGAGGCGGTAACGAACTTCGCGACCGTCACGCTCGGATTCGACGAGACCTGCGGCGCGCATCACTGCGAGGTGCTGCGAGACGTTCGGCTGGCTGGCGTCGATCCCGGTCGCAAGTCGCCCGACCTCCATCGATCCAGCCGCGAGCTGGTGGAGGATCTCGAGTCGGCGCGGGCTGGCGAGAACCTTGAGGATCTCGGCCTGCAGGATCGTGATTTCGTCCATGACCGGAGCATGGCTCGTATGCGCATGCGTGCATGAGTGCCGAGGGGCCCGATCCGGCGTGCCGTCCGCGCGGCCCCGGTAGGCCAAACGGCCCGACCCAGCACGTGCGACGCGTCGGCGCGGCAGAATGGGAACAGCTGCGGCGCGCGATGCGCCCGGCGGAGGAGTTGATGGAACGTTCCGGGTCCGACGACAGCGCCGCTGTGCCGGTGTCGGACCACGCTCAAACGTTGGTCGTCGACAACCCCGAGGCCTACATCGCCCGGGATCGGCGTCGCGCCCTGGCGGCCGGCATGGACCTCCCCGATCGCGTGTCGGGGTCCGCCCTGTTTGCCGATATCAGCGGGTTCACGCCGCTGACGGAAGCACTCGCCGCGGAGCTCGGCCCGGAGCGCGGAGCCGAGGAACTCACGGTCAACATCGGGCGGGTCTTCCACGCCGTCATCGCAGAGCTCGACGAGTTCGGCGGCGACGTCATCTATTTCTCGGGCGACGCCATCACCTGCTGGATCGATGGTGACGATGGCACGCTCGCGTGCGCCGCTGCGCTGGCGATGCAGGAGGCAATCGTACGGACCGGAACCGTCACGACCCCGGGCGGCTCCCAGGTCCAGCTGGCAATGAAAGTTGCCGTGGCTGTCGGTGATGCCCGCCGGTTCGTGGTCGGGGATCCCGACCTCCAGCTGATCGATGTCCTGGCGGGCAGCCTGATCGACGACCTGGCGGCGGCCGAGCATTCGGCCGAGAAGGGCGACGTCATCCTCGAGCAGTCCGCGATCGAGCGCCTCGGCGACCGCGTGACGCTGGGCGAACGTCGCGAGGATCACGAGACCGGGCGCGTCCACGCCGTCCTGGCCAGCCTCCACGACGCGCCGCCGCGGACCCCCGTCGTGGAGCCCGCGGCCCTGTCCGAGGACCTCGTGCGGCCATGGCTGTTGCCGCCCGTTTACGAGCGCCTGCGCACCGGACGCGGCGAGTTCCTGACGGAACTGCGACCGGCCATCCCGGTATTCCTGCGGTTCTCAGGGATCGATTTTGACGAGGACGAGGACGCGATCGGCAAGCTCGATGAGTTCGTTCGCGGTGCCCAGAAGATCATGGCCGGCTTTGGCGGCAATGTCCTCCAGCTGACGCTCGGGGACAAGGGCGCCTACCTGTACGGCGTGTTCGGCTCGCCTCTCGCGCATGAGGACGATCCGGCGCGAGCGGCTGCGGCTGCGCTCGAGCTGAGGGATCTCGAAAAGACGACGGCGGCCCGCGAGATCCAGATCGGGATCACCCGCGGCCGGCTCCGCAGCGGGACCTACGGGCACGCGATGCGGCGGACATTCGTCTGCCTTGGCGACGCGGTCAACCTGTCCGCCCGGCTGATGTCGAAGGCGATGCCGGGCCAGATCTTCGTCACCGAGGAGATCCACGACGCAGCCGGCGACGTGTTCCTGTGGGAGCGTCTCCCCGACTTGACGGTCAAGGGCAAGTCCGCCCTGATCGTCGCCTACGCATTGACCGGGACGCTTGAACGAGCCTCCCGCCGCAAGCTGCGGTTCGAACTGCGCCTGGTCGGTCGCAAGCGCGAGCTCGCCGCCCTGAATGCGGATCTCGCGGCGGCCCTCGACCACCGCGGGCGGGTCGTGGGAATCGCGGCGGAAGCCGGCATGGGCAAGTCTCGCCTCCTCGCGGAATTCGTCCGATCCGCCCGGCGTCGCGGGATCTTCGTGGCCTTCGGCGAGTTCCAGGCGTTCGGCACGAGCACGAGCTACTTCGCGTGGCAGGAGATCTGGCGGCGATTGCTCCGCCTCGAGGACGACACCTCGGAGCCCGCCCAGATCGCCCAGTTGCGGGCCGAACTTGCGACCATCGATCCGGCGCTCGAAGCCCGGGCGCCTCTCTTGGGAGCCGTGGTCGGCCTCGACATTCCCGACACGGAGCTGACGCGAAACTTCGATCCCAAGCTCCGCAAGGCTTCGCTGGAGGACCTGCTCGCCCAATGCCTCAAGGCCCGAGCCGCGACCGAGCCGCTGGTCGTCGTATTGGAGGATTGCCACTGGATCGACGAGCTGTCCCGGGACCTCCTCCAGGTCCTGTGCCGGTCCGCATCGGCCTTCCGGGTGGTGTTCGTGGTGGCATATCGGCCGGCCGAGACACCCGGCGGCGGCCTGGGCATCGAGCGGCTCGCAAATTTCGAGGAGATCGCGCTCGACCGGCTCGATGACGCCGATGCGGCGGAGGTCGTGGCCTCCAAGCTCGAGCAGGTCATGGGACACGGCGAGCCGCCCTCGGCCGAGCTGGTGGAGCTGGTCACCGATCGCGCCGACGGCAATCCCCTGTACATCGAGGAGCTGGTCAGCTACATCGCCGGCCAGGACATTGACCCGCACGACAAGAACGCGATGCTCAGGCTCCGTCTCCCGGAGAGCCTGCACGCCCTGGTCCTGAGCCGGATGGACACCGTGTCCGAGGACGCGCGACGCTCGATGAAGGTGGCAAGTGTCATCGGGCGCGTCTTCGAAGCCCCCGTCCTGCCCGGCGCGTACGACGAGCTCGGGTCCCTCGACGATGTCCTCGGCCACCTCGAGACACTGCGCTCGGCCGACCTCGTGCTCATGGATCGAGAAGCGGATCTCGCCTATCTCTTCAAGCACGTGACCACGCAGGAAGTTGCCTACGAGAGTATGCCGTTCTCGGTCCGGACCATGCTTCACGGGCGCGTCGGTGCGTACTTCGAGTCTCGGGATCCGGCCGCGGTCGATCGCGAAGTCGATCTCCTGGCACATCACTACTGGCTGAGCGACAACGAACCCAAGAAGATCGAATTCCTGCGCCGCGCCGCTGAAGCGGCAAGCGGTGCCTTCGCGAACAGCGCCGCGATCGGCTATTACGACCGGCTCATCTCGCTGCTAGGCGGCGTCGAACGTGCCGAAGCCGCCTTGAAGCTCGCGGAGATTCTTCAACTCACCGGTGAGGTCCCGCGTGCCGAGGCGGCGGCGATGGAGGCCCGGGAGCTGGCGATTGCCGCTGCAGATGAACGGATGATCGCGCGATGCGACCACTCGTTGGCCGAATCCGCTCGTCGGCAGGGGCGATTCGACGAAGCGGCCGGGCGCCTGGACGAGGCGCGACGACGATTCGAGGCCATCGGCGACGAGGCCGGCCTGGCGACCTCTCTTCGGGTCACCGGCACCGTGAACGCCCAGCGCGGCTACCTCGCGGCAGCCACCGCGAGCTATCAGGCGAGCCTTCAGATCCGGGAGCGACTCGGGGATGTCTCGGGTGTCGCAGCGCTGACCAACAACCTCGGGATCGTTGCTCAGCACGAAGGAGACATGCGACGAGCCCGCGCGCTCGGGCTCAGGGCGCTGGAGTTGTACACGGGCCTTGGCGAACGGCGATGGATCTGCTCGTGCCTCGTCAACCTCGCCTGGATGGACGCTCAGGCCGGCCGGAACGAGGACGCGCTGGCGCATGGAATCGAGGCCGTGCGTCTCGCCCGCGAGGTGGGTGACCGGCTGAACCTCGCGATCGCCCAGAACAACATCGGCGATGCATTGCGGGACCTCGGCCGCCTCGACGAGGCCGGAGCGGCCTATGGAGC
>JANMNF010000321.1:0-1900 GCA_031373765.1 Chloroflexota bacterium
AGTTATCCGGCCCATCGATGAGGTTGACGGCGAGACTGGCGTACGGCGCCGCCAGGATCGTTTCGATGCCCGCCGTGTCGGCGTTGCCGCCGGTGATCGCCAACGACAGATGGACGCCGCTGACCCCGTCGAGCATCGCCAGGTGACACTCGGCGAACCGTCGCCGCTCGACCGGATCTTCGCCGATCAGATGCGCGTCCGGCTCCTCGATCTCGATCAACTGACAGCCTGTTTCGGCGAGTGCGATCACCTGATCGCGGAGGCGCCGCGCCCAGGCCAGCGTCGACGCGTCGCGGCCGTCGGTGTCGGCCCGGCGACCCAGCGTGTACGGCCCCGGCAGGGCTTGCTTCACGACCCCGTCCGTGTGGCCCGCGGCAAACTGCCAGACGTCAACCACCATCGCCGCGTCTCGGGGAGGCTCCCAGAACGGCGGGCCGGTCCGAAGCCGTCCGTCGGTGAGCGGTTCGAGTCCCGCGTCCGCTTGTGCCGCGAGGACGGCGACGATTGCGGCGTCGTCGTCGGCGATGGCCTGACCATCCGGTCCGCTGGGTCGAGGGAGCGCGCCGAGGAGGGTGGCGAACACGATTGTTGGCCGCGGCCTACGTGAATCGCAGGGCGCCGCCTGCAACGAGAGCGACGGCGATAGCGCCGATCAGCACCACCGTGCCGAGGATCCCGATGAACCTTGAGCGCCCGGCGACTGTGTCACCGGTCCCTGACTTCCAGAAGTCGCGCATCGTCCTGACCCGCCCCGGTGCGACGAACAGCCCGAGCCAGAGCCCGGCGAGCAGTCCGCCGATGTGGGCGGCGTTATCGACACCGGAGACGACGAAACCGAATACGAGGTTGATGGCCACGATCGTGACGAGCTGCGGCACGATCGCGCGGCCCTGTCGATCCAGTGCGGGGTGATGGACACGCGTTGAAGCAATGAGCACGCCGACGAGACCGAAGACGGCACCCGAGGCACCGACGCTGAGGTGCGGGCTGACCAGGAAGCTTGCCGTTGACGCCGCGGCGGCAGTAACGAGGTAGAACACGCCGAACCAGGCTGCACCCCAGGCGCGCTCCACGACGGGACCGATGAGGTACAGGAAGTACATGTTGAAGAGCAGATGCAGGAAGTTCGCGTGGACCAGCGTGACGCTGACCAGGCGATAGAACTCCCCTGCCGCCAGGGCCTGCTTGTCCAGAGCCAGGGCCAGCCAGAGCGCGGCTCCGTCAGTGGAGAGCGTGTAGAACGAGATGATGACCGTCGCGCCGAGGATCGCGTAGGCGAGCAGGATCGCGGATCCGCTGTCGCGACTGCGGGCGAAGTACTTGCGAGATGCGCCGGTGTCTCCGGTCTCCTTGGCCAGCCACCCGAGTCGGGACGCAATCTCTGCCTTGTCTGCGGCCGGTGCTCGGCGATCGGCCTCTCGATACGCGTTCAGGGCATCACGGAGGTCACCTGCTCGAACGTATGCCGCGGCGATATTGCGCCAGGCCATGTAGGTCGATGGCGTTTCCTTCAAGCGAAGGACCGCCTGCCATGCGCTCAGGGCCTCGTCGTCATGGTCGAGTCGAAAGAGGGCCTCGCCGAGACCGAGCCACGCCGTGGCGGTGATTTCAGCGTCGTCAAAGCCCGCCACACGCTGGTAGGCCTGCGCGGCCGTGACGAATTCGCCAGCCTCCATTCGGGCGGAGGCAAGATCCAGGATTGCGAGCGCCACCGGTCGGACGAGTGGTCCGCTGGCCCCGATGATCGCCTCGAGTTCGCTCTGGGTCGTGGGCATCGCGTCGTCAGTCATCGACACGACGATACTAGATGCGCAATGTGCGGGCGCTTCACGCAGGAACGGCCAACCTCCGACCTCGCCGAGATCTTCGCGGCCGAGGACCTCGCCGATGCTCCTGGAGC
>JANMNF010000322.1:0-1900 GCA_031373765.1 Chloroflexota bacterium
AGTTATCCGGCCCATCGATGAGGTTGACGGCGAGACTGGCGTACGGCGCCGCCAGGATCGTTTCGATGCCCGCCGTGTCGGCGTTGCCGCCGGTGATCGCCAACGACAGATGGACGCCGCTGACCCCGTCGAGCATCGCCAAGTGACACTCGGCGAACCGTCGCCGCTCGACCGGATCTTCGCCGATCAGATGCGCGTCCGGCTCCTCGATCTCGATCAACTGACAGCCTGCCTCGGCGAGTGCGATCACCTGTTCGCGGAGGCGCCGCGCCCAGACCAGCGTCGACTTCTCGCGGCCGTCAGTGTCGGCCCGGCGACCCAGCGTGTACGGGCCCGGCAATCCCTGCTTCACGACCCCGTCGGTATGGCCCGCCGCGAACTGCCAGGCGTCAACCAAGATCGCCGCGTCCCGGGGTGGCTCCCAGAACGACCCGCGGGCCCGAAGCCGTCCGTCGGTGAGTGTTCAAGACCTGACGCTGACTGGGCAGCGAGGACAGCGACGACCGCGGCATCGTCGTCGGCGAAGGCATGGCCATCCGGACCGCTGGGTCGAGGGAGCGCGCCAAGGAGGGTGGCGAACATGACTGTTGGACGCGGCCCTAGGTGAATCGCAGGGCGCCGCCTGCAACGAGCGCGATGGCGATCGCGCCGATCAGCACCACCGTGCCGAGGATCCCGATGATCCTTGAGCGCCCGGCGACGGCGCCACCGGTCCCCGCCTGCCAGAAGTCGCGCATCGTTTTGACCCGGCCAGGCGCGACGAACAGCCCGAGCCAGAGGCCCGCGACGAGCCCGCCGATGTGGGCGGCGTTATCGACCCCGGAAACGACAAAGCCGAATACGAGGTTGATGGCCACGATCGTGACGAGCTGCGGCACGATCGCGCGGCCCTGTCGATCCAGTGCGGGGTGATGGACACGCGTCGAGGCAATGAGCACGCCGACGAGACCGAAGACGGCACCCGAGGCACCGACGCTGAGGTGCGGGCTGACCAGGAAGCTTGCCGTCGACGCCGCGGCGGCAGTTACGAGGTAGAACACGCCGAACCAGGCGGCACCCCAGGCGCGTTCCACGACGGGACCGATGAGGTACAGGAAATACATGTTGAAGAGCAGATGCAGGAAGTTCGCGTGGACCAGCGTGACGCTGATCAGGCGATAGAACTCCCCTGCCGCCAGGGCCTGCTTGTCCAGGGCCAGGGCAAGCCAGAGCGCCTCTCCGTCATTGGAGAGCGTGTAGAACGAGATGATGACCGTCGCGCCGAGGATCGCGTAGGCGAGCAGGATCGCGGATCCGCTGTCGCGACTGCGGGCGAAGTACTTGCGGGATGCGCCGGTGTCTCCGGTCTCCTTGGCCAACCACCCGAGGCGGGAAGCAATCTCGGCCTTGTCTGCGGCCGGTGCTCGGCGATCGGCCTCTCGATACACGCTCAGGGCATCGCGGAGGTCGCCCGCTCGCACATACGCCGCGGCGATATTGCGCCAGGCCATGTATGTCGATGGCGTTTCCTTCAAGCGAAGGACCGCCTGCCACGCGCTCAGGGCCTCGTCGTCATGGTCGAGTCGGAACAGGGCCTCGCCCAGTCCGAGCCACGCGGTGGCGGTGATTTCAGCGTCGTCAAAGCCCGCCACGCGCTGGTAGGCCTGCGCGGCCGTGACGAATTCGCCAGCCTCCATTCGGGCGGAGGCAAGATCCAGGATTGCGAGCGCCACGGGTCGGACGAGTGGACCGCTCGCCCCGATGATCGCTTCGAGTTCGGTCTGGGTCGTGGGCATCGCGTCGTCAGTCATCGACACGACGATACTAGATGCGCAATGTGCGGGCGCTTCACGCAGGAACGGCCAACCTCCGACCTCGCCGAGATCTTCGCGGCCGAGGACCTCGCCGATGCTCCTGGAGC
>JANMNF010000352.1:0-10023 GCA_031373765.1 Chloroflexota bacterium
TGACGGCCGCGATGTCTACGTCAGCTTCAATGGACCGACCGGTGGCGATCCCTGGGTCGCCCAGTCTCACGACTTCGGCGCCACGTGGACCCAGCGAAAGTTGACCGACAGCGGCCGCTACATCTTCGCCTTCGATGCCGATGTCGCTGCCGATGGGACGGTCTATTTCGCCGAAACCTCGCTCCTCTACGGTGGTGGCGGGAACAAGGGCACGACGCCGACCGGCGCCATCGAGGAGCATGTCTACGTCTCAACCGACAAGGGCGTCACGTTCATCGATCGCCTTGCTGCCTCGGTCCAGCCGGGCCTGGCCTGCGTGGCGGCGGGCTGCACGCCGGATTACTACCTCGCCCACAACGCCCTCAGCGTCGATGCCACGGGCCGGGTCGTCCTGCTCTACGACGGCGCCGCGGTCAGCGGCGGGCTGCAGACCGTCGCGTCGGTCAGTTCTTCGAACCGTGGCGCGACCTGGACCGCGCCGGTCACCCTGTCGGTGGTTGGCGAGGAGTCGACGGCCCCGGCAATCGAGGGCCGCGGGTCCGGCGATTTCCGGGCGTTCTATTTTCAAACCACGAACGCCGATCCCGATGTCTGGAACGTGTACTACCGCCGATCAACCGACGGTGGGGCCACGTGGAGCGCGCCCGTCCGGATCTCGGATGCCACGAGCGGGACGGCCTACAAGACGGCCGCCGGGTTCCTTGAGATCTACGGCGACTACGGCGAGATCGCCATCACCTCGACCGGCAAGACCATCGCCGCGTGGGGCGAGGGCGCCAGCTACACGGGTCCGGGTGGCGTCTGGTTCAACCGGGAACCCTGAGGTCGGACGGGGTCCCGCCGCGTGCAGCGAGGGCCCCGATCCGCTCCACGAGGCGATCGAGGAACAGGGCCGCGTTCCCGGTCACGGCAACGCTGACGTTCGGCGGTCGGCCGGTGATTCCGCGCCAGTCGGCGACGGTCATCGCATGGGCCAGGCCGGGTCCAACTTCGACATCGACGAAGACCGGCCGGGTCTCGATGAGGGACGGATCGATCGTCGCGGCAACCACGAATGGATCGTGGATGCAGGCGCCGTAGAACCCGTCGTAAGCCGCATGAAATTCGAAGTAGAAGCGCAGGGCATCAACGACGAACCGAAGGACGTCATTCCTGCTCACGGAACCGGCCGCGAGCATCGCGCTCGCAGCGTCGCCCGGGTTGATCGCCGCCGCGTCCGAGTCCACGGCACCGGCGCGCCTCGCCAGCTCCGCCACCGCGTCGGGCATGAGACGGGCCTCCTCCGTGACATCGAGGCCCATCCCGATTGGCGGCGGCACGGTCGGATCGGCTCCCCTCGCGGTGCCCCACGCCGCCAGGCAGGCTTTCGCAGCATCAGGATCCACGTGGATGTTCCATTCCGAGGTCGGCGTCGTGTTGCCCGAACCACGGAACGCGCCGCCCATGAACGTCCAGCCGCGAAGCAGCGACGGGAGGCGCGGCTCGAGTTCCAGCGCCAGCCCGAGATTGGTCATCGGCCCGAGCGTGACCAGATGAACATCGCCAGGTCGCCGGCGAACGATCTCGACGATGGCCGCGGCTGCCTCGTGGCTTTTCGGGCCTCCGCTCACCTGGGGTCGGGTCGCGTACCCGATCCCTTCGGGACCGTGGGTCTCCTCGGTTGTCGTGAGCGACTTCACAAGCGGACGGTCGGCTCCGGCGTGAACGGGGACATCGCCGCGCCCGGCGAGTTCGAGGGCCGCGAGCGTATTAGCCACGACCGCGTCGAGGGGTACGTTGCCCGCGACACAGGTCACGGCCAGCAGGTCGATCTCCGGTGACGCACAGGCATACAGCAGCGCGAGGGCGTCGTCGATGCCGGTATCGACGTCCAGGATCATGGGCAGCCGGTCGCGTTTGCCGAATCCCGGATCGCCTGCCATCGCTCACAGCCTACACTTCCACCTCGTGACAACTCCCGATCCGCGTCCCGAACCGGCCATCCTTCCGTACGAGCGCCGCGTGGCGCATGTTTCGGACTGGGATGCGCGCACGGTCGACGTCGCGCGAGACATCGCGGCGATGATCCAGGCGCGACGCCCGGAGCTCAGCGTCGAACACATCGGGAGCACGGCGGTGCCGGGGTTGCCAGGCAAGGGCATCGTGGACCTGTCGGTCGAGACCGACCCCGCTTCGATCCCCGGGATCGTGGCCGTCCTCCACGAACTCGGCTTCCAGGACCAGCCGGGACCCGACCCGTGGCCGCCGACCCGACCCATGCTCGTCGGCGCTGTTTTGGTAGATGGTGACGAGTTTCGGATCCATTTCCACGTTCAGCCGACGGGCGGCGACTCTCGCCGGGACATCGCCTTTCGCGACGCCCTGCGCAACGATCCGGAGTTGATGCGCCAGTACGCTGACCTCAAGACCGCAATCACGCGCGGCTCCTCGGTTGACGGCTATCGCTACACGCACTCCAAGACGACGTGGATCCTCGGGGTGTACAAGGCGCTCGGGTTCAGGAGCCCGGCGATCCCGCCACCCGCCACCATCGGGATCATCGGCGGGGGGCAACTCGGGCGGATGCTCGCGCTGTCGGCTCGCACGATGGGCTATCGGGTCGCGGTTCTGGATCCGGATCCGGAGTGTCCGGCTGCCGCGGTTGCCGATCGTCTCGAGATCGGTGCGTACAACGACGTCGATGCTGCCCGGCGCATGGCAGAGCATTGCTCCGTGATCACGTACGAGCTGGAGCACGTGTCGCTCATGCTGGTTCAGGCTCTCGATACCGGGGGCGCCACGATTCGGCCCGGGCCCTACGCGCTGAAACTGACCCAGGATCGCCTTGCCGAGCGGCGATTCCTCGAGGCCAACGGGGCCGGCGTCGCGCCGTGGCGAGAGGTTCGATCCGTCGCCGACCTCCACGCGTCCGTGGCGGATCTAGGGATGCCGCTCCGTCTCAAGGCATCCCTGGGTGGGTACGACGGACGGAGCCAACTGCGGATTGCCGATGCCGAGGACATGGCAGCGGCTGAGGCGATGGTCGCGGCCGAGATGGCCGGGGATCGGCCGCTCCTCCTGGAGCGAGAACTCCCGTTTGAGGCTGAACTTTCGGTCATCGTGGCGCGGGCCGTGGACGGCACGACCTGCGGTTTCCCGGTTGCGCGCAATCAGCACGATCGGGGCATCCTCGTCGAGTCATCGACGCCGGCCGGGATCCCTGACGCCATCTCCGCCCAGGCGCTGGCCCTCGGAACGGACCTGGCGATCGGGATGGGCATGGTCGGGCTGCTCACCGCCGAACTGTTCCTCATGCCGGATGGGAGCCTCGTTGTGAACGAGCTCGCTCCGAGGGTGCACAACAGCGGCCACTGGAGCATCGAAGGCGCCGTCACCAGTCAATTCGAGCAGCACATCCGCGCGATCTGCGGACTGACACTCGGCTCTACGGCACTCCGGGGGGGCGGCGCGGCGACCGTGAACCTCCTCGGATCCGGAGCAGACCGGGATGCCCGGGCGCTCGGCCTGGACCGTGCCCTTGAGCTGGAGGACGTCCACGTCCATGTCTATGACAAGCGCCGAGTCTTCGAGCGACGCAAGATGGGACATGTGACGGCGGTGACATCGACCGTCGAGGAGGCGCTCGTCGTCGCACGAGAGGCCGCAGGGCGCATGCAATGGGCGGATACGACGCAGGAGGGTGGCTGAACGTGGCAAAGGGCGCAGTGGTCGGCGTGGTGGGTGGAAGCCGTTCCGACTTCCCGATCCTTGAGCGAGCGACCGCGATGCTCGAGATGCTCGACGTCCCGTGCGAGTTACGGGTCGTGTCGGCCCATCGAAGTCCGGATCACCTGTTCGCCTACGCGGAAAGCGCCGTGGGCCGTGGGATCAAGGTCATCATCGCCGGCGCCGGCGGCGCCGCTCACCTGCCCGGGATGCTGGCATCGAAGACCATGCTGCCGGTAATCGGCGTCCCGATCCCGACCCAGCATCTCGGCGGGCTCGATTCCCTCCTCTCGATCGTGCAGATGCCGCGGGGCATTCCGGTCGCCACGGTGGCCATCGGCAATGGCGAGAACGCCGCGATCCTGGCCATCGAGATCCTCGCTCTGTCCGATCCGGCCCTTGCCGATCGGCTCGCAGGCTATCGCGCGGACCAGACCCGGATGGTCATGGACGACCCGTCGAACGCTGATCAAGACCCCTGAGCGGGCGCAGCATCCGCGTGGAGGAACCCGTCACAGGGTCCGTGAAGCCGCCTGATGACGTAGCTGCCGCGCCCGAGGAACCCGTTTCCGGTTTCCGGGCCGATATCGAGGGCCTGCGCGGGATCGCGGTTGCGCTGGTCGTGCTGTTCCATGCCGGATTGCCTATTCCTGGCGGCTTCATCGGCGTCGATGTCTTCTTCGTCATCAGTGGGTACCTGATCACGGGGCTGCTGATCCGGGAGCACGAGCGATCCGGACGGATCTCGTTTGCCGGCTTCTACGCTCGGCGAATCCGCCGCCTTCTGCCCGCCGCGACCGTCGTCGTCCTGGTCACGCTCGCCGCGTCGCTCCTGCTCGTTGGGCCGCTGGACCTGCCGACGGTCATGACCGACGGCGCGGCCTCGGCCCTGTCAGTGGCGAACATCAGGTTCGCCCTCGCCGAAGGCAACTACTTCGCGGCGATCGGTCAGCCGTCTCCATTCCTGCATTTCTGGTCGCTCTCGGTCGAGGAGCAGTTCTACCTGGTCTGGCCGGCCCTCCTGCTGATCGCGATGCGCGGCGGTCGGCGACGCGTCGGGCTCGTCCTGATCGCAGTGCTCGTCGCGTCCTTTGCTGCGAACGTCGTGCTCACCGACGCCGCGTCATCGTGGGCGTTTTATTCCCTCCCGACACGCGCCTGGCAGCTCGCGCTCGGCGGCCTGCTGGCGGTCGGCGGCACTTCGCTGCCGAAGCCGGCCCGGGTCGCGGCGGGTGGTGCCGGATGGTTCGCCCTCGTGTGCCTCTTGGCGGCAGCGATGCTCATCGACGATCGGACCCCATACCCGGGCCTTGCCGCGCTCGCGCCGGCCATTGCCGCAGCGGTCCTGATCGGTTCAGGCACCGTGCGCAAAGGTGCCGGCTTGCTCCTCTCCACGCCGCCGGTCCGATTCCTCGGCAGGATCAGTTACTCGCTCTATCTGTGGCAATGGCCGATCCTCGTCCTCGTTCCGCTGGCGGTCGGTGCGCCGATCGCAGCTGAAGGGCGTGCGGGATTGCTGCTCATCGCCGTCGCGGTCGCGTGGCTGAGCTGGCGATTCGTGGAGGAGCCGTTCCATCACGGTCGGATCTCGGTAACGCTCGGGCCGCGTCCGGCCATTGCCGGAGGTGTCGCTGCGATCCTGGTTTTGGCCATCGTGGCCTTCGGCCTCGGCATTCGGAGTGCGCAGGCCCTCGCGGGCATCGCAGTCGGCTCGGAACCTACGGCCCCGCCGACTTCGCTACCGACGCCGTCGTTGACGCCGGGTCCAACCGCATCGGCGGCGCTGTCCCCGGTGCCGACCACGCTGGAGCCCAGCCCGTCGCCCGAGCCGACTGCCAGTCCGGAACCGCCTTTGACCTGGCGCGACATCCTCGACTCGGTGCCTGCGCACCCGATTCCGCTGACGGCTGATGTTCGGCCAACCATCGCGAAGGCCCGGACGGACTCCGAGCGTCTATATCGGGATCACTGCGCGTCGCAGGTCGACGAGGCGCATCCGAGGTCGTGCGTCTACGGCAACAAGAGCGGCACGTTTACGCTGGCCCTCGTTGGCGATTCCCACGCCGGGGCATGGTTCCCGGCCGTCGAAGCCCTCGCCCTGGAGCGAGGCTGGCGCCTGGTGCCGTACGTGAAGCTGTCGTGCCCGTTCCTCGACATGCGCGTCGAGCACCTCGACACCTCGATCGAGTACACGGAATGCGCGACCTGGCGTGAAGAAGTCCTCGGGCTTCTGGCGCAGCACCCGGCCGATCTGACGATCGTCGCGATGAGCCATCGGGGGATCTTTCCACTGCTCGCGGTGGATCGAACCGTCGAGCGTCAGGCGAAGGCGATTGCCCGATCCGTTGCCAGGATCCCCGGCCGCGTCGTGATCATGGTCGACACGCCACGGACGAGTGTCGATATCCCCGGCTGCATCGCCGACCATCCAGCTGATGTGCGCCCTTGTGCGATCTCACGGGCCGTCGGGTTCACGAGTCTGTTCGGGGTTCGCGAGAAGCGAGCGGCCGCGATCTCGGGGGCGGGTCTGGTGGACCTGATTCCCTCGATCTGTCCAGCCATGCCCTGCCAGGTGATTCGCAACGGCCTGATTGTCTATCGGGACAATCACCACCTGACCGCGACCTTCAGCCGATCGCTCGCGCCGAACCTCGGTCTGGCACTCGAGCAGTACCTGGTCGGCCTGATCCCGTAGGCGGAAACCCGTCGCCGGGCGACGTGCGGCTCGTCGGCCGTGTAGCCGCGCCGACCCGGCGACCTGGCCCCGTCAGTTGGCCCGGCTCGCGCCTCCGAGGTCGGCGCTCAGCGTGACCTCCTCGACGCCGCGGACCACCACGACCTCGATCGCTCCCTTGGCACCAGCCATGGCATCGAGCAACGCGTCCGCATCCGGAACCTCGGATCCCGCGACGCGGACGATGAGATCGCCTTCACGCATGCCGGCGCCCGCGGCCGGTGACTCATCCTCGACGGCTCGAACAAGGAGCCCATCACGATCCGGCAGGCCGACGGCTCGGCGAAGGTGGCGCGCCACCCGTGACGGAGCAACCTCGACGCCGAGACGCGGCCGCTCCACGGATCGTCCACCCGATAGCGCTTCGACACGCTCGCGGAGATCCGCATCGGCCTGACGAGCCAGATAGAAGCCCTCGCCGATGCGATGGGTGTTGAGTCCGACGAGCTCACCCGAGGCATCGACGATCGGGCCACCGGACGATCCCGCGGCCATGGGTGCCGTGTGTTCGATGCTGCCCGAGATGCGTCGCCCGCCAGGGCCGCGGAACGCGCGGTTCACGGCCGATACGGTTCCGACGGTCACACGCGCTGGACCGCCGTGCGTCGCCGAGAGCCCGAACACCACGCTGCCGACAATGGCCTGAGCCTGCGCCCAGGCGATCGCCGCGACCCCGGCGGTATCGACGTCAATCACGGCGAGATCACCGTCC
The DNA here is from genome assembly GCA_031373765.1 of Chloroflexota bacterium. Lineage (GTDB taxonomy): Bacteria > Chloroflexota > Limnocylindria > Limnocylindrales > CSP1-4 > UBA5189. The sequence continues at coordinate 7,152 of JANMNF010000352.1, forward strand.
AGGTCCGTGCCCGCGACGCGGCCGCGCACCGATCGCCCATCGGCAAACGTCACGGTCACCTCGTCGCCGCGCACGTTGTGCGCATTGGTCAGGACGCGGCCATCGGCCACCACGACCCCGGAACCGCGCAGGCGTGCCCCGATCCCGACGATGCTTGGAGAGGCGGCGGTCGCTGCGGATGCGATGGCGCTGGACAGTTCCTGGAGGAGGTTCATGGCGGGCGACTCCTGGTGAGCTTGCGTTTGGGTGGGGAAGTTAGACTAACTTGCGAAATGCAAGTGACAACCTACACCCGACATCGCCGGGCCGCAAGTGCCGGCCTACGGGTCGCCTACCATGAGGCCATGCCCCGCCCTGGTTCTCGTCAATCGCCTGCCAATGCGTCCACCCACGCCACGCCGCTCAGCGCGGCGCTGGCCAGGATCGGTGATCGGTGGAGCCCCAGGATCGTGGAGGCGCTACTCGGCGGACCGATGCGCTACGGCGACCTGCAATCCGCGGTCGCCGGGATCACCCCGAACATCCTCGCGGAGCGACTCCGGCGCCTCGAGGTTGATGGCCTGCTGGTCGCGACTGCCTACGTGGAACGGCCCCCACGGTTCGAATACCGATTGACGACCGAGGGTCGCGCGCTCGCCGGAGCCCTTCGACTCCTGGCCGATTGGGGAGCCGCGCTCGATCCGTCGATCGGAGAGCATGCCCCGCTCCGCCACGACGCCTGTGGGACCGCACTTGAGGCGCACTGGTTCTGCCCGACCTGCGACATCGTGGTGGATGGCCGAACCCCTGGGGCAGGCCAGTCCGATGGGGATGGCCGCCGGGTCTGACGCGTGGCCGCCGCACCCGGCGCGCCGCTCGCGGGATCAGGAGACCAGAGCAGCGAACCCCTGGTGCTCACGCCGATGCAGCGCAAAGTCCAGTCCGGTCTTCAGGAGGATGAGGACGATGAGCGCGCCCACCGGCGAACCGAGGAAGGCCGATACGAAGGCACCAATGATGATCGTCAGGTGGAGCACGACGACCCGGGCATATGGAGCACCCATCAGCCGCGTGGATGACGCATGTCGGTACTCGCCGCGACCGATGTAGTTGAACCAGAACGAGATGCCGTGGCTGATGGCCAGCCCGACGGCGCCGTACAGGACGAGGTTCATGTCGGCGACGATGCCATCGAACGGGGTACCCGCGCCACCGAACGCAGGCAACACGTACAGGACGAACACGCCATGCCCAAGCCAGAACATGCCGTAGTGGACCAGGAAGAACCCGGCCATCGCAAAACGCCCGCAGCCGATGAGCGGCTTTACTGAGCCATACGCACCACCGACCGGCAGGGCAGGATCCCCCTCGGCGAGCAGGATTTTCGCGACGTTGAAGACCCCGATGATCCCGTTCTCTGCCCAGTACAGGGCGAGGATCGTCCAGAGATCCCATCCCCAGAAGGCCACTCCGACAAGCGGGATCAGGTTGGCGATGACCAGGGAAACGATTGGTTCGATGGCCGACGTCGTTCGATAGAGGTTGATGAGGCGATCCATGTCGTCCGGATCGTACCGCCCGCTACACTCGGCCCATGGATGATTCTCGCTGGGAGCCCGGCATGCCGGTCCTGGAGCGACAGGCCGTACCGGTCGCGCCGCCCGCAGGCCCGAAGCCCTCGCCCAGATCGGTTCCCGAGGTGGCGCCGACCCCGCTCCAGGCGCAGTACATCAACATTTCGGCCGTCGCGCTCGTTGCCGGGGCCATCGCGATCACGGCGCTCGAAACCGGCTCGACCCTCGCCAGCCCGCTGGTCAAGCTGTGCATCCTGATCGGCGCGCCGCTCCTCATCCTGACGACCGCCGACGCGTCGCTCCGGATCTGGCGATCGGCCTGGGCGTGGATGCCGATCAATCGCAATCGCGGCCTGTTCCGACTCGCATGGCTCGTGGCCGCAGGGATCGGCATATTCGTCTTCGCCGCAGCGGCCGTGCTGGCCCTCCAGGCGTGACTTCCGAGCGTCGCAATCCCGGCTCGGAGCGCGGACCCGACGGACGCTCGACCGATATCGATTCGGGACACGGAACCCCGGGCTGGCTAGCCGACTCGATCCGGTTCTGCTCCCGCTGTGGAGCGGAATTGCGATTCGGCGCCATCGATGGCGAGGATCGGCATCGGAGCCACTGTCCCGGCTGCGGGCACATCGCCTACGTCAATCCGCGACTCGTCGTGACGGTGCTGCCGATCGCGGACGATGGGAAGGTCATCCTCATTCGCCGGGGCATCGAGCCCGGACTTGGGCTGTGGGCCCAGCCCGGCGGCTTCCTTGAGATTGACGAGACCGTGAACGAAGCCGCCGTGCGCGAGGCGATGGAGGAGACGGGGCTCCTGATCCAACCCGGCGAAATCGTCGGCCTGTACACGCGCCTCGAGGCTGCGGTCGTGGTGCTTGTGTTCGAGGCCAGCGTCATCGGCGGGGCGCAGACCCTGACGACAGAGGCAACCGAGATCAGGTCCTTCTATCCTGGCGAGCTGCCGTGGCCCGAACTTGCGTTCAAGACCACGCATTGGGCACTCGTGGATTGGCTTGCCCGCCACCATCCGAACGTTGGTCCGCCGGAGTTCGCGGGCGGTCGCTGAGCTCAGTCGCCGAACTCGCCTGCGGTCGCTGGCGCTCACGGTCGCCTGGCTCGCACGCCGCGCTCCGTCGGGTGCCCTATGCCCCCGGCTGCCGCCCGGTGAAGAGCGGCCGGCGCGCCGCACCGATCTGGACGCCTGACTCGTCGTAGGCCGTGACCACGACCCACAGCGTCTCGCCGGTCGGTGGTGCCGGAAGGTCGAACGAGGTCATGAACGTCGGCGCTCGCACCGGCCGGATGCCACCGTCGGGGTC
>JANMNF010000355.1:0-5886 GCA_031373765.1 Chloroflexota bacterium
ATGGCAACGGATTGGGTGGCCGGGCAACCCGTCCGGGTCGCGTCCTCCTAGGTCAGGTCGACCACCGCGAACAGCTGGCGAGCCCCGGTGATGCCCTTGAGGTCGTGCAGCCCGGCGTCACGGAACTCGAGTCCCGAGCCCGCCAGCAAGTCGGCAGTCGTCGATGAAACGAAGACCTCCTGGGACCCGGCCGCCCCCATAACGCGTGCCGCCATGTTGACCGCGAGCCCGTGGACGTCGGTGCCGGCGAGTTCGATCTCGCCGGTATGGATCCCGGCACGGATGGCCAAGCCCAGCTCCGTCGATGCCCGAGCCAGGGCTATGGCCGCGCGGACCGCGCGCTCCGAACCATCGAACAGGGCGAGGATGCCGTCTCCCGTGTTCTTGACGACGCGGCCCCGGAAGCGGTCCACCTCCATCGCCGAGCGTTCATTGTGCCGCGCAAGCAGTGTCTGCCATGCACCGGAACCGAGGCGCTCGGCGGTCGCGGTCGAGTCAACGATGTCCGTGAACAGAATCGCTCCGAGGATGCGCTGGCTACCCTCGTCGACCCGGGCAAAGGTGCGCATGCCGGCGACATCGTAGGACACCCACGGCTCATCGCCGATGACCCACGAATCGTGGCCGGGCGGGATATCGAGGACCGAGTTTGGAGGGATCTCGAGGGTCGTCCCGTCGTCCATCCGCACGCCAACGCGACCGGACACACTGACCCCGACGTGGTGGTATTGGCAAGACGCTGTACCGGCGATCGGCTTGACATCGACCGACCAGCGCCAGCCCGGCTCGAAGACGGTCCGGCCGATGACGACGTCATCGAGCTGGAAGACCTCGACCCTTCCGTTTGGGATGTGACGCACTTCGTCCGGGTTATCGAACGACTTGGCCTGGAGCCTCGCCATGATCAGGACGCCTCGATTGCGGTTGACGCGACGATGGCAGCCGGAGCGGAATGGCGCAAGGCTAACGTCGGGAGTCTGACTCGTAACCGACAGGCTCAGAATCGGTGCCACCGCTCAGGGTCACGACCGCATCCCAGAGGCGGCGGCGGTCGGCCGCCGAGGTCACCGTCCACGGAACTCGATCGAAGGGCCTCGCACGCCGGTCCATGACGAGCCTTCCGTTGAAGGAGCGGATCTCCTGCATCGAGGCGAGCCAGGCCACGGTCGCAGCGCCCTCGGATGGCGTTCGGAGGAGCGGCCGCATGACGTTGTAGAAGCCCGGCAGCGTGTCCGCCAGGCCGGGCGTATCCGCCCAGCCCGGGTGCGTCGCGCAGAAGGTGATGTCGTCCGTGGCGAGGCGTCGGGCCCACTCGCGAACGAGGGATACCTGGGCCCGCTTGGCGCGGGCATACGCGAGCGCCCCGGAATACGGCGCCCGCTCGGACTGCAGGTCGTTGAGGTCGAGCGCCTGCGTGTATTGCCCACCCGACGTCATCGCGATCACCCTGGCCCCGGTGGTCGCGCGCAGCAGAGGGAGGAGCCCGCCGATCAGGGTGAACGGCCCGACGACTAGGACCGCGAGCGTTGCTTCGATGCCGTCTGGTCCGACCGTTCTCTCCGGGAAGATCGCGCCGGCGTTGTCCACCACGATGTCGAGCCGCGTCTCGGTGGCCCGGACTTCGGCAGCCGCATGGCGCACGGAATCCAGCGACCCCATGTCCGCGACCACGATCGGGAACCGGTCGTCGCCACAGGCGGCGACCAGGTCGTCGCGGACGCGCGCCATCCGATCCGCGCTTCGACCGACGAGAACGACCCGTGCCCCGAGCCTCGCGAGGTCCTCGGCCGCCGCCCGGCCCAGGCCGGACGTCGGGCCTGTGATGAGGGCCGTCCGCCCGCTCAGGGATCCGGGTTCCGGGTCCGACCAGTCGTAGAGGCGACGGCGGATGGCCGGCCCGACCCGCGTGAAGCTCGGCACGACGGACAGTTCGACGATGGCGTCGATGGCATCTGCAAGGTTCATGGTCAGACCCTACCAGATGTTACGGACCTTGTACAAAGGCTTGACAAGGCTCACCGGTGCGGGTAGGGTTCGAGCCACACGAAACGAGCGGCCGGGTCGCACGCTCACCAGTCGGGTGAGGGGTCCGGAATGCCGGCCAGAACGGAGCAATCACATGCCAGTGCTGCGCGAACAGATCACCACGTCCCTGCCCATCGAGGACGCATTTGCCTTCGTGGCGGACTTCTCGAATGCCAGGCTCTGGGACCCCGGCGTGGCGACGTCCGAGCGAAGCACCGACGGTCCGACGGGCCTCGGATCTCGGTATCGTCTCGGTGTCCGCATGCGCGGCAACGTGGTTCCGATGGACTACGAAATCTCGACCTTCGAGGCGCCGACCACGGTCGTCCTCACGGGAGAGGGCTCGAGCGTTCAGGCCGTCGACGAGATCCGGTTCGAGGCGACGCCGGGAGGTACCCGGATCGACTACATGGCCGACATCCGGCTCCGAGGGCTCCTTCGATTCGCAGAGCCGTTCCTCGGCGGCGCATTCGCCAAGATCGGGCGCGACGCCCTCCGCGGCATGCAGCGCGCGCTCGATGAGCGTGCGCAGGCGGCCGGACGAGCGGCGACCGAGAGCCAGGCGAGCGGCGACCGATGAAGATCGCCGTCATCGGGTCGGGCGTGAGTGGGCTCACGGCGGCCTATGCGATGCGATCGGAGCACGATGTCACCGTCTTCGAAGGTGATTCCGAGCCTGGAGGTCACGTCAAGACCGTCGAGGTCCCGACGCGCGATGGTGTCGTGAACGTCGACACTGGCTTCATCGTCTACAACGAGGCGACCTACCCGCGGTTCATCGGACTGCTCGCCGAGCTCGGCGTCGAAACGCAGCGCAGCGACATGTCGCTCGGATCGTCCTGCGACCGCTGCGGGATCGCCTTCAGCTCGAGGGGCGCGAGAGGTTTCGTGCCCGACGCTCGCGCGGCATTCAGCCCGACGCACCTGCGCATGTTTGGCGACGTGGCCCGCTTCTATCGCGATGCGCGTGCGACCCTCGACGGTCCGGTCGCCACGACATTGACCCTGGGCGCGTGGCTCGCCGAGCGGCGGTACGGCAGTGGCTTTCGGGAGCACTTCATCGTGCCGATCGTCGCGGCCGTGTGGTCCACGGCACCCGACCGGATCTTCGAATTCCCAGCCGACTACCTGCTCCATTTCCTGGATAACCACGGCCTGATCGGTTTCGGCAACGCGATCCAGTGGCAAGTGATCAAGGGCGGATCGCGGGAGTACGTCCGGCGCCTCATCGCGACGTTGCCTGCAGGATCGGTCCGAACCGGGAACCCGGTTGTCCGCGTCTCTCGCGACGCCTCGGGCGCGATCGTCCGAACGGCGGACGGAACGGCCACGCGGTTCGACGCGGTCGTCATGGCGACGCATGCCGACGACGCGCTTGCGCTCCTCCACGACGCCGATGACCGCGAGCGTCGGGTGCTCGGAGGGTTCGAATACTCGACGAATCAGGTCGTCCTCCACACGGACGATCGGGTGTTACCGCGTAATGCCCGCGCCTGGGGCTCCTGGAACATCAACACGCCGGACTGCCGGCGTCCTGGGGACGCCCTCACCATGACCTACCACATGAACCGCCTCCAGTCGCTGGCCGGGCCAGCCCAGTATTGTGTCTCAGTCAACCCGGGCGACCGCGTCCGGCCCGAGCGCGTCATCGTGGAGCGGGCGTTCAGCCATCCGATGTACACGTTCCAGACCCTCGAAGCTCAGGCCGGCCTCGTGGAGATGCAGGGCCATCGCGGGACGTGGTTCGCCGGCGCCCACCTCGGCTACGGGTTCCACGAGGACGGTTGCCGCTCCGGGTTCGACGTCGCCGCCCTGATCGGGGCCGAAGCCGGTTCAACGGACCAGGAGCGGGCGGCATGAAATCGCATCTGCTCGAGGGCAAGGTTCGTCATCGTCGGGCCCGCCCGTTCGTCTACGAACTCGAACACGACGTCTTCTACGTCGCCCTGGATCTCGCGGAACTCCCCGCCGTCGGGGCACGGGTGCGTCTGTTCGGGCGGAACCGGCGGGCGGTCCTTGGCTTCCGCGACGCCGACCATCTCCCCGTCCCGGCGACGTCGATCGACGTCGACATCCGGAACCATCTCCGCACCGTGGGCGAAGATCCGTCGGGCTGGCAGATCACCCTGATCACGAATCCGCGTGTCTTCGGATACGTCTTCAACCCTGCCAGCTTCTTCCTCTGCCGCGATGTGGCCGGCGACCTGGCGGTCGTGGTGGTCGAGGTCCACAACACGCACGGCGAACGGCATCTCTACACGCTGCGCGCCAGCGCGGTGGGGGGACCATTCACGGCGGCGATGGACAAGGCCTTCTACGTGTCCCCGTTCATCGACATGGAGGGGCGGTACGCTGTGCACGTCCGCGATGACGCCTCCGGCGTGCGGATCGCGATCAACGAGCGGCAGGACGGCGAGCCGCTCCTGAGCACGAGTCTGGTCCTGCGTCGCCGTCCGCTGACCGACAGGATGGTGGTCCGGATGCTCCTGCGGCACCCGTTCGTGACCCACAAGACGATCGCCATGATCCACTTGCATGCGATCCGGCTGTGGCTGCGCGGCGCGACGTTCTTCCGCCACGGCGAGGCGGTCGCCCGACACCGCGGTGGGTCGGCATGGCCGACTGATCATGCAGCCGCCGGGCCCGTCTCGCGGCGGACCGGCGAGGCCTCGTCGTGAGCGAGCGCACGGCCCCATACCGATCGTTGCCTGCGCGGCGGACGTTCGTCGCCCGAGCGGCCGAGCGGATCATGCTGGCGGCAGCCGCGCGCTGGCGAATCGGCCGGCTCCGGGTCGTGATGCCTGACGGAGGGACTCGCGAATTCGGCGATACCGGTTCCGACCGATGGGCGGAGATCCAGATCCACGATTCGGCGGCCACCCTCCGAATGTTCCTCGGCGGCGACACCGGAGCCGGAGAGGGTTACATGGACGGTTCGTGGTCCAGCCCGGACCTGCCGGCGCTCCTCCGGCTCGCGTCGCTCAATCGCGATGCGCTGGGCCTGACGGGTGGCTGGTGGCGGCTGCCGCTTCGGCTCCAGAAGACCGTTGCCCATCGGGCGCGGCGAAACACCCTCGGCCAGAGCCGCAAGAACATCGCGGCCCATTACGACCTCGGCAACGACTTCTATCGGTTGTTCCTCGACGAGACGCTCACCTACTCGAGCGCGGTGTTCGCCTCGCCCGACCAGAGTCTGGCCGACGCCCAGCGGAACAAGTACCGGCTACTTGCCGAGCGAGCGGGCCTGACCACCGGCCAGCATGTCCTGGAGATCGGGTCCGGCTGGGGCGGGTTCGCCCTGTACGCGGCGGGTGAACTTGGCTGTCGGGTCACGACCGTCACCATATCCCAGGCCCAGTACGACCTCGCCTCGGAGCGAGTGCGCGACGCGGGACTGTCGAATCTCGTCACCGTGCTCCTGCGCGACTACCGGGAAATCGAGGGTACCTACGACGCGATCGTCTCGATCGAGATGCTCGAAGCCGTCGGCGCCGAGTTCTTCGAGACCTACTTCGGGGTCTGCGACCGTGCCCTCAAGGACGGGGGCCGGCTTGCACTCCAGACCATCGCGTTTCCGGATGTGACGTACGAGCCGCAGCGACGCGGTGCGAACTGGATCCAGACGTACATCTTTCCTGGTGGCTTCCTGCCATCGCTCGCGGCCATCGAGCGCTCGCTCCACAAGACGAACCTGGTGATCCGATCAGCGGACGACATCGCGGCGAGCTACGTGCGGACTCTCGCTACTTGGCGATCGAACTTCCTCGGCCAGCTCGAGGCGGTCCGGGCGCAGGGCTTTGACGAACGCTTCATCCGGATGTGGGATTACTACCTGTCGATCAGCGAGGCAGGCTTCGCCAC
>JANMNF010000360.1:0-2965 GCA_031373765.1 Chloroflexota bacterium
CCGGAACGTCGACCGTGTTGACGTCAAACTCCTCGCCGAGTTTCCCGAATTCGAAGCATTCCGAAAGAGCAGCGCGCAGGGTGCGCCAACAGTATCCGGGGAGATCCCTCAGCAGGACCCTGAAGAATTGCTCGACGCGACATATCTCGCGCTGCGACGAACTGTGGAAGCCGATCTGCTCGACCACATTCTCGCTAGCAGCCCTACCTTCTTCGAGCAGCTCGTCCTTGGACTTCTCGTAGCAATGGGCTACGGGGGAGCGGGATCCGCGGACTCGGCCCGCCACGTTGGAAAGTCAGGCGATGACGGGATCGACGGCGTCATCGATGAGGACAAGCTTGGTTTGGATGCCGTCTACATCCAGGCCAAGCGGTGGGCGCCCGATCGTCCAGTTCGACGCCCGGACCTCCAGGCGTTCGCTGGCAGCATGGAGGGCCAGCGAGCGACGAAGGGCGTATTCATTACGACTTCTCGATTCACCGAAGATGCCCGCGAGTATGTCGGTCGAATTACCAGGCGGATCGTGATCATCGACGGTGCCGCGCTCACACGTCTTATGTACGAACACGACGTCGGCGTTCGTGCCCAGAGACGCTACGACGTGAAACGCGTCGATGCTTCGTGGTTCGAAGGCGAGGTATAGGCACCTAACGGTCCATGGCCTGACCATGTCAGATCCATGAACGTGCCCCCGCAATCACGTCGCAGCCCTCACGGCCGACAGATCCAGCCCCGCCAGCCGCGCCGGGTCGAGCAGGATCTCCAGCTCCGCGATCCGGTCTTCGCGCATCGTGAACCCGAGGATGGCGTAAGGGCGGTCGCCGTCGAACACGACGTAGCCGGGGGTTCCGTTGATCAGGGCCTCGCGGGCGCCGGCGGCCAGACGACGGAAGGCGAGGGCGGAGCGGGCAGCGGCTTCGGCACCGCGGATGACCTGGCTGCGGCCGGCTGGGGAGCCGCCGGGGCCGGCGTCGGCGCGGACGATCACGTCGGGATCGAGGATGCGGACGAGGCCCTCGAGGTCACCGTTCCGAGAAGCCTCGAGGAACGCCGCAATCACAGCCCGCTGGCGGTCGATCGACGCACGCCCGGGAATCGAGGTTGGGCTGTCGGGATCGACGCCGCGAACCATTTGACGGGCGCGGCTCGCGAGCTTTCGGGTCGCGATGACCGATCGTTCGACGATTGGGGCGATTTCCTCGAATGGCAGCCCGAAGACGTCGTGGAGGACGAACGCCAGCCGTTCGGCCGGGGCGAGCCGGTCGAGGACCACGAGCATCGCCAGGCCGACCGAGTCAGCCAGGACCGCGGAGTGCTCCGGGTCGATGGTGTCGATGATCGAGATGATCGGATCCGGGACGCTGGCATCGAACTCGTCCTCCCGCCTGGCGTTCCGGACACGGAGTTGGTCCAGGCAGAGCCGGGCGACCACGGTCGTGAGCCAGGCGCCGAGATCGCGCACCTCGTCGACATCGGAGCGGCTGAGCCGCAGCCACGCTTCCTGCACCGCGTCGTCGGCCTCGGCCACGGAACCGAGCATGCGGTACGCGACCGCCCGCAGGTGGCTGCGGTGGGCCTCGAAGCGATCGGCGAGCCAGTCGGCATCGGTCATTCGGTCACGTTTCCTCAGCAGGTACCGTCAACCCATTGACGATCCTAACCACTCACAACGTGACCGAGGACTTCCGATGACCCAGGCTCCGGCGTTCGTGCGCGCCTCCAATCCCCTCACCCGCCTCGTGCTTCGGCTCGGCATGCCGATGGGCCCGAACATGCTGCTCACCGTTCGCGGCCGGACCAGCGGGCTGCCACGATCCGCGCCCGTTGCGATTGCTGAGTTCGAGGGTCGGCGCTGGATCATCGCCGCCTACGGCGACGTCCAGTGGGTCCGCAACCTCCGCACCGCCGGCGAGGGCGAGATCCGTCACGGCGGCCGATCGGAGCAGGTTCGCACCACGGAGCTGGACGCTGACGCGGCGCTCGCCTTCTACCGGGACACGCTGCCGGCGTTCATCGCCTCCCTACCCTGGTTCGGGCGGCGGTTCGTGGAGCTGCTTTTCACGGTCGCCGGTCCCGAGGTCCTCAACGATCCGGTCGAAGCCGCCGCCGGGCACCCGGTGTTCGAGCTGTTCGCCGCCTGATAAGGCACCCGGTTGGCTCGTCGCGGGCTCAGATCCTGGTGAGTCTCAAGCGACGATCGCGCCGACGACGATTGTCACAGCGCATACGAGGAGCGCCGCGGCGACTACCCATTGACCAACGATCCATTCGATCCGCATCGTGCGATGCACCTCGCCAGCCTCGGCGCGACCTGTCGCGAGCGCCACGAGCGGGGCGCGGCGAGCGTCAAACGCCACCTGGGCGTCGAGCAGCGCGAGGCATTGCCGGCGATGGCGCCGTTCGCGCGAGATCGGCAACTTGAGCCACTGCTCGTGCAGGGCAGCGACATCGACCGGATCGTTTGCTAGGAGGCATCGTGTCTGTCGAAGTATGTCGAGGCCGAATGCCTCCTCCGGCGTCCGAGGCTCGACCTCGGCAATCGCCTGATCCGCTTCATCGAGCCTTCCGAGGGCGACGAGGAGGGCCGCGCGCCCGCGCTCGCGTGGATGAGCCAGCAGCCATTGAGCGGCGGCCCGCGGGGTGCGCGGCATGGAGGTCCTGGTGTCCGCCTTCCACTCGGCACGCTCATGGCAGTCGTGATCGTTGCGGAGCTCGATGGCGGCACGCAGGTCCGGGTCGAGCAGGCGGCGCGAGACAACCGCCGCCACACCGGCACAGAGTCCTGCTCCGACGATCAGGCTCACCAGGGGTTCTCGGAAGACGAGTCCCGCGACAAACGCAATCCCGGCCGCGCCGAGGACTCCCAGCGATACTCGACGGGCCACGTCGTTGAGCGGAGCCAAAACGCCGGTTGCGAGGTTGACGGCTCGCGCCTGATAAGCCGCCTGCCGCGCTTTGGCCGTCG
>JANMNF010000027.1:0-21357 GCA_031373765.1 Chloroflexota bacterium
GTGTTCAGTTGTGCCGAAACGGGCTCGGGAGCGGCCCGGCCATGACGGACGCGGCGGTGTGCGCCGCGACGTGGACCGGTGGGAGGATGTCGAACGATGGGCGCGTCGGCATCGGCCGCGGCGCGGTGGTCGAGTTATGCGCAGGTGCCGCCGACCCGGCGAGCTTGTCGAGGTCGAGGTCCACGTCGGTCACTTCCGCTGATGGCCGACCCAGTAGATAGCCCTGGCCGGCATCGATGTCCAGGACGCGGATCATCTGGAGTTGTTCGGCGGTCTCGACGCCCTCCGCGATCGTCAGCGCTCCCCAGCGGCGTGCGAGATCGACGAGCGTGCTCAGGACGGACAAGGTCTGGACTTCGCCAGCGCCGCCCTGGACGAGGGACAGGTCGATCTTCACGACATCGAACCGGAACTGGCTCAGCAGACGCAGACCCGCGTTGCCCGCACCGACGTCGTCGGCGGCCACGCGAATCCCTGCATCCTGAAGCGCGTGAATCGCAGCCCGGAGTCGATCCGGATCGCGGATCACGTCCCGTTCGGTCAACTCGAGGAGCACGCGCTCGGGGGCGATCCCGTGCCGCCGAAGGATCGCCAGGAAGGCCGCGGCACTGAATTCGGGCGCCTCAAAGCTGCGCGGCGATACATTGACGCTGAGCAGGGTGAGCGGGGGGACTTCCTTCGCTCCCCTCAGGACGACGTCGAGGGCTGCGCGGTCGAGATCCAGCACGCGGCCTGCAACCTCGGCGGCGTCGAACAGGGCGCCGGTATGAGGAAAGCCCGAGGACGGGTCCACCCGGACGAGGCCCTCGTAGCCGAGGATGCGACCGGTCTCGAGGTGAACGATCGGCTGGTAGACCGGCGTGAGGGACCCGGACTCGATGACCGCCGAGACCGCGGCTGAGAGCTCTGAACGCATCGTCTCATCGAGGTGACCGCGATCCTGGGCCGGGTCGTAGATCGACACGATGGTCCGGCCGGCCCGCTTGCCCCGGTAAAGGGCCGCGTCGGCCTGTCCGGTCAGCTCGACACGGCTGGTTCCATAGTCCGGACACGCGGTGATTCCCGCGCTGAACGAGATCGGGCCACGGTACTCGCCCGTTGCTCGATCCTCGAGCCCGCGGCCGAGGATGCGGCGGGCGGTGATCGCGGCGCCCTCGGCATCGGACTCGGCGAGGATCAGCGCGAACTCGTCACCGCCGATTCGGAACCCCGAATCCGAGGCACGGATGGCAGCCCGGATCAACGAACCAACCTCCACCAGGAGGTCGTCACCAATGGCATGGCCGCGCGTGTCGTTGACCCGCTTGAACTCGTCAATATCGAACATCACGAGCGCAAAGCGATGGCCGTGGCGGCGGGACCGTTCGACCATTCGGCCCAGTGATTCCTGGAACGCACGGTGGTTGCCGAGGCCGGTCAGGTGGTCCTGAAGGGCAGCCGCTCGAGCGGAAAGGTAGAGGCTCTGGAATGTTGCGCGCTGTTCCTCGAGGGCAGCGGCCGGCGCGAGGATCCGGCGGCCCATCAGCACCACGAATACGGCGAGCAGGCAAGCGAGGGCGAGGAGCGTCGTGATTGCCGGGAGCGCCAGCACTGCAACGGTCAGCGGAGCGGTCCCAACCAGTTGCAAACCCGGGACGCCGGGGATCCCCAGATCCGAAATCCCGGTGGCTTTCAGCGACGGCTCGGCAGTGAATTCGATCCCGGGCTCCAGGCTTGCCGGCGATCGGTGGGTCGTCTGTATCCCGGCGAGTTCGTGACCGTCGAGGTCCAGAACACTGAGTCGCTCCGATGAAGTCGCGAAGGTCGCGTTCATCCAGGCCAGCATCTTCGGGACTGGCACCTCGGCGATCACCGATCCCGCGGGCCGATCCTCGGCACTTCCAGGGACGCCGACCGAGATCACGAATCGGGCGGGCTGATCTCGGCTGGCCGGAACGAGCCGGAATGCCGAAGCACCCGGCCGCGGGATCGGGATGCTCGTCATGTCGGCGGCCGCGTTTCCGACCTGTGCCTGCACAGCGCCCGAGCCATTGAGTACCGCAACGGCACCGACGAGCCCGGTCCGCACGTCCAGGATCGGGTCCAGGTCCTGAGCTGCGGCAGCAAGGGTATTGGCCGTTGCGCCGGGCTCCAGCGCCGCGCGGATGGTGGGTACGGAAGACACCGCCAACATTGTGGCGCGCACATCCTCGAGTCGATGTCGGGCCTCGGTCGCCATGTGCGCACTCTGCGCGTTCAGTCGCTCTCGCTGGGCGATCCGGGGATCGTCGAGGACCGACCGCGCCAACGGGGCCAACGCGGCGAGCGGAAGGATCGCCACCGCGATCAGCGTCAGGGCAAGCCGAACCTTGACCGAGCGCAGGCCGTGGCGGCCCTCGCCGAACTCATCGAACGGTGTGCTCGAGTCTGGTGGATCGGGCTGCATGCATTCCCCGGCGGATCGAAAACGTCAGGACCTGTATCGCAGGTCGTGGTGCCAGTGCGCATCCACCCAATGTTCCCATCGGGTACCGGGACCCTTGGCGGGCTCGGTGGGTCGGGTGGGTCCGGTGGGCATGGAGCCCGGCGTCGGGCGATCCGACTCAGATCTGGCGATGCGGCTCAGATATGAACGATCTCACCGGGGCGCGGGGCGTGGACGGTGACGGAGTCGAGCCCCCGTGCCATGAGGCCGGCACGGAGGCGATCCGGTGTACCGGCCAGAATCGGGAACGTCCCGTAGTGGATCGGCATCACGTGGGCGACGCCCAGATATTCGACGGCGATCGCCGCCGCTTCAGGATCCATCGTGAAGTGACCGCCGATCGGCAGCAATGCGACATCCGGGTGCCAAAGTTCCTTGATCAGGCGCATGTCCCCGAACAGGGCCGTGTCGCCGGCATGGTAGATCCGGGTCCCGTCTTCGAGCTCGACAACGAAGCCGGCCGGCTCGCCGAGGTACAAGGTCGTCTCCCCGCCCGCGTTCCACTCACCGGCCGAATGATCGGCGCCGGTCATCGACACGCGCAGTCCGGCGGCCTCGACGGTTCCGCCCTTGTTCATGCCGATCACATCGTCCTTGCCCGCGTAGTTCCGGGCCAGCCAGAGCGACAGCTCGTGAATAGCCGGCCAGGCCGGGCGCGTTCGTGAGGCAATCTGGAGGGCGTTGCCGAGGTGGTCGCTGTGGCCATGAGTCACGAGCATGAGATCGCATCGATCGACAGTCTCCGGTGCGCGCGGGCTCATCGGGTTCGCGAACCATGGGTCGATCAGCACGACCTTCCCGCCGGGGCTCACGATCTCGATGCAGGCGTGACCGAACCACGTGATGGCCGTCTCACCTTCGCGGCGCATGGGGTACCTCCTCGCCCATCGTACACTCGGTCGATGCCCGCCGAACGGATCGCCGAGAACCTCGCCTACATCAACTGGACGGTGCTGGCGGGCCTCGCCATCGGGTCGCTCGGGGCGGTGGTTCTCGGTCGGCTTCGAACGGATGCCACTCGTGGCTACCTCGGATTCACGGCCTTCTGCTCCGGGCTTCTGGCCATCCTGGCCGTTCTCTCCGACGACACCTTGCCGCGTGGCGGTGGCGTGCTCGTCGGCGACATCGGATGGGATGACATCCGCAGGACCGCGCTCGTGGCTCTCGTCGTGCTCACCTTCGCCTTCGTCGTCTCGATACGGCGTGACCGGCGCGCGCGGATCCTGGGACTGGGCGGTCTGGCCGCGGGCTTCGTTGCGCTCGCGGCCGGAGCCATCAGCTGGGGTGGGTCGGCCGGCGGAGCGCTGGCCCTGTTCGTGCAACTGACCCTCCTGGCGGGTGCGACGGGCGGGGTGCTCGCGGCGATGATCCTCGGCCACTGGTATCTCGTGACGCCGAAGCTGGGCGAAGGCCCGCTCATCCTGTTCTCACGCCTCCTGACCGGGATCGTGGCTGCCCAGCTGGTCCTCTTCGTCGGGGCCACGGCAGTCGGACTCGGGCCGTCCGGCACCGCCGGTTTCAGCGCGCTGACGGGCTCGTGGGCACTGTTCGTCTGGCTTCGGCTCATCGTAGGAATCGTGTTCCCACTCGTTGTCTGCTGGGCGGCGATCCAGACCGCCCGCAGCCGCTCCATGGAGTCGGCAACCGGGCTCCTGTACATCAGCGTCGGCACGATCGCGTCCGGCACAATCCTTGCGTCCGGCCTGTATTTCGGCGCCGGTCTGCTGGTCTAGGGAGGCGTCATGCGATCCGACGGTTCGTGGTTCCCGGGTGAGGCAGACAGCGCCTGGATTGAGTCCCTTGCCCAGCGGCTCCACCCGGCGTTCGAGGCGATCGAAGCGGCTGCCGCCCCGACCGGGATTCCCATCCTTGATCGTGATGCCGGTCGCGTCCTCGGGGTCCTCGCTTCGGATCGCCGGCGGATCTGTGAGGTCGGAACGGCCATCGGTTACTCCACGCTCTGGATGGCGCTCGCCCAGCCGGCCGATGGAACGATCGTGACGATTGACCCGAACACCGAACGGACGAGCGACGCGCGCGATCATTGGCGGACGGCGGATGTTCCGGACGATCGGATCGTTGTCGTGAACGCGCCCGCCCTTGATGCCTTTGCCTCGGCCGATCCGGCCCTCGCCGGACCCTTCGACATGGTCTTCATCGATGCCCTGAAGGACGAGTACGCCCGCTATCTCGAGGCCCTCATCCCGCGTCTGGCGCCCGGGGCCGTGATCGTTGCCGACAACGTCCTGTGGAGCGGCCGGACTTCAGGGTCCCGGCCGGCCAGGGCCGACGACGGGACCGCAGCGCTCCGAGCATTCTGCGAGTGGGTGCTCGGCGATCGGCGCTTCAGCGGGACGATCCTTCCGATCGGGGACGGCCTCCTCGTGGTCACCTGGCGGCCGTGACCTTGCGCGTCCGCGTCCGTCTGTTCGCCGTCCAGCGTGAGCTGGCAGGGACTCGAGAAGTGGGTCTGGAGCTCCCGGATGGGGCGACGATCGAGGATGCGTGGTCCGCGCTCGTCGACCTGCATCCGGTCCTGGCCCCGGGTCGGGCGTCAGTACGCTTTGCCCGAAATAGCGTCTACGCCAGCGCCGATGAGCAGCTTGCTGATGGGGATGAGGTGGCGATGATCCCGCCCGTCAGCGGAGGCAGCGACCGGATGAGTCCCCACGAACGATCTCGTCGGATCCTCGAGCTCCAGGCCGAACCACTTGCGCCGTCCATCCTCGCCGACCTCACGAAACGGCTTGCAACGCCGGCCGACGGTGCCGTGGTGGGGTTCCTCGGCGTCACCCGGGCGACGCCGGGAACGCCAGCCCCGGGCCAGGAGGGGGAAGCCGCGAAGCACACCGGGCGTGCCGTTGAATCCCTCGACTACGAGGCGCTGGAGCCGCTCGCCCTTCGGGTCCTGTCGGAAATCGCGGATGAGATCCACGATCGCTTCGGCGTGGAGCGGCTGGCGATCGTCCATCGAACCGGAACGGTTCCGCTGGGCGAGGCCTCGATCGCCATCGTGGCCTGCTCGGCGCACCGGGCGGACGCGTTCGCGGCTGCGGCCTACGCGATCGACGAGACCAAGGCCCGTGCGCCGATCTGGAAGGCGGAACGCTTCGCCGATGGGCACGTCTGGATAGGCGCGCCCGCGCGCGAGGGCCCGCCAGCGCGCGAGGGTCCGCCCGCACGTCAGGGCCCGCTTCGGGCCGACCGCGAGTGATGTCCGCCCGTATGCTCTGGCCATGATGCCGTCGATCGGCCCGGGGGAATTCCAGCCAGAACGCGAGGCGCTCCTTGAGCGCGCCGGCACGGTGGCCTCGCGCCTCGCGCGCGTCGCCATGGGAGCAACCTCGCTCGGGCGCGAGCGGGCCATTCTCCGGCTCATCGGCGTCACCGGACTCGACCGCGAAGGCAGGCCACTGGCCGCTGAGGTGGTCGATCGGTACGTGGATGGACAGGCCACCCGGCTTGCGATGGGCATCGGATTTCCGTTTGCGATGGCCCTCCTCGAGTACGACACGAACCCGCAACAGCTGGCCCTGGACGTCGCCGCCGGATCCGTCGACCTGCAGCTCGAGTCGGAGCTGCTGGCCGAGCCGGAGCGGTACGCAGCGGCTGCGGACCTGTTGTCCCGCCTCGCAGTCGCTGCCGTTGATCGGATCGATGCCAATCGCGTCGCCCGCGGCGAACTGATCGACCTGCTCCACGATCGCCCCCAGCCGTGGATCGGCGCGACCATCCACGAACCGTCGATCGAGGCTGCCGAGCGCGAGGCGGATCACCTGGTGCGTGCCGGGTTCGACCTGGCTCGCGTGGAGGTCCCCGCGACGCGCGAACTCGCGATTCGCCTCGGCCAGCTCGGTCAGGACGTCCACTGGCGCCCTCGGGGACCTGAAGGTGATCCCGAGAACACGCCTGCCGGGAGCCAGCGCGGTCTGTCTCAGCTACGGCAGGTGCTCGATCGGGCCGCTGCTGAACGTGGTGCCTACGTTCGGCTCGCGATCGCGCCGACGGCACTCGCCGGCCCGGAAGGTGCCATCGTCGCAGCCTTCGAACGCGCCGACGTCCTTGAGCTCGGTCCGATGCGCGAGATGTTCGTGACGGGCGTCGATCCGGAACGCGCGCTGGTTGACTTCGCATTTGCCGTCCGCGTCGCACGACGGGCTGGCGTGATGGTCCACATCGACGCCGGCCCACTGATGGTCGCCCCGGACCTCGATGTGGGGGTCAATGCCGATCCGGCCACCCTCTCCGGCCGATCGGTTGCGCTTCAGGCCCTGGCGGTCCTGACCGCCAGGGCCTGTGGCATCCCCGCCGCGAACGTCATCGTCGGGGCGCTCCCGGTCTGGTTCGCCGGCGAGCCGGACGCTCCGGCCCGTGCGCTTGCGGAGATCGCGCTCCGTCGCGCGATCTACGACGGGTACCCGCTTGCGTTCGTCGAACCAGTTGAGGACGAGACCACGGGCTGGGCAGCGACGGTCGCGGCCATCCAGCCGGGTGCCGGCGTCGCCCGGATCCAGCTCCAGCATGGGCTGGAACCCGACCGAGCCGAGGACATCGCGCGAGCCGCACGACAGGCGAGCGAGGTAGCCGCACGACTCGAGGGTCAGGTTGAAGGTGGTCGCCTGTCCGGCATAGCCCGGGACCACGTGGCCGGATCGCTGGCCGCCGCCATGGCTACCCTCGATCTTCTCGAGCGCGAGGGCTGGCCCGCCCTGACCGGCGCCACGACCGCCCGTGCCGGGTGGGGTCGCGTCGGCGCCGACGCCGTCACGGCCACTGGCAACTCGACCGATCCGGTGGAGCGGGCGCTCGCCGGGTGACCGCCATGCGGCGCCGCGAGCGGCGGACGAGTGGTGGCGTGCAGCGCCTCCCGTGGCGGACCTTGACCAACCCGTATCGGCCCGTTGAGATCCTGTCCGTCGATCAGATCGAGACGATTCACCGTGCCTCGCTCCGCATCCTCGCCGAGGTCGGCCTTGAAGTGCTCGGCGATCGCGCGATCGACCTTCTCGCGGCCGCCGGCGCGCAGGTCGATCGGACCTCGAGGCGCGTCCGTCTGGATCCGGCGATGGTCGAGGAGACGATCGTCACCGCCCCGAGCGAGTTTCGGCTACATGCCCGCAATCCCGCGCGGCACGTGGAGATCGGCGGACGCAACGTGGTGTTCACCTCGGTCGGGGGACCTGCCTTCGTGAGCGATCTCGATCGCGGTCGCCGGCCCGGCAATGCCGCTGACTTCGTGGACTACGTGCGCCTGATCGGCTCCCTCGACGTCATCCACATGGAGGCGGGGGGCCCGCTCGAACCCAACGATCTGCCCGTTCCCACCCGCCATCTCGAGATGTACCGGATTCTGGCCTCGAACCTCGACAAGACCTGGCAGTGCCTGGGTTTTGGGCGGATTCCCGTCGACGACGCCATCGAGATCACGGGGCTGGCCAGGGGTGTCAGCCGCGAGACCCTCGTGCGCGAGCCGAGCCTCATGACGATCATTAACTCGAACTCACCGCTCCGGCTCGACGGCCCGATGTCCGACGGCCTCATCGAGATGGCGATCCATGGCCAGGCCGTGGTCGCTACGCCGTTCACCCTGGCTGGGGCGATGAGCCCGGCGACGATCGCGGGCGCCCTGACCGAGCAGAACGCCGAAGCCCTGTTCATGGTTGTTCTGACCCAACTCGCCAGACGAGGCGCGCCGGTGGTCTATGGCGGCTTCACCTCGAATGTCGACATGCGGACGGGTTCACCGGCGTTCGGGACGCCCGAATATGTCAAGGCGGCGTTCGCCACTGGCCAGCTCGCTCGGCGCTATGGACTTCCGTTCCGGTCGTCCAATGTCACCGGCTCGAACGTGGTCGACGCGCAGGCCGCGTACGAGTCGGAAATGGCGGTCTGGGGCGCGGTCATGGGTGGGGTCAACCTGCTCTACCAGGGCGCGGGCTGGCTCGAGGGCGGGCTGACCGCGTCGTACGAGAAGCTCATCCTCGATGCCGAGATTCTGCAGATGATGTCCGAGGTGCTCCAGCCCCTCGTGATCGACGAGGCCGAGATCGGCGTGGACACGATTGCGGCGGTCGGGCCCGGCGGCCACTTCTTCGGTGCGGCCCACACCCTCGAACGGTTCGAGCACGCGTTCTACCAGCCCATCCTGTCCGACTGGCGGAACTTCGAGACGTGGCAGGATGACGGATCACGAACCGCTGCGGAGCGCGCGAACGGGATCTGGAAGCAGCTCCTCGCCGAATTCGAGCCTCCGCCGATGGACCAGGCGAGGGCCGAGGCCATCGATGCGTTCGTGGCCCGCCGAACGCTGGAGATCGAGGCCGCGTCGGCCTGATCAGACCGCGGACGGGTATCCGGTTTCGTTGCCCGGACGCACCGAATCGCATTGACGATGGATCGTGCCGCGTTGTACGGTCGCGCTCCTTCCAGTGGGGTCGCGATTGGTCCCCAACCAGTCCTCCGTTCACCGAACGGTCGATCTGCGGCCTACGAGGAGGACGGGGGTAGCCGGCAAGCGGCCCGGTCGCCATCGAGTGGAGCGGAGGAAGACCGGATGTCGACGACGATGGCGCGCACCTTGCGCACGGTCACGGGCCACCGCGCGCCGGTCGGCCGCGCATGACCCGCACGATCGTCGGCTGGAGCCTTCGCTTCCGCGTCCTGGTCGCCGGCCTGGCGGTCGGCCTGATGGTGTTCGGAACCCTCGAGCTGCCAAAGGTTCCGGTCGATGTCCTCCCCGACTTCGGGCCGACCTATGTCGAGGTTCAGACCGAGGCCCTGGGCCTGTCGGCGACCGAGGTCGAGCAGCTGATTACCGTTCCACTCGAGGCTGACCTCCTGCAGGGCGTCGCGTTCCTCGATTCGATCGAATCCGAATCCGTCGAGGGTCTGTCCTCCATCGTCATGAAGTTCGAGCCGGGGACGGACCTGTTCCAGGCCCGCCAGGTCGTCGCCGAGCGGCTGACCCAGGCGCACGCCCTGCCCAACGTCTCGAAGCCACCGCTGATGCTCCAGCCACTCGCCTCGACGAATCGCGTGCTGATGGTCTCGATGGTCTCGGCCGACTCCTCGCTGATCGACATGTCGATTCTCGCCCGGTGGACCGTCCGGCCGCGCCTGCTCGGCGTACCCGGGGTCGCCAACGTGGCGATCTGGGGGCTCCGCGAGCGACAGCTCCAGGTCCTGATCGACCCGAACCAGCTGCGTGACCAGCGTGTCTCGATCCAGCACGTCCTCGAGACCACAGGCAATGCCATGTGGGTGTCGCCCCTGACGTTCCTTGATGCGTCCACGCCGGGGACGGGCGGGTTCATCGATACCCCGAACCAGCGCCTCGGCGTCCAGCACGTCTTCCCGATCCGCTCGGCCGCGGACCTCGCCGAGGTACCGATTGCCCCCGAGGACACTGGCGGGCGGATTGTCCGCCTCGGCGACGTCTCGACGATCGTCGAGGATCACCAGCCCCTGATCGGGGACGCGATCGTCGGCGGGGCCGGCGACGGCCTCCTCCTGGTGGTTGAGAAGTTCCCTGGCGCGGACACACGGACGGTCACGGCCGGGGTCGAGGCAGCCCTCGCAGCCCTGCAGCCCGGGCTCGGCGGCATCCAGCTCGATACGAATGTTTTCCGGCCTGCGACCTATATCGACAGCGCCGTCGGGAACGTCTCGCTTGCAGCTCTGGCCGGCCTGCTGCTGGCCATGGTCGCGCTGATGCTCCTGTTCCGGAACTGGCGGTCGGTCCTGCTTGCGCTCGTGACGATTCCGCTGGCCCTTGCCGCGGCAGCGTCGGTGCTCTATCTCCTCGGCGCCACGATCAGCGCGGTTACCGTTGCCGGGCTCGTCCTCGCGATCGGCATGGTCGTCGATGAGGTCGTCACGGGCGTCGACGCGGTCGCCCGGCGGCTGCGCACGCCCCTGGATGCGGACGCGGACCGCACACGTGCCGGTATCGTTCTGGCCGCAACCCTGGAGGGCCGAGGGTCGCTCTTCTTCGGCACTCTCGCCGGGATCGCCCTGATCGTTCCGCTGCTCTTCGCGACGGGCATCGCCGGGACGTTCGTCCCGGATTTCGCCATTGCCTACCTGCTTGCGATTGCCGCCGCGACGGTCGTGGCGCTGGTGGTCGTGCCAGCCCTGAGCTCGCTCCTGTTGGACCTCGGCGCATCCGAGATCGCATCCCTCGAGGTGCGCGCAGAAGGTGCGCCCACCGCGGCTGCGCCCACTGTGGCCGCCACCACCCTCCACGGCCGGCTCCCACGTGCCTACGATCGGACGTATTCCCGCGTCATGGCCACTTTTCG
The DNA here is from genome assembly GCA_031373765.1 of Chloroflexota bacterium. Lineage (GTDB taxonomy): Bacteria > Chloroflexota > Limnocylindria > Limnocylindrales > CSP1-4 > UBA5189. Next base: position 10,765 of record JANMNF010000027.1, read on the forward strand.
GCCATCGATCCTCACCGGAGCCGCGGTCGTGGTGGGGCTGATCGCGATCGCTGGGTCAGTCGCCATGCCGGCGATGAGTGGATCACTGCTGCCGACGTTCCGCGAGCGCCAATTGCTCATTACCTGGGATGCCGCCCCCGGCACATCACGCCCGGAGATGGATCGTCTGGTGACCCGTGCAAGCGAAGAGCTGCGATCCGTCGGCGGCGTGAGCAACGTTGGCGCTCATGTTGGCCGGGCGATCGTGTCCGACCAGGTGGTCGGTGTGAACTCCGGCGAGATCTGGGTCACGATCAGCCCGTCGGCCGACTACGACAACACCGTCGCTGCCCTCGAGACCGTGATCGCCGGCTACCCCGGCATCGACCACACGCTCCTGTCGTACTCCGACCAGCGGGTCGAGCAGATCCTGAGTGCCAGCCAGGATGACCTCGTCGTCCGGGTCTATGGACAGGATCTCGACGCATTGCGAGCCAAGGCTGGCGAAATCCGCGATGCGGTTGCGACCGTCGGCGGCGTGAGCCGGGCAATCGTCGACGAGCCGACCCTCGAACCGACCATCGAGATCGAGGTGAAGCTGGACCAGGCGCAGGCCTATGGGATCAAGGCCGGCGACGTCCGACGGGCGGCGGCCGTTCTCCTGTCAGGGATCGAGGTCGGCAGTGTCTTCCAGGACCAGAAGATTTTCAGCGTCGTCGTCTGGGGGAAGCCGGAAATTCGCCGGAGCCTGACTTCGATCCAGGATCTCCCGGTGCAGGCTCCAGGCGGGGCATTCGTTCGGCTCGGTGATGTCGCGGACGTCCGAATCGCGGACTCACCGGCGATCATCCACCGCGAGGGCGTCTTCCGGCGCGTTGATGTTGCCGTTGAGGTGCAGGGCCGGGATCTGGCCGCGGTCACCTCCGACGTCGGGCAGCGGCTCGATGGCATCGAATTCCCGCTCGAGTACCACGCCGAGGTCCGTACGCTCGCAGCTGATCGCCAGACGGATCTCACGGGCCTGCTTGCGGTCATCGTCGGCGCCGCGATCTTCGCCTTCCTGCTGCTTCAGGCGGCCTTCGGCCGCTGGCGCCTTGCCATGCTCCTGTTCATCGCGCTTCCGTCGGTCCTCATCGGATCACTGGCCGGTTCGCTGATTGCGGGTGGCTCGTCCCTCGGAACCGTCCTCGGCGGGTTGGGCGTGGTTGGACTGGCAATCCGGCAGGCCGTGGGGCTGTTTGATCGATGCCGAACCCTCGAAGCCTCCGGTGAACGGTTCGGGCCCGACCTGGTGGCACGAGCCGCACGAGACCGATTCGTGCCAATCATGGCCACGACGTTGGCCACAGGATTGGCCCTGGTCCCGGCAATCATTCTCGGCGACGTCGCAGGGCTCGAGCTGATCCGCCCGATGGCCATCACGATGATTGGTGGGCTCATCACCTCGACCCTGTTCGTTCTGCTCATCAGTCCGTCCGTCTACCTCTTTGCGGGTCCCGGCGGACTGCCGGACCCGGCCAGTGGACTCCTTGATCGACCCGCCGAGAGCGTGGCCTGACATGAATCGACAGCAGACCCGGGAGGTCGTTCACATGCGGCGCACCAATCGCTGGATCCTCGGCGGCCTTCTCGTGGCGGCCATCGCGCTGACCGGCTGCTCGCCCGCGGCAACGGTCGCCCCGCCGGCGGCCGTCACCGTCACGAAGATCGAGGGCTCCGACCTCAAGCTCATGACCCTGACCGCCGATGCCGCGAAGCGGCTCGACGTCCAGACCATCGAGGTGACCAGCGCTCCGTCCGGACGGACCGGAACCGTCGTTCCGTATTCGGCGCTCCTGTACGACCTCGAGGGCAACACGTGGGTCTACACGAACCCACAGGGACTCGACTTCGTTCGCGCCGCGGTCACGGTCGATCGGATCGAAGGCGACGCGGCCTTCCTGACGGCCGGTCCGGAGGTCGGCACCAAGGTCGTGACCGTCGGCGTGAGTGAATTCCACGGGGTCGAGGCAGGCGTCGGCGGCGGTCACTGATGCGACCGAATTCACTGTTCGAGATGGAAGGCTAGGGGCTCGTGCGGCGCATCGTCGCGGGCAGCCTCCGCTTCCGCATGCTCGTCCTGGCGGCGGCAGTCGGGATGATGCTCGTTGGCGTTGCCCAGGTCGGAAGCGCACCCGTCGATGTCTTTCCTGAGTTCGCCCCGCCGCGCGTCGAGATCCAGACCATTTCCCTGGGTCTGTCCGCAGAAGAGGTCGAAACGCTCGTCACGGTCCCGCTTGAGCAGTCCCTTGCTGGCGTCGAAGGCCTCGACATCATCCGCTCCAAGTCCGTCTCTGACCTCTCCTCGATCTTCCTGATCTTCAAGCCCGGCACGGATCTCCTCCATGCCCGTCAGCTTGTCCAGGAACGGATGGAGGCCGTCACCCCGAGCCTCCCAACATGGGCCGCCCCGCCATTCATGATCCAGCCGCTGTCGGCGACGAGCCGGGTGATGAAGATCGGCATGACCTCGGACACCCTCTCGGTCCTCGACATGTCGGTCATCTCGTACTGGACCATTCGTTCCCGCCTGCTCAGCGTCCCGGGCGTTGCCAACGTCGCGATCTGGGGCGAGCAGCTCAACCAGTTCCACGTTGATGTCAAGCCGGCGAAGCTCGCCGAGTACGGCATCTCGCTCGACGCGGTTCTGACCGCGACCGCAGCATCCCTGGACGAGGGACTCCTGCGATTCACCCAGGGCAACGTGATCCCGACCGGCGGATTCATCGATACGGTCAATCAGCGCCTGACCATCCGTCATGTGCCGGCCATCATCACGCCGGCCGATCTGGGCCACGTCACTCTGACGGCAAAGGACGGCCGGCTCGTCAAGCTGAGCGACATCGCCGATCTGAAGCTGGACCACCAGCCCCTGGCTGGCGACGCCGTCATCAACGACGGCCCGGGGATCATGCTGATCGTCGAGAAGTTCCCGTGGGCGAACACACTCGAGCTGACTCGGGGCGTCGAAGCGGCCCTCGATGAGCTGCGGCCCGGCCTGACCGGAATCGAGATCGACACCACGATCTTCCGGCCCGCGTCGTTCATCGAGGTCGCGCTCGAGAACCTTTCTCGCGCGCTCCTCCTCGGCTCGGTCCTCGTCTTCCTGATCCTGATCCTGTTCCTGTTTGACTGGCGAACCGCCCTGATCAGCCTGGTCGCGATCCCGCTGTCGCTGATGACCGCCGCCCTGGTCCTGTTCGCGCGCGACGTGACGATCAACACGATGGTCTTGGCGGGCTTTGTCATCTCGGTCGGCGTCGTCGTCGATGACGCGATCATTGATGTCGAGAACATCACTCGGCGCCTGCGCCAGCATCGACGCGATGGGACGCCGGGATCGACGGCCTCCGTCATCCTTGAATCTTCGCTCGAGGTCCGCGGCTCGATCGTCTACGCCACGCTCATCGACGTTGTCGCGATCACCCCGATCTTCTTCATCGGGGGCCTGTCCGGAGCGTTCTTCCAGCCGCTCGCCATCTCCTACGGCCTTGCCGTCCTCGCCTCGCTGCTGGTGGCCCTCACGGTCACACCGGCGATGGCCTACATCCTCCTCCGCAACGCTGATGTCGAGCGCCACGAATCGCCGCTCGCCCGCCGACTGCAGGCCGACTACGCGCGACTTCTCACCCGGATCGTCCGGGCGGCCCGTCCCGCGTTTGCGTCAGTCGCGGCCATCAGCCTGGTCGGCCTGTTCGTCTGGACGCAGCTCGGCCAATCCCTGCTGCCGGACTTCAAGGAACGGGACTTCCTGATGCACTGGGTCACGGCACCCGGAACCTCGATCGAGGAGGAGGTCCGCGTCTCCACGGCGGCCTGCATCGAGCTCCGCACCATCCCCGGCGTCCGCAACTGCGGGTCCCACATCGGGCAGGCCCAGATGGCCGACGAGGTGGTGGGGGTCGAGTTCGGCGAGAACTGGATCAGCGTCGATCCGTCTGTGGACTACAACGCCACGCTGGCCTCCATTGGCGAGGTCGTTGCGGGCTATCCCGGTCTTCGGAGAGACGTCCAGACATACCTCAAGGAACGAATCCGCGAGGTGCTCACGGGATCGAGCGACGCCGTCGTCGTGCGCATCTTCGGCCCCGATCTGGGCGTCCTGCGTGACCAGGCGGCCGCCGTCGAGGCCGCGCTGGCCGATATCCCCGGAATCGTCGATCTCCATACGTCGCAGCAGGTCCAGATCCCTCAGATCCAGGTCGAGGTCAATCTCGAGACGGCGCGTGCCTACGGCATCAAGCCGGGCGACGTTCGCCGAGCGGCCGCAGTCCTGCTGGCCAGCGAGGAGGTCGGCGACATCTTCTACGGCGGCAAGGCCTACGACGTCCACGTCTGGACGATCCCTTCCGCGAGGAACAGCCTGAGCGACATCGAAGCCCTCCCGATCGATGTTCCGATCGGTGGCCAGGTCCCCCTCGGCACGCTCGCCTCCGTCACGATCGCACCGACGCCGAACGGTATCGCCCACGAGGGCCTGACCCGGAAGATCGATGTCGATGCGAATGTCAGTGGCCGTGACCTCGGGGCCGTCATCCGCGACGTGGAGGCTGCCCTCGCGAAGATCGAGTTCCCGCGGGAATACCACCCCGAACTGCTCGGCGAGTACGCGGAGCGGCAGGCCGCCCAGGGTCGGCTCCAGCTCTTCGCGATCATCGCCCTGCTCGGCGTGTTCCTGCTCCTCCAGGCCGCTTTTGGCCGGACACGGCTCGCGATCCTGTCATTCCTGACGCTGCCGTCCGCCCTGGTCGGCGGCGTGCTGGCCGCCTGGGCGTTCGGCGGCACGATCTCGCTCGGTTCGCTGGTCGGCTTCTTCACTGTGCTTGGTATCGCGGCTCGGAACGGGATCATGATGATCAACCACTTCCAGTTCCTCGAGCGCTTCGAGGGCGAGGCGTTCGGCCCGGAGCTCGTCATCCGCGGCGCCCGCGAGCGGCTTTCCCCGATCCTGATGACGGCCCTGGCGACAGGACTGGCGCTCGTTCCGCTCGCGATCGCGGGCGACCTCCCGGGCCACGAGGTGGAGCACCCGCTGGCGATCGTCGTCCTCGGCGGGCTGCTTACGTCCACCCTGCTGAATCTGTTCATCCTGCCGTCGCTTTACCTGCGTTTCGGCCGGTCCATCTCCGACCAGAGGAAGCTCACATGACCACTCGACGCTTGACCGGCCTCACGGCCACGTCCATCGCGCTTCTCGTGTCGTTGGCCGGGTGTTCCTCAGCGGGACCACTCCAGAGCGTGGCCGCGGTCACGGACGCGCCTGCGCTCCCGACCGTCTCGCCGGCGCCCGCTACGGCTTCGCCCCCGCCGGTGACTCCGGCTCCCGATCCGACGGAGTCGCTGTACGAGACCCTGCCCCGCGACCAGTTCTCCGATCCAACCAGGGTGGACAACCCGTGGCTGGCGATGACGCCGGGGACGCAGTGGACCTGGGATGGGCTCAATGGAATCGGCGAGGAGCGGGCGCCACATCGCCTCGTCGTCACGGTTACGGACCTCACCAAGGTCGTCGATGGCGTGCTGACCCAGGTCGCCTACGACCAGGACTTTGTCGAGGGCGAGCTGGTCGAGGCCGAGCTGGCGTTCTACGCCCAGGCCGATGATGGCAGTGTCTGGTACCTCGGCGAGTACCCGGAGGAATACGAGGACGGTGTGTTCATCGAGGCGCCCGCCTGGCTGACGGGCACCCGCGGCGCCAGCGCCGGGATCATGATGCCCGCGGATCCCCGCGTCGGCCTCCCGAGCTACGCCGAAGGCTGGGGACCGGAGGTTGGCTGGAATGATCGAGGACGCGTCTTCGAGACCAACTCGCGGACGTGCGTCCCGACCGGCTGCTACGACGGTGTGCTGATCATCGACGAGTTCAGCATCGACCAGCCCGATGCGCATCAATACAAGTACTACGCGCGCGGGATCGGCACCGTTCGGGTCGGATGGTCCGGGGCGCTCGAGACCACCCACGAGGAGCTTGCCCTCGTCTCCGTCCGGACGCTCACCGCGGCCGAAATGACGACACTGCGGAACGTCGCGTTCGCACTCGAGGCGAGCGCCTACAAGCGCAGTCCGGAAGTCTACGGCCCGACCTCCCCGATGACACCGCGCTGACCAAGTCCGGGCAAGAGGGGTCGGGCGGGCGCCCAACGCGCCCACAGGTCCGTGATCCGATCTGATTCGCCGGTCGTACTCTAGGCAGGTGCCCCAGTTCAGGGCATGCAAGAGGAGATTCCGGATGCGTCAGCGATTCCCGATGATCGGCCTGCTCGTGGTGTTCGGGCTCGCGGCGTGTGGTGGCGCTGCAGCGCCGACACCCGGAGTCACTTTTCACGCTCCGTCAGTGGAACCTACGGCCGCCCCGACCGCCGAGGTGACCGCTGCGCCGTCCGCACCTGCAACGCCCGCGTCGACCCCGGAACCAACTGCCGCGCCTGGTGGACCGACAGCCTCCGTCGACATCTTCGACAACGGCTACACGCTGGCTGACCTGACGATTGCCAAGGGGACGACCGTTACGTGGACTGATACCGGACAGCGCTCCCACACGGTGACAAGCGCCGATGGGACCTTCGGCAGTGACGGTGTCCTGACCAGCGGCAAGACCTACGCCCACACCTTCGACAGTCCCGGAACGTTCGCCTACAAATGCCTGATCCACAGCGACATGCAGGGCACCGTTACCGTGATGCCATGATCGATCATGGTCGATGCGCACACCGGACTTACTGATCAGTCGCCGATGGCGCACGAGTTGCCGCGATTGCCACCGACCCGCACCGCCGAGGGTGACGAGGCTGCTCTTGCGGCGCGGATCTCGGCCCGGGATGAGGATGCCTTCGTGATCGTGTATGACCGATATGCGGACCTCGTGTTCGGGACGACGCTTCGCTTTGTGCGGGATCGAGAGGCAGCCACCGAGATCGTGCAGGACGCGTTCCTGTCTGTCTGGCGGCGCGGGCATCAATTCGATGCGCGGTCAGGTTCTCTGGCGGGTTGGATCCTGGGGATCGCGAGAAATCGGGCGATCGACCACCTGCGCGCTCAGGGCAGGCGGCCCAGGCTGGCCGGGCCCATCAGTCGCGAGCAAGGGCAGTCGGATATGTTGGCGGTCATCGATAGCGCGACCGCGGCCAACGGTGAGGATGTGCCCGGCGTCGCGCTCAACCGGCGCTGGCTCCGCGCGCTCCTCCGCAACACCCTCGCCGGCATGCCCACCGAGGAACGTCAGGTCGTGGTTCTGGCCTACGATCGGGGCCTCAGCCAGTCCGAGATCGCGGAACACCTTGCCATCCCGATCGGCACAGTCAAATCCCGTACGCGGCGCGCGTTGGCGAGCCTGCGCGACCACCTCGCCGACGTCCCCGATCTGCGGCCCGAACCCGCCGCCGATCCCGAAGGACTCCCGTCCGTTGTCCAGCCGAGGTCCACCCGATGACCCCGATGCAGCACGCCGACGCTCACGAGCGGATCGCCGACCTGAGCCTGGAGCCGGATCGGTTCGTTCAACTGGCCCGCGAGCTTGCGAGCGTCGATCGGGGTGCTCCCGCCGACACGCCCGGAGACGCGTTCATCGATCACGTTGCCGGGTGCGAACTCTGTCGCGAGGAGGTCGGTGCATGGTACCGCGCCCACTCCCTCGTCCACGAAGCGCTCGTCGACCCGGCCGGGCCGGTGCTCCTCGCCGACATGACCGACGGGGTGCCGATGACCGCGCCGGCGCATCTGCGCGAATCGGTCCTGGCCGCGATCAGATTGGACGCGGCGCCCGAAGCACCGGGTGTGCGAGCGCCGGAACGGCGCGTCGGGCTCGCGCTCGGACCGCACCTTTCCCGGCGGCGCCTGCCTCCCACACGGCGCCTCCTCCCACTCGTCGCGGTGATGTCGGTCCTGGTCGTCGCCGGTGGGTTGATCCTTGACGGGAACGCGCGCCTTGGCCGCGCCGAGTCCGATGTCATTGCGTTGGAAGCGATGAGCGCCACCCTCGATCGCGTGCTCCAGGATCCGGATCACTGGGTCGTCGATCTGCGCGGCGTCGATGGCAAGAGCGGTGGGTCCGTGTCGTGGTCGACTCGCGACCTGGTGGTGTTGACCACGGCCCTGGCGCCTCCACCCGAGGATCGGGTCTACCGATGCTGGCTCGAAAAGGATGGCCAGCGATCGGGGGTCGGTCGGATGGTCTTCGCCGGCGGCACGAGCTTCTGGGTCGGCACGCTCGGTGCGTGGGGTTCGACATCGTTCGGGCCCGGTTCAACGTTCGGGATCAGCCTCGAGCCTGTCTCGGGATCAGAGGGCAATCCGGCGATCCTGGCAGCGGCGCTGGGGGGCTGAAGCCCCGTTCCCGAAGCCCGGTTCCGAAGCGACGCCCTGGTTCCTGGTCAGCCGCCGCGGCGCCGGTTGTGCCTGCGTCCGGCCCCGGGATCCTCGAGCGCGATCGGCTCGGGTGCCTCGGGCACGACCGGCAGGTCGGTCTGCGCGACAAGACCCGACCGGATGATCCGGTCCAGTTCCTCGATGATCCGCGGGTCGGTTTCGATCGGCCGATACGCCGCGAGACGCAGATCAACTTCGCTCACCGCCCGCGCGGCGGTATCGGGAGACCCGGCCTTGGCCCAGTTCTCGCGGTTGTCGCGCTCCCAGATCCGGCTCGGTAGGTGGAGCGTGCTCGGCCAGTGGGCAGTCGTGTGCTCGGCCATGATCAGGTGCTGGTCTCGCATCAGGTGATCGAGGAGACCGTCGATCGGCAGGTCGTCCACGGGCTGGACCTCGCGAACGAAGTGCAATACCTGCGCGCAGACCTCGTCGTCGAAGACCAGTTTCGGCAGGCTGAAGACGAGCAGGAAATCGAGCATGCCCGGCCCCGAAACGCTGTTCACCCCCGCGAGCGCGGCCAGGAGCGCACTTCCGAACGTCTCGGCGCCGGCCTGGGCGTCAAGCACCTTGGCATCGGACAGGGCCATGTAGGACTGGCATGGCAGACCCAGCGATTTGGCCACCTCGACATAGGCCACGTCAAGCTGGAGGGCCTCGATCGCGGCCATCGGCGAGCTCGCGATCTTCATATGGAACGTCGCCGGCGCACCGCCGAAGAGCACGGGAGTGCCAGGCCGGATCACCTGGGCCATCGTGATTCCGGCCAGGACGTCGATCGTGTGGAAGACCGTCGCGCCCACGGTCGTGACCGGGGCGATGAGCCCCTGGAGCGTCACCGGCACGATCTCGACCGGGATCCCGGCCTCGACGCAGTCGATCAGGTTCTGGCACGAGTCTTCGCTGTACCGGAAGTTGCCGCTGGCGGTGATCGTGAAGATGGCCATCGGACGGGCGATCAGGTCGGCACGATCCGCCCGGAACAGCTGCTGCATCTCGACCATGCGCTCGACACCGTGCTCGGTGAAGGCGCCCGAGACGATCGGCTTCTTCGAGTTCGTGAGCGACAGGCGAAGGCGCCAGGCATCGGACACGTTGGCCTCGATGTCATCGTTGGTCGAAAAGGCCGTTGCGAGGTAGGCGATGTTCGACAGGCCATCGGCAAGCCGGATGTACTCGACGAAGTCGGTGGTGTTCGCCAAGCGCACCTCGCCGGTCCGGTGATCCATGACCTTGAGTCCGGATGAGCCCGGGACGAAGTGGACACGATCCTCGCCGAGGTCCGCGTGCGGGTTCCCGTCGCGGTCGAACAGGGTGAAGGCGCGGGGCGCTGTCGCGATCGCCTGCTCCACGATCTCGCGCGGAAACAGCACCCGCTCGCCGGTCGCGTTCATTGGCAGTCCGGCCGCCTGAAGTCGCCGCCGCATCTCGGCGCCGCGAATCTCCATGCCGGTCGTGGCAAGGACGCGCATCGCCTCATCGAGGATTCGCTCGATGAGTGCTGGCTCCAGGACTCGGATCGTGGGACGCATGCGCCTCCTCGGGTGGACCGTGCCGACGTGTGACCACCATGGTGGGCTGCGCTGCGCACATCCGCACGTCCCAGTTGCGCGTGATGGGATGGTCGGGTCGTCAGCCGGAACGGCTCGATGCGGTCCTCGCCGTGACGATGCAGCCGTCATCGTCACCAACAACGACCCGGATCCCAGATCCGGGATCGAAGGGTGCCCAAACCCGGGGATCCAGCACTGAGCCGCGTCTTACCTGACAATGCACGCTTAAAGCGGAGGTTGCGCCAGATGCCCAAGGGCCGACTCGAGGCATTCAGCGACGGTGTTCTCGCGATCATCATCACGATCATGGTGCTCGAGCTCAAGGTGCCGCATGAAGCAAACCTCGACGCGCTCGTGGAACTCGGACCGGTCTTAGGCAGCTATGTCCTGAGTTTCGTGATCATCGGGACCTACTGGAACAACCACCACCACACGCTTCAGGCCGCGAAGATGATCGACGGCCGCGTGCTCTGGGCGAATCTGTTTCTGCTGTTCTGGCTGTCACTATTTCCGTTCGCGACCGCCTGGATGGGCGAGAACTCCTTTGCCGCGGTTCCCACCGCGATCTACGGCGTCGTGCAGTTGATGGCGGCACTCGCCTACACCGTTCTGCTGTTCACGCTCGCTTCGGTCCCGGGACAGTCGCCTGCGATTCGGGAAG
>JANMNF010000084.1:0-2180 GCA_031373765.1 Chloroflexota bacterium
AGATCCCGAAGGATCGCGACGCGCTCGAGGGTATCGACCTCGGCGTGCAGGTACTGGACCTTGATCCCGAGTTCGCGCAGGTAGTCGGTCAGGTCCTCGGCCATGCGCTTGGTCAGCGTCGTGACGATGGTTCGTTCGCCACGTTCGACGCGCTTGCGAATCTCCTCCATCAGGTCGTCGATCTGGCCCTCCGTCGGGCGGACGTGGATGACCGGGTCGACGATTCCGGTCGGCCGGATGAGCTGCTCCGTGATCTGCTCACTACGCTCGAGCTCATAGGGGCCTGGGGTGGCTGACATGTAGACCGCCTGATGGACGGTCGCCTCGAACTCCTCGAACGTGAGCGGCCGATTGTCGAGGGCGGACGGCAACCGGAACCCGAAGTCGACGAGGATCTCCTTGCGGGTCCGATCGTTCTTGTACATGCCGACGACCTGCGGGATCGTCATGTGCGATTCATCGGCGATCAGGAGCCAGTCCGGCGGGAAGTAATCGAGCAGCGTCCACGGCCGGCTGCCCGCATCGCGTCGTGACAGATGGCGGGAGTAGTTCTCGACGCCGGAGCAGTAACCCAGCTCGCGGAGCATTTCCATGTCAAACGTGGTCCGTTGGCGGAGACGCGCACCTTCGAGGGCCCGGCCCTCGGCCTCGAGCCCCGCGACCCGCTCCTCCATCTCGGCCTCGATGTCGACGACCGCCGCCTGGAGCTTGTCGGCCGGCGTGACGTAATGCGACGCTGGGTAGACGTTGATGTCCTTCCGCTCCGCGAGCAGCTCGCCGGTCAGCGGGTCCAGTTCGGTGATCCGCTCGATCTCGTCACCGAAGAACTCGACCCGCACGAGACGATCCTCGGATGCAGGCTGGAACTCGAGGGTGTCGCCCCGTACCCGGAACTTGGCTCGTGTCAGCGCCTGGTCATTGCGCTGGTACTGGAGATCGACGAGGTGACGAAGGACGGCGTCTCGGCGGTACTGCCCACCAACCCGCAGGCGGAGGACCGTCGCGCCGTAGTCCACCGGCGCGCCGATGCCGTAGATGCACGAGACCGAGGCAACCACGATGACATCGCGCCGCTCGAAGAGGGCGTGCGTTGCCGCATGCCGGAGTCGATCGATCTCATCGTTCCGGCTGGAGTCCTTCTCGATATAGGTGTCCGACCGAGGCAGGTACGCCTCGGGCTGGTAGTAGTCGAAATAGCTGACGAAGTACTCGACGGCGTTGTCGGGAAAGAACTCGCGTAACTCGGCGTACAGCTGGGCGGCGAGCGTCTTGTTGTGTGCAAGCACCAGGGTCGGGCGATTGGCCGCCTCGATGGTCCAGGCAATCGTGGCCGTCTTGCCCGTGCCCGTGGCGCCCAGCAACGTCTGGTGCCGCAGGCCCTTCTCGAGCCCCGCCGTGAGGCGCGCGATCGCCTGCGGTTGATCACCGGTCGGCTGGAACGGGGCGACGAGCTTGAAGTCCGGCACAACCCAAGTTTATCAGCCTTGCCATGCTTTCGAACACCTGTTCGGTGGGACGGATGGCCGGACCTGCCGGTACCCCTCGCCTATTTCGCAGTCGAGCGTGCAGCTGGAGACTCGGGGGACACTGATCGCACGGAAGGCATCTGTCACGGCATGCGCATCCTCGCCCGGCGAGATCGGGCCAGTCTTCACCGCTCCGGGGCTGAGGGACAGAGCCTGGTCGAGTTTTCCCTCGTCCTGACCCCGTTGTTGCTGATCCTGCTCGGAATCATCCAGTTCGGATTCATCTTCAACTCGTACATCACGATCGCCAACGCCACCCGCGAGGGTGCCCGTGATGGCTCGATCTACTCGTACGTGCAGGGCCAGAGCAAGGCCCAGAACGACGCGGCCCGCAACAGCGCGATCAAGATGACGATCCAGAACTCGATGAACCTGCTCTCATCGAGCGCGCCATGGTTCACCACGAGTGGTACGTGGTCCCAGACCGGTGACGTCTTCACGAACGGCGATCTGACCGTCACCTATGCCCTGCCCGCGGGGATCAATGAGAGCGACGCGCGGGTCGGCCAGACGGTCACCGTGCGCGTTCGATACCACCAGGACCTGCTGATCCCCTTGATCTCGGCACTGCTCCCCAAGGACGGCGGCGGGCGGCTCGTGCTGACCGGCGAAGTCACCATGGTCATCAACTGATGAGTTGTCGCGTGACGCCCG
>JANMNF010000100.1:0-2236 GCA_031373765.1 Chloroflexota bacterium
TTCTCACCCTTCGGCCAGGTCACGGTCGCATCGGTCGAGCGGATGACCTTGAAGTAGTCGAAGTCGAGGCCGGCACACTCAGACCAGTCGAGGAACGGGCGGCCTTCCTTGATGACGACGGTCAATGCGATCTCACCGGACGTCGTTGGGTCGGGCGCCGGCGTCATGATCCTCGCCATCGCGCTGCGGCAGCCGACGACGGTCTTCCCATCGAGGACATGGAGCGCGGCCACGCGATAGAAGTATTTCCGGCCCGCGGCCACGGACCGATCGACGAACCGGCGGACCGATGGATCGGTGAGAACACCGACGAGGGTGTCGCCCGACCCGAGTGGCCAGGTCGCGAACTCGTCCGTCGAACGGATGATCTTGTACGCGCTGAACCCATCGACCTCGCAGGCGGACCACTCGACGACCACATCCCCACCGGTCAGGCCGAGCCCGATGTCGATGGTCTTTGTCTCATGGGTGGGCTCGACGCCGGCGTCCGGCTTGCCGGTCGGTTCCGGCTTGTCGTTGGGTTCAACGGCGTCGTCCTTGCCGCCAGTCTTCGTGCCATCGGTTTCATGGTTGTCCGTGGCGTTCGGTGCCTTGTCCACGACGGCTACGTTGCCACCCGGCTTCGACGTGGGCACATCGATGGCGGCGCCGGCATCCCGGCCGTCGGAGCCGGCACCCGCAGGGCGATCGCCGCTCAACGGGCCGAGCGCGGCGCCGAAGGCCAGGGCGACCACAAGGAACGTCCCCGCAACCGCACCCGTCCCCGACACCTTCACGCGTCGTCCGACATTGCCGTGTGCCAGGCGACGCGTCTGGTCTTCGAGCAGCTCGGGTCCTTCGGCGGACCCCTCGACTGCGCCGGTGCTGATGTCCCGTGTCATTCCAGGTTCCCTTCCCCGTTGGCGCGGTTCGGCGTTGGTGCCGAGTGACCGCAGGGCCGACATGACGCGGCCCGGATGATTCCGCTGTCTGCAGAACGCAGGCGAGGGCTCCCGAATTACCGATTTCGGGATGGGAAAGACGTCCGGGCATTAACTGGGACCCGCTGCACCGGCGCACCGGGCGGTGCACGTGAGGTGCGTCCAGCGCTGTTGACAACGCTGACATCAACGTCCTATCGTTACCTAACGATCGTTCGTTCGTAAGGAGCGTCCCGCTTCATGGTCGAGGTCTCGCGTCGCCGCGCCATCGAGGATGTCGCCTCGGATCTGTTCCGTGCGAACGGGTACGCCGCGACGAGCGTTCGGGACATCGCCCGCGCGCTCGATCTCCAGGGTCCGAGCCTGTACGCCCATGTCACCTCCAAGGAGGATGTCCTGTGGGCGATCGTCGATCGTGCCGCGGCGCGGTTCGAGGCGGCCGCAGAACTGGCCGAGGCGTCGGCCCGCGATCCCGAGAGTCACCTGGCGGCCCTGGTCCGGGCGCACGTTGGCGTGATCGTCGCGGATGCCGGCGCTGCGGGCGTCTTCGTGCACGAGTGGCGCGCCCTCGGGGACGATCGGCGAGCCGCGATCCTGGCCCGGCGCGACGCCTACGAACACCGGTTCCGCGTCGTGATCGAGGATGGCATTGCGACCGGAGCGTTCGCGATGACCGACCCTGGGCTCGCCGCCACCGCCATCCTGTCGATGCTCAACGGTATTCCCGGCTGGTTCAACCCGGCGGGTCGCCTTGGACCGGATCGGATTGCCGACCACTTCGCCGACTTCGCCTTGCACCTCGTTCAGGGAGCCGACCGATGACCGATCCCCTGGCCCTCGAGCCAGTCCTCACGCCGACGGACCCAGGGGCGCGGCCGTGGAATGAGGATCTGCCGCACGACGAACGTTTCGACCTGTTCGAAACCCACGTTCGCAGTGGCGGCAAGATCGAGCCCAACGACTGGATGCCGGATGAGTATCGGACGGCGGTCCTGCGCTTCGTCGAGATGCACGCCAATTCGGAGCTCATGGGCGTCCTGCCCGAGCGCGAGTGGATCATGCGGGCACCGACGCTCCGTCGGAAATTGGCGCTCACCGCCAAGGTCCAGGACGAGGTCGGGCATGCGCAGCTCCTGTATCGCGTGGCCGAGGACCTGGGCAAGCCGCGCGAGGCCATGTTCGATGACCTGCTCGCCGGCAAGACGAAGTTCCACAACGTCTTCCACTACCCGACGAAGACATGGGCCGACATCGGGATCATCGCCTGGCTCGTCGACGCCGCGGCGATCGTCGCCCAGCAGGCCCTCCGCGACTCC
>JANMNF010000123.1:0-2586 GCA_031373765.1 Chloroflexota bacterium
CTGAACCTCAATCCGAAGAGCAAGTCCATCGCGGATCTCGTGCCCGAACTCGATGCGGGCGAGATCGAATCGATCGATACGTTCATCATCGAGCACTCGTCGGGCGTCCGGGTCCTATTGGCACCGCCGTCGCCCGAGGCAGCCGAGCACGTCTCGGCCGGCCACGCCAAACGCGTCCTGGAACGACTCCGCGCCGACAACGACGTGACCATCGTCGACTGCCCGGCAACGTTCAACGACACCACCCTCGCGATCCTCGATGAGGCTGACGTCATCCTGACGATCCTGAGCCTCGAAATCACGAGCATCAAGAACATGCGCCTGTTCATGGAGGTGACGGATCAGTTGGGATACGGCTCGGACAAGATCCGGATCGTCCTCAATCGAGCCGACGCCGCCCTGGGCATCAAGGTCTCCGATGTGGAGAACTCGATCGGGCGCAAGGTCCAGCACACGATCGTCAGTGACGGCCGGAGCGTTGTCTATGCGCTCAATCGCGGCGTGCCGTTCTTCCTGAGCAACCGTGAAGCGCAGGTCTCACAGGACATCCTCCGACTGGCGAACGACATCGTCGGCACGGAAGCCAAGGTCGCGCCTGCGACCACCAAATCACCATCCACGGCGGCAGCGAAGAAGTCGCTGTTCGCGTGGCGGTGACTGACATGAAGACACGGCCCTCGGGGGCGAGGAAGGGGTTGCGGCAATGTCCCTGCTGAAGCGAATTGAGAGCCAGCGACCGGGCCAGGAGCCCGCGGCGGGTTCCAATATGCCCGTGCCGACCGGCCCCGCCGGTGGCGGCCCTGGCACGCCGACGCCAGCCTCGCCTCGCCTGTCATCGCAGGCTCCCGTCCGCGAGTCGTTCCGCGATGTCAAGTTCCGGATCCAGAGCCGCGTCATCCAGGATCTTGATCCCAAGCTCGACCTGTCCAACCAGGTCGAGGTTCGTCGCCAGATCGAGGAGATCTTCGGCAAGGTCATCGACGAAGAGGGCCTGGCCCTCACCCGTGCCGAACGCGTCCGGATGCTCGAGCAGATCACGGACGAGATCATCGGTCTCGGGCCGTTGGAACCGCTCCTGCGAGACGAGTCGATCACGGAAATCATGGTCAACGGACCGCGTCAGGTGTACATCGAGCGGTCCGGCAAGCTCGAGCTCACCAACGTCGTCTTCCAGAACGACGACCACGTCATGCGGATCATCGATCGGATCATTGCCCCGATCGGCCGCCGCGTCGACGAGTCGTCGCCGATGGTCGACGCTCGCCTGACCGACGGTTCCCGTGTCAACGCCATCATTCCGCCGCTGTCCCTGGTCGGGCCGGTGGTCACGATCCGGAAGTTCGCGGCGACGCCGTTCACGGTGGATGACCTGGTCCGGTTCGGAACTGCGACGCCGGAAATGTTCGAGTTCCTTCGCGCCTGCGTCGAGGCTCGCCTCAACGGTTTCGTGTCCGGTGGTACCGGCTCGGGCAAGACGACGACGCTCAACGTGCTCTCGTCGTTCATTCCGAATGACGAGCGCATCGTCACCATCGAGGATGCCGCGGAGCTCCAGCTCCGCCAGGAACACGTCGTGACGCTCGAGTCCCGACCGCCCAACATCGAGGGCAAGGGCGCGATTCCAATCCGGGAGCTCGTCCGCAACGCACTACGAATGCGACCCGATCGCATTGTCGTCGGGGAGTGTCGTTCGGGAGAAGCGCTTGACATGCTCCAGGCCATGAACACCGGCCACGACGGATCGCTGTCCACTGGCCACGCCAACTCGCCGCGAGACATGCTGTCCCGCCTCGAGACGATGGTCCTGATGGCCGGCGTGGACCTGCCGGTCCGGGCCATCCGCGAACAGATCGCGTCCGCCGTGGACATCATCGTCCAGCAGGCACGCATGAAGGACGGCACGCGCCGCATCACCCACATCACCGAAGTGCAGGGCATGGAGGGCGACGTGATCGTCATGCAGGACGTGTTCGTCTTCGAGCAGACCGGCGTGATCGACGGCAAGATCCAGGGTCGGCTCAAGCCGACCGGCATCCGGCCCAAGTTCGTCGAACGCTTCGAGACTGAGGGCATTCATCTGCCCCAGGGCGTGTTCGGGTTCTAGGGCCTGGCCTGAGGAAATATTGACGTGAACAACATGACCCTCATCGTCGCCGCCGTGGCCGCCGTCGCGATCCTCCTGATCGCATTCGGCATCGCTGCGAGCGGCAGCGGCTCCTCCGGTGTCAGCGATCGCCTCGAGCGATACGCGTCCGGGCGCCAGGACAAGAAGAAGGCCGCCAAGCCCGAGGGCCTGGCCGAACTCATCGCCCAGAGCGCGGCTCTCGCCACGCTCAACAAGGCCGTCGAGCAGCGTGACTTCGGGGCGAACCTCGCCCGGGAGCTGGCGCGTGCCGACCTCAAGCTCAAGGTCTCCGAGTACCTCGCCATCTGGGCGGCCACGACCGTCGGGACGCCGGTGGTGTTCTTCTTCCTCGGCTTCGTCATTACCAGCTTCCAGAGCCCGATCGCCCTGATCGGTGGGTTGATCCTCGGGTTCATCGCCCCGCGGATCTGGCTCGGACGTCGCAAGTCCGGCCGCCTGGG
>JANMNF010000157.1:0-2466 GCA_031373765.1 Chloroflexota bacterium
TCATGAAGCCAAAGTCCGTGCCCTGGAACCAGCGCATTCCGTCGGCGATGAGGTCACCCTGGGCGACTTCCTGGCGTCGCTCGATGTTCCCTCCTCGCACGAACGTGCCGGTGGCGGTCGCCACCTTGACGTCGAGGAAGGCCGCGAGACTCAACCGGTACGGCGCGAGCATCGACAGGATCGAGGCGTCGCAGTAGGCGGCCGGTGCGGGTCCGCTGGGATCCGGACACTCGGCGGCAACCAGCTGCGCCGATGTGCGAGCCGGCGCGGTCGGCGTGACGAACGACACCGACTTGGACAGCACGCCGCCACCCTTGCTCGGCTGAACCGTCAGGAGCGTCCGTGCGTACGTGCCGCCCTTGCTGCGATTTTCGTGGACAAGGGCACCATTGATGGTCCCCGAGTACTGGATGTCGGTGTGGTCCCCGAGGATCACGTCGACGCCCGAGACGCCGTTCGCGAACGTCACCAGTTCACCGAACGGATTGCCGCTCGAGTCGAAGCCTCGGATCCCCTTGTGGGTGATCACGACGACGGCGTTGGCGCCGGCACTGCGGGCGATGGCCGCGAACTTGTTCGCGGCTGCGATGCCGTCCGTGACGACCATCGTTCCGAAGTTGCCGGGGCTGACGAGCCCTGGGGCTTCTTCGTTGGTGATACCGATCACCGCAACCTTCGCTCCAGCGATCTTGAAGTAGCGGATCGGGTCCACGCCGGACAGGTTGCCGACCTGATTCTTCAGATTTGCGGAAACGTACGTGTAGGGCGCGCCGGGATGCGTTGCGTCAGTGGGCGCTCCCGCCGTGTCGATCATCTGCTGGAGATGCGTGAGACCGCGATCGAAATTGTGGTTGCCGAGGGCGTTCACATCGATGCGCATCATTCGCTCGGCGAGCACCGCCGGGACTTCGTCAAAGAAGCCTGACAGGGGCGGAGCCGCGCCAAAGTCGTCGCCGGCCGTCATCGTCAAGGTCGGGTAGGCAAGTCGATCTTGCTGCCAACGGGCGGCGATCGACCAGGCGCCTCCAACATTGAATGAGGGGTCAAGTTGACCGTGCCAATCCGAGATGTTGAGGAGCTGGATGGTCACGGGCGGCGGGGTGGGTTGCTTCGCCAGCACGCCGGCCGGAATGAGGATGGCCGTCAGGGCCAGGATGATGAACGGCAGGAGCCGCCGTCGGCGGGGCTCGCGATCAGGGAGCGGCATGGGCAGTGAGTCCTCCATGAGCCGTGGCGCCTCGGGTGGACGCCCCTCCAGGCTGAAACTCAACCTTACGCGGATCGATGGATCCTGGTGCTGTCCGGCACCGGCCTGACCGTGCGTGATGGTGCCTGCGCGCACCGCTTCGGGATCGCGAAGTGGGTCCACAGTTCGACTCCGCATACCTACGGTTTCGGGTAACTCGCCATTGAGGACGGAGTGAGCCGTAGCCAACCGCGCGCCAACAGTGCTCCGGGATCATTGGGCATGGCCGAAACACTGACCGTCCAGGAACGACTTGCACGACTCGATCCGGAGCAGCGCGCCGCGGCGACGGCTCCGCCTGGTCCGATCCTGTGCGTCGCCCCGGCCGGAAGTGGAAAGACGTCGACCCTCGTGGCCAGGATTGCCTGGCTGGTCGACGGTGGCGTCGACCCCGAAACCATCACGGCCCTCACCTTCAACCGCCGCGCGGCCGAGGAGCTGACCGAACGGCTCGAGGCCGCCCTGCCCGCGCACGGCACGAGCATCCGGGTACGCACGTTCCATGCCCTGGGGCTCGAGATCCTCCGCGAGTCTGGGGAGTCGGTCACTCCCCTCCTCGACCGCGAAGCCGTGCTACGGGAGCTCATCCCGCGGATCTCGCTGACGGCACTCCGGCGCCTCGACACGGTCTTCTCGCGATTCAAGCTCGACCTCATGGTTCGCCCCGACGAAGTGGCGGCTGACCCGGACGCCGGACCTACGGCGGCTGCATTCGTCGCCTACGAGCGCGCGCTTGCGATGGCCGGCGGCCTCGACTTCGACGACCTCGTGGCCCGTGCGGTCCGGCGGCTGGAATCTGACGACGCCGTTCTCGCCACCTGGCGCGCCCGTGCCGTGCATCTGCTGGTGGACGAGGCGCAGGACCTCGACCGAATGCAGCTCCGCATGGCAATCGCGCTCGCGTCGCCCGCCCATCGGATCTTCCTGGTTGGCGACGATGACCAGTCGATCTACGGCTGGCGGCTCGCCGACGTTCGTCGGCTACTCTCCCTCGCCGAGACCTCGCTGCCGGGTCTTCGGCGCCACGATCTCGCGACCAACTACCGGTGTCCGCGTCCGGTGGTAGAACGCGCCGTGCGACTCGTGGCACACAATCAAGAGCGATTTGCCAAGTCGATCCAGGCTCGCCCGAAGGCGCCGGGCGCCCTTGTCCTGGCGCCGACGCAGGCCGATCCTGCGGACGCCTGCGAGGCGCTGATCCGCTCCTGGCCGAGTGATGA
>JANMNF010000072.1:0-5262 GCA_031373765.1 Chloroflexota bacterium
GCCGTCGAAGCCGCGCTGGCCGTGGCGCCCACGCGGGTCGTGTATGCCGAGACCTCGGCCAATCCCACGACCTTCGTCACCGATCACCGGGCGGTTGCGGACCTTGCCCATCGGGCCGGCGCGCTCTATCTCGTCGACAACACGTTCGCATCGACGTACGTCTGTCGCCCGCTCGCCCTCGGTGCCGATCTGGTCATCGAGTCCGCGACCAAGTACATCGGCGGGCACAGTGACCTCATGGCCGGCGTCGTTGCCGGCTCGTCCCGGCTGATCGCCGATGTCCGGCGGGTCCAGGTCGACACCGGGGCCACCCTCGCCCCGATCGAGGCGTTCCTGGCCCTCCGCGGTCTGCTCACCCTTGCAGTTCGAATGGATCGCCACGCGGCCAATGCGCTCGCCCTCGGGACGTGGCTGGAGGCGCAGCCCGGGGTCGTTCGCGTGCTCTATCCGGGCCTCCCGAGTCATCCGCAGCACGAGGTGGTCCGGCGCCAGTTCAGGCCCGGGATCAGCAGCGGCATGCTGTCATTCGAGGTCGACGGGGGCCGCGCCGCCGGTCAGGCGATCATCGACGCGCTGGCCCTGACCGAACGGACCGCCTCGCTCGGCAGCGTCCATACGATGGTCGTGCATCCGCCGTCCACGTCGCAGCGACAGCTGACCGAGGCCGAATTGATCGAGAGTGGCATTCGTCCGGGCCTGCTTCGGGTCAGTGTCGGACTCGAGGACGTGGACGACCTCAAGGGCGACCTGGCGCGGGCCTTCGCCGTCGCCGGCGTGGGCATCGAGGCGGTCGCCGCGCCCGTCGCGACCTAGCGGTTCGAGGCCATCATCTCGCCGGCGATCCTGTTCGGCCTGACCATCGTCGTTGGGATCGGTCTCTATCTCGGCGGCGGACCTTCGTTGCGCGCGAGGATCAACGTGGGTCCGCTCGGGTCCTTGGGATCGGCGCTCTGGCGGCTCTTCACGTCGGTGAACTTCGCCGTCCTCCAGATCATCGTCCTCGCCCTGCTGGCGGTCGTCGGGATGACCGTTCGCCAGCTCCCGGGCTTCGCCTTCCGGTCGGCGGGCGACTATGCGACCGCGATGGCCGCCACCCACGCCCGCTACGACGCGACACTGGGAACCGGCGTCGTGAATGCGATGGAACGCCTCCAGCTGTTCCACGTGTTCACGTCGACTTGGTTTTCAATCGGCATGGTCGTGCTGATCGTCTCGATCCTCGTCTGCACGATCGATCGGACGCCGCGCCTGTGGCGTACCTCGGCCGAGATCCGGGTCGTTCAACCGGACGCCTACTTCGACCCGAAGTTGCCCGATCGGGTTCAGATCGAGCCCGGCCTGGATGCGACAACCCTGGAGCGAGCGCTCCGCCGACGAGGGTTTCGGGTCCGGACCGCCGAGGATGCCGGATCCCGGTACCTGTACGGCGATCGGAATCGGTGGGTCAAGATGGCGACGCTCATCAGCCATCTCGGTCTGATCCTGTTCCTCCTCGGCGGCGCGGTGACCTCGCGGTTCGGTGACGAGCAGGGTCTTGTCGTTGCCAACGGGGACACGCTGACGGTCCAACCCATCGGCACGCCGGGCCTCCTCCTCGTCAGGAACAACGGGTTCTCGGCGCCGGGCCTCGAGACCGGCCAGGCATCCGACTTCGTGACCGATCTGTCCGTCTTCCAGGACGGTGTCCTGCTCGAACGCAAGGAGATCCGGGTCAACGACCCGTTGCGAGCGGGCGGGTACACGTTCCACCAGAACGGGTTCGGCCCGGCCCCGGACCTCGAGATCAAGGCGCTCGACGGCAGTGTCCTGTGGACCGGACCCGTGCCGATGACCGACAGCGCCGGCGGGCTGCCATTCGGGACGCTCGCAGTCCCGGGACGGGGCCTCGGTCTGCAGTTGCTGCTCGACCGCACCGCCCAGGGCGTCGGAACGCTGCTCCTGCTGCCGTACGTGGTCACGGGTCGCAATTCCGACGGCACGAATATCGTCCAGACGGGCTTTCCACTGACCGTCACCCGCGGCGCGACCGCCTCATTCGAAGCGCTCGACTTCACGGTGACGCTCAAGGGATTCAGCGACTACACCCTGCTGATCGCCAAGCGGGATCCGGGGCAGGGGATCATCTGGGCGGCCTTCGCGGGGCTGATCATCGGCCTGTCGATCACGTTCTACTTCCCGCGACGGCGCGTCTGGGCGCGTCTCGGGCCGGACGGTCGGCTCGCGCTTGTCGGACGCTCAGACCGCTATGTCGATTTCGATTCGGAGTTCGGCGGCCTGATCGATGACCTCGTCGCCGCACGCCGGGCATCAGGGGCCGGGAGCAGTGGCGAATCCGGCTACGGTGGCGCGCCCGATGCTGCGGGATCGGAACCCGGCTCGAGCACATGACGACGCTGGCGGAACTGACGGCGGCGCTGTTTCCTGGGGCCGTGGCCATCGGGGCTACGGCCGACAGCTCCCGGTCCGACGGCGCGGCCGCACGGCAGATCACGTGGGTCCGGGTGATGCGCGCCCGCGTCCCCGCGTTTGACGCGCTCGAAGCCGGCGACCTGGCCATCGTGCCCGAGGCGACACTCGCCGTCGTGGCCCCCGGCCGAGACGAGCGGCTTCAACTGATCGATGCGTGTAGGGCGTCGCGGATTGCGGGCATGCTCCTGGTCCACCAGGAGCGACGGGCTGGTCCGAGCGTGGAGCCTCCCGACCCAGCGGCGGACGGGGTGGCCTTCGCCGATCTCGCAGTGGGACTGGCGCGTGCGGGCCTGCCCGGCGTCCGCGTCGGCCCGGCCGACGTTGCCGCACTCGAGCGGTCGATCATCGGCTATCTCGTCACCGGCGGCGCGGAGCTCGAGCGTCAGGCGGCCGCGCTGGAGAGCCACCTCGAGCGGCTCGCACTCGAGGGCGGTGGGCCAGCTGCGCTCGTCGCGGCCATCGCCTCGCATTTCGGACGCGCCGTCGCTCTTGAGGGGCGCCGCGGCGATCCGTTGGCCATCCACGCACCCGCCGAGTTGCCTGATTCGGCACTCGACGCCAGTCGCTACCAGTCGCGACCGCGGGGTCCGGTGGCCCTGCGAGTGCCGCTTCCCGCCGCCGGTGCGGCCCAGGACGCAGGCGGCGGGACCGGGCTCCAGGCCGCGTCGGGCGGCGGGCTCGTGCTCCTCGGGGCCCGACCGCCGAGTGACCTCGAGCGCGTCGCCGTCGGGCGCATCGCCGGGCTGCTCGCGCTTGAATTGTCACGGGACGAGGCGGTTCGTCGGGCGCGAGATGTTGCGCGACGAGCCGAGGCGCTCCCGTCCGCTGGACCGCCCTGGGTGGTGTTGCTGGCACGCCAGCGCGTATCCGAGGAGGCAGACGACGCCGCGGCGGCGCTCGAGCGTCGGGAATCCAACCGCCGGGAGCTGCGGCTCATTGCACCGGCCCGGCGTCTGGCCCTTCGCGGCGATGCCGATTCCCTCGAAATTCGCGCCGTGCTGGCGGTCGATCAGCACGATGGGCCGGACCCACTCGGGTTGGCAACCGCTGGTCGGATCGCCGCCTTCCTCGGTCGAGTCGTTGCCGTCTCGCGGCCGTTCGGGGCGGTCGGTGACCGGCCAACCGCGGAGGCGGAAGCGAGGGCCGCACTTGAGGCGGCCGAGGCCCTGAGCGGTGGCGGACCTGTCGCGCAGGCGGCGCTGCTCCCGACCTATCGAATGTTGGGCGCGCTGCACCATCTCGGGGACGGAGAACGTCTGGCGCGGGTCCTGCTCGAGCCGTTATCGGTGGGCAGGGCCGACGTTCAGCGCGAGCACATCGCCACGCTCCGAGCGCTGCTCGAGCACGGGGGCCCCGGGGAGGCAGCGATGGCGCTCGGCGTCCACCGGAATACGGTGACGTATCGCCTCCGTCGGATCGAATCCATCACGGGTTGGAACCTCGCAGACCCGGATGTTCGCCTGGGACTCCTCATCGCCCTGCGATTAGTGCAGAATCGCTAAGTTCTGGGCCTCGTTGGCCGGGGGCGCCAGCCACCAGACGGACGGCCGACGCGTTACGATGACCTGAACGTCCGGCTGCGACGCCGTTGATCATGCAAGTAGCACAAGACTACGGTGATCGGTGGCATACGACCCGGCGCAACCGTGCATCGACCCTCACCACACCGTGATCTCGCCAGGAGAAACATGACCGCACGTAGCAGGGCCATCGAGAAGATTGCGAATCACCAGGTCGCGTCGACCGAGGAATACCTCGAGTTCGCCGGCGCCGACATCTACGGAACGTACATGTTCCACGAGGGAGCCCAGCGGCAGTACCTCGCCAAGCCGATCTTCGAGAAGCTCCGCCAGACCATCGACGGTCACGAGCCGTTTGACCCGGCCATCGTCGACGCGGTCGCGCATGGCGTGAAGGAATGGGCGCTCGCCCACGGCGCTACCCACTTCACCCACTGGTTCGTGCCGATGACCGGGTCCACGGCCGAGAAGCACGATTCGTTCCTGAGCCCGGTGGGCGAGGGCGAGACGATCGCCGAGTTCTCGGGCCAGAACCTGGTCCAGGGTGAGCCCGACGCGAGCTCGTTCCCGTCCGGCGGGATTCGAGCGACGTTCGAGGCTCGCGGCTACACCGCCTGGGACGTCACGAGCCCGATCTTCCTCCAGTTCGAGCCGAACGGGGTGACCCTGACCATCCCGACGGCCTACGTTTCGTTCACCGGTGAGGCGCTCGACCACAAGATCCCGCTGCTTCGGTCGCAGGCGGCGCTTGGCCGGCAGGCGCTCCGCGTCCTCCGCTGGTTCGGCAATACCAGCGCGCGCCGCGTCTTCACGCAGATCGGTCCCGAGCAGGAGTACTTCCTCGTTGATCGCCGGCTGGCTGAGCAGCGGCCGGACCTCGTCCTGACCGGTCGAACGCTGTTCGGAGCTCCCTCGCCCAAGGGCCAGGAACTCGAAGATCAGTATTTCGGGCCGATCCGCGAGCGCGTCCTCGCGTTCATGATGGATCTCGATCGGGACCTGTGGCGGCTCGGCAGTCCCGCCCGCACGCGCCACAACGAGGTGGCACCGGGCCAGTTCGAAATGGCCCCGGTCTACGAGGCAACCTCGATCGGCTCGGATCACAACATGATCGTGATGAGCACGATGCGCCGCCTGGCGGCTCAGCACGGGCTCATGTTCCTGATCCACGAGAAGCCCTTTGCGGGCATCAACGGCTCGGGCAAGCACAACAACTGGTCGATGGCCACGGACACCGGCGAGAACCTGCTCGATCCGGGCAACGATCCGGAGG
>JANMNF010000233.1:0-3074 GCA_031373765.1 Chloroflexota bacterium
CAAGGACGAGTTCTTCAAGACGCAGCCGGGCAGCCCGATCCCGGAAGCGGAGCGCGACGCGTTCACCGGTCTGCCGTACTACCCGGTCGACGAGTCGCTCGCCTTCGAGGGCCGGGAGCTCGAGCCGTACACCGGCGACGAGCCATCGAACTTCCAGATCCCGACGTCGGACGGCTTGCTACGGCCGGCCCATCGGGCCGGCGTCCTGCGCTTCGAGCTCGATGGCGCGCCACACCAGCTGACGGCGTACACGTTCGATGGGGGCGATGGCGAGTCGCTATTCGTGCCG
Source organism: Chloroflexota bacterium (assembly GCA_031373765.1). Classification (GTDB taxonomy): domain Bacteria; phylum Chloroflexota; class Limnocylindria; order Limnocylindrales; family CSP1-4; genus UBA5189. Next base: position 290 of record JANMNF010000233.1, read on the forward strand.
TTCCTGGACCAGACGAGCGGCACCGAGACCTACGGTGCCGGCACTACCTCGACCTGGACCCGGAGGACGACGGCACATACGCGCTCGACTTCAACCTCGCCTATCACCCGTCGTGCGTGTACGACATGCGGTTCTCGTGCCCGCTCACCCCGGCTGAAAATCGGCTCCTGGTCCGCATCGAAGCGGGCGAGCGTCTCGGCGAGGGGCACGGGGCCTGAAGGTTCGTGGCTCAGAAGCGCGCTCGGGCGCGTGGCCCCTCGCAGCGGCCGGCGCTGTGCGGTGGCGCGGGTCCCGCGCGGGGCCTCTGGCTCTAGGCCGACGCCGCAAAATGTCGACTTTCCTGCCATATCGACACCCGGGGTCGGTGAGGCCGGCTCGCACACCCGTTTGATGCCCATTTCCGCTATCGGACGGGCTCGATCGGATTCGGCTGAGCACGAATTGCGTCGTCGAAGGCCGCCGGATACCAGCGCCGAGGCTCAAATCGATGGACGTCTCTGCCTTGGCGACCACCCATGTCGATATGGCAAACAAGTCCCCGGATGCGGGTTCGGCGCGACCGGAACGATGGCGCTCGGCAATCCCCGGACGCCTGCGCCCGCGCACCGACTGCGCCCGCATCCCGAGCAGCATCTATCACCACGGCTCCCCGACGCGCGGTTGGCAACTCAGCGGTTCATTTCCATCGAATGATGGCGACGACGGCGTTCGCAGCACCAGGAGATAGCCCTCATCCTCGGGCGTCCGGACCAGCCCGCTGGGCTCCCGAACGAACGCGGGCCCGCCCCACGCCTCCCAGCCGAGCCGCTGGTAGAACGTGAGCCGACCGGTCCCGAGCGCGCCGAGATCGAACGATTCGCGAACATGGGCCGTCGCTGCCGCCATGACCAGCGTTCCGAAACCACGACCCTGGTTGTCCGGATCCGTCGCTACCGCCTCGACGTACCCAGTCCGAATTGGCTGCGCGCCGACCCACAGGACGCGCTCCACCACCGAGGCATGCGCAACGATCTCTCCGTCGAGATCGAGGACGAAGTGGATGCCGCCGAGCGCATGGGTCCAGTCGTCCTCGGCAAACGCGTCCTCGCCGTCGCCGAACGCCTCCCAGAGGATCGTCCGGATCGAGCCACTCTCGGCCAAGGTCAACTCGTCGGTCGGCATCGTCCGCAACCGCGGAACCGCATTCGGTGCGCGCGAACCGAGTGGCGCCGACGCCGACCCGGATCCGGTGAGGCCCGCCGGCGACGGGACGGATCGCGCCTCAGCTCCGGAACCTGGACGCAGCATCCCGACCTAGTCCGCCATCGAGGTCCGATGCTCGAGCGGGATCAGCGGTTTCTCGCTCCGAACCTTGAGTTCCTGCACGGACCACGTGTTGCCGTCGGGATCGGCAAAGCCAAAGAACGTTCCGCCATCGCGCTCGTCGAAGACCGTGATCTCGCTCACTTCGACGCCGCGGGACATGAGCTCGGCGCGCGCAGCTCGTCCATCGGCGACGACCAGCTGGAGGCCCCGCATGGAACCCGGTGCCATCTCCTTCTGGGACGGCAGGTCACCGATGACAATCGAACAGCCCGACCCACGCGGCGTCAGCTGCACGACGTGCATCCACTCGTTCGTTGTGTCGTGGTCCAGGTGGAAACCCATCTGATCACGATAGAACGCCACCGCTCGATCGATATCGGTGACCGGCAACAGCACGACTTCGAGGGTCCAATCCATGACTTCAGTGACTCCTTTGAATCCGGCCCAGCCGCGAGGCATTCGATAATGGCTGGTTGCAGCACAACACGCCGCTGGTGGCGCAAGTTTCGTCCGACTGGCCCCTTCTGCTCGGTCATTGAACCCGATGGTCAGGCTGGGCACGGACCGGGCGCTCCGCGAGAATGAAACGGGAGGCAGCGGTCACATTGCCCGATTTGGAGGAAGCCATGGCCGGACAACTTGGCCGTTTCCGTGACCCATTCGAAGGTCGCGGAGCTCACCGTCGCGAATTGCGCTTGCGCGTCGAGGGCATCCTGGCGCTCGGACTCGCGATCATGGCCTGCGGGCTGACCGCGGCCGTGTGGGTCAGGACGCTCGCCCCGGTCATCGCGCTCTACGGCCTCGGCTGAGGGAAATCACCAGGCCTGAGGGGTCATCACCCGGCCGTCACGTACCGAAGCGACCCAGGGGTCGTCAGCAATTCCCCGGTCTCGAGCCAGGTTTTGAGGCCGGAGAGGATCATCGGCCAACCGCCATACAGTTGCTCGTTGGCGCCGGCGGGCAGCTGGTCGTGGATCACGGTGAGGTGACACGAATCCCCGACAGGCTCGATCTCCCAGGTTACCCGGGACGTTCCCTCGGCTTTGACGTCGTCGCCCCACAGGGCTCGGAAACTCTGGACAAGGCGGCGCGGCGGATCGACTTCCAGGTTCTCGCCTTCGGCAATCTCGATATTACCGTCCCGGGCCGTCGAGTGGTAGTGCGAGCCGGCGTCCCAGTCTGACGTGATCTCGACTCCGAAGCTGTACTTCGCCCTCGTTGCCGGGTCGGTGATGGCCTGCCACAGGCGCTCCGGCGTCGTCTTGATGTAGATCTCGAACACCTTTTCCATCGGGTCCTCCAGGTCTTGCTTGAGCTCGCTGAGGGCGGCCGCCCATGACGCCGCGTACTTGCTCACCCATCGATCGTGGACGAGCCGGATCGGGACCGGGTTCAGAAAGTGGAGCTTCTCCCTACCCCGTCGACGAGTGACGACAAGGCCGGCGTCCTCGAGCAACCGCAGGTGCTTCATCACACCGAA
>JANMNF010000248.1:0-5480 GCA_031373765.1 Chloroflexota bacterium
GACGACGATCCTCGCCGGATTGAGCCTATTGAGCTCCGCGGCCAGCGCGGGCGGAATGCTCTCCCCCGGCACCAGGAGCATCGGACCCGGACCGAGGGCGGCAACGACGGCACCCGCCAGCGCATCAGGGAATTTCTTGCCGGTCGCGACGTACGCGATCGGCACGTCCGGTGCGAAGGACGTGGCGCTGATCGCCGCAGCCGTCGCGTACCGATCGGCGCCAGCGATCCGCGTGACTGTCCCGGACGTGAAGCTCGCCAACGCCGTCTGGACGCTGGATGGTACGACCGACGTGCCGCCGAGGATGACGATCCGGCCCGGCGCCAGACGCGTGAGCTCAGTGCTCACCGCGAGCGGAATGGTCGAACCGGACACCAGGAGGACAGGGCTGGCAGCGAGTGCCGCCGGCACCGCGCCTGCGAGCGCGTCGGGGTACTTGGTTCCCGTGGCGATGTAGGCGACCGGCACGCCAGGCGCGAACGACGCGGCGCTGATCGCAGCCGCGGTCGTATAACGATCCGAACCCGCGATCCGCGTCACGGTGCCCGAAAGATCGTCAACCCACGCGGACGTCCCGGAATCGACCCGGGCGGCCGGTCCGAGATTTTCGGATAGATCAACGACTGAATCTGCGGCCAGGGTCAGGCCGACGGTTCCCGGAGTCGGAGAATCGGCCGTCAGGGTGACGGAGTAGACCGCGGCGGACCCGGTGAGGCTGGCAATGCTCCAGCCGGTCGACGTCCCGGTGATCGCGAGATCGGCTTCGGTCAGGTCGATCACGGGTTCGTTGAACACGATCCCGAAGCCCAGGGATCGGCTCATGGTCGGCGAGATCGTCGTGGGCGTGATCGCGGTCACGACCGGTGCCGTGACATCGACACCAACGCCCATCGTGGCAGCGATTCGTGCGGCAACAGCCGTTCGAAGCGCCGGCAGGGTCGCGTAGAAGACGCCACCCGGGCAGGCGGTCTGAGCGAGATTGCGATGCCCCGCAATGTTCGGAAAGGTGCGTGTGGCCCCCGTCACCGCGTTGACGTACGTCGCCGCCCCCTTGGGATCGAGGCCGTGGCGCTCCGACTCCCAGGCGATCAGCTTCTCGAGCGACGCACGGGCGGCTGCGGTGATGTCCTGGTTCGTGAACGTGCCCATCATCGCAATCCCGATCACACCGGAGTTGAACTCAAGCGCGTGGGCGCCGGTCACAAGCAGCCCGGCGGCGTCCTCGCCGGTCGGGATCTCGCCCGGGGCGTACGTTCGTGAGTGACGACCCTCGTAGATCTGGCCACCCGAATCGATCAGGAAGTTGTAGCCGATATCGGTCCAACCCTTGGTGATCGCGTCGTAGCGCATGATCGAGCGCATCGTCGCGGCCGGGTTCGGATCGTAGTTCGGGCCGGCTGTGTGGTGAATGACGATCTTCTGGACACGCTGGAAGACCTCGGGCCAGGGCTCGAGACCCTGGTCGTCGAACCGCAGCGATTCGTCCGCGCCCCAGGCGGCCCTCGTGATGATCGCGGGCTGGGAGGATGCCGCGGAGACCACGTTGGCGGTATCCGGCAAGGCAACAGGCTCGTCGCCGCCGTCCATCGCGACGACGGTCAAATCAGGCAGGGCCCGGTCCGCAGTCAGGCGGACGTACCACGCCCCCTGCGCCACCATCACCCGGCCATAGTTCTCCGCGCTCGCCGAGCGATCGCCCATCTCGTCAGGGTCGACCGTCTCGTCAGCACCGAACGTCGAGCCATCGATGCTGAAGGCAATCGTCACGACGGCGTCTGGCGATCCTGCCCAGTGAACCGCGACGTGGCTGGCAGCAATCGGGAGGGCCACGATCTGCTCGCCGTCGAGGACGACCGGCACGTCCCGGCTGACCACCGAGACCGGGTGTCCCTGGGTGGTCGACTGGAACGGGACGAAGGGAGCGGCAACGACGCCGAGGGTTCCGCCGACCAGTGCCGCGAGCCCGAGGGCTACAGCATGTCGGAGGCGGTTGGTGCGGTTTCGCATCCGGCCTATGGTTCCACGGATCGCCACATCGCGCCAAGTCTTGATGGTTGCGCCTCGCCGCTGACCAACGGACCAGGCCGAAGTCGGCGTCGACAGGTCCATCCGACGGGCGATACCCTCCCTCTAGATGGCTGATCCACGCATCCTCGCGATCATGGGCTCGGGCGAGACCGCGCCGACGATGGCCAAGGTCCATCGGGCGCTGTTCGAACGCCTCGGATCGGAGCCCGTCCCGGCGGTCATCCTTGACACCCCCTACGGATTCCAGGAGAACGCCGACGACCTGAGTGCGCGGACGGTGCAGTTCTTCCGGGAGCACCTCGGGCGTGACGTGGCCGTCGCCACGTATCGAAGCCGGGATGTCGATGCCGTCACAACCGCGTCGGCCGTCGCCCTCATTCGGGGATCGCGGTTCCTCATGGCGGGCCCGGGCAGTCCCAGCTATGCCCTGCGCCAATGGGCCGGCGGCCCGATCCCGTCGGCCATCGTTGACCGACTGCGATCTGGCGGCGTGGTGACCATGGCGAGCGCGGCGGCCCTCACGCTCGGCGTATCGACGATCCCGGTCTACGAGATCTACAAGGTCGGCGAGGCGCCTCGCTGGCTGCCGGGCCTTGACATCCTCGGCGAGCTCACCGGGTTACGAGCGGCGGTCGTGCCGCACTACGACAACGCCGAAGGCGGCAACCACGACACCCGGTTCTGCTACATGGGCGAGCGCCGGCTCCTCGAGCTCGAGGGGCAGCTCGCGGAGGGGGCGTTCGTGCTGGGCGTCGATGGGCACAGCGCGCTGATCCTGGATCTCGAGCGTGGACGCGCGTCCGTCGCTGGACGCGGCGGCGTTACGGTCCGGGCACGAGGTCGAAGCACGGTCCTGCCCAGCGGTACGGAGCTCGACCTCCAGGAGCTCGGCGACATCGCCCGGCGACTCGCCGGCGGTGCGGAGGTCGATATCGGCTGGGAGCCGGCAAACACCATCCATCGTCGCGCACCGAAACCTCCGAGCGCTGACGATCAGCCGCCGTCGATCCGCCTGGCCGCGGCCGAATTCGAGGGCGCATTCGTCGACGCGCTGGCGCGCGATGACCGCCGAGCCTCCGTCGCCGCGCTCCTTGACCTAGACCTCGCGATCGAACGCTGGACGAGGAGCGGAGAGGACAATCTCGATCTCGACAACGCGCAATTGCTCCTGCATGCGCTGATCACCCGCCTGGGCGGTCCGAAGTCGACCGCCGTCCCAGCCGATGACGAGAAGCTGGCCCGTCTCGTTGGTGACCTGATCAAGGTGCGCGACGGAGCTCGCGACTCCGGCCACTGGGCCTCCGCCGACGGCATCCGTGCAGCCCTGGCAGGGGCAGGTGTCCAGGTTCGGGACCAGGCTGCGGGCCAGGACGACTGACGGCGCCGAATTGGTCGCGGGCGAGCCGTCGGCCGGGCTTGACGAGAGCCGTATCTTCTGGCGGATGAAACCTCAGGCCAACCGTCGTCGTAGCGCTGCCGCCCTGCTCGCCCTGCTCATCTCGGCAGGGACTCTGCAATTGGCCCTTCCGGCGCAGGCCGCCGCTGCCGACGGCGTGACCGAGACCGCAGCGACCACCTACACCGTCAATCCCGCCGCGGGCCGGCTCGACGTCCAGGTCGACCTCACGGTCAAGAACACGAAGGCGAACACGACGACCTACGACCCGTGCGTCAAGTTGGTCTACGACCCGATCTACGGGTACCACACGGTGTCGGGAACCTGCCCACACACGACCACGTACTACGTCAACGAGGCCTACCTGTGGTTGGAATCGGCCGCCACGTCCATCAAGGTCACGGCCAACGCCGGGACTCCGCGGATCACGCTCTTCAAGAAGGGTGATGGCTACAACGAGTACCGGATCAATTACAAGGCGCTCTACAAGGGTCAGACCCGCAGCCTGCATGTCACGTACCAGATCCCCGGCGGAGCACCCCGCTCGAACGCCGACACCCGGATCGGTGCGGCATACGTGTCCTTCTGCGTAACGTCGAACGGCTATGACGGCGGGAGCACGCGGGTCCTCCTGCCGTCTGCATATGTCGTGACCGTCGATGCGCAGAACGGCACGTTCAGCAAATCCAGTACGCCGGACTCCGTGACCTACTCGACCGGGTCGATGGCCGAGCCCGAGGAATTCTGGGCCTGCTTCGACGGCGACAACCTCGGCGGCTTCAAGAAATCGGCCCTGTCGAGTCCGTCCGGCCGCTCGATCGAGATCCAGGCGTGGCCCGAGGACGCGGACTGGCACGGCGAGGTCACGAGACAGATCGAGGACTCGCTCGGCAAGCTCGAAACCCTGATCGGGCGACCGCTGCCGGGTTCAGGCACCGTGGTGGTCCGCGAGGTTTCCGACGCGGGACTCGGCGCCTATGTCGGGACGTTCGACTCGGAAACCTCCGTGGCCCGGGTAAGCGAGGACTACACGCAGCCCGGCGTAGTGGCGCACGAGCTGTCGCATGCCTGGTTCAACGATTCGTTGTTCAACGGCCGATGGCTGTCCGAGGGTTCAGCCGGCTGGGCCGAGTCAACGATCACGCACCTCGCCTGTACGGAGCCCGGCGTATTTCCCGGAGCGGGCCAGCCGGCGATCGCGACGTGGACGTTCGCCGGCCCGAAGGCCACCGCGGAGGAGCTGGACGTTGTCGACTACGAGTACGCCGCGTCGTGCTACGTCGTCTCGTCCGTCGCGGCCAAGATCGGCGAGGCCCGGATGCGTGACGCGCTGGCATCGCTCATGGATCGGACCGCCGCCTACCGCAGCGGCGACATCGTGCTGTCGGGTGGCAGCGGTTCGCAGGACTGGCACAAGTGGCTCGACGCGGTCGACGAGCTGGGCATGATCCCGGCGGGCATCGAAGACCTCGACTTCGCCCAGAACCTCCTCGTCAAATACGGGGCCGCGCCCGACGGCTCGCTCGCGGCCAGATCAGCGGCCCGCGTCACCTACCACGAACTTGCGAAATCAGTGGGCGACTGGGTCGTGCCCGAGGCGATCCTGCGGCCGATGGGTGACTGGCGTTTTGACGACGCCAACGCCGCGATGGACCTTGAGGCCGCGGCGTTTGCGGCCGTGCAGGCCGTCATCGCCGAGCTCCCAGAGGTGAACGCCGCCACCGGCCCGGTGCGGGACCTCGTGGCGGCTGCAAAGGTCACCGCGGACCTTCAGGCTGCGGTCGATCAGGCAAACGAGCAGAAGGCGGCCGCGGACCTGATCGCGGAGGCCAGGCAACAGGTCGACGCCCAACACGACATCCTCGCCCAGATCGGCCTCCTAGGCACGGACCTGCAGCCGATCCTGGTCTCCGGGATCGCGGCGGTGACGACCGCGGATCTCGGGGCCGCGCAAGTCCAGGCGTCGCGGATCGACCGAACGTTGGCCGATTCGCCAACGCAGGGCGTGATCCGGGTCGGCGCGGCCGTCGGCCTACTGTTGTTGCTGGTCCTTGGC
>JANMNF010000253.1:0-3402 GCA_031373765.1 Chloroflexota bacterium
GAGGACGATCCTCGTCGGCGAGACGCCGGACGCGTCACGGATCCCGAGCGGTTGCCGGTTCCACCCGCGCTGCCCGTTGGCGTTCGATCGATGCAAGGTCGAGGCGCCGCCGCTGTTCGATGTCGGCGAGGGCCACGAAGCCGCCTGCTGGCTGGCCGAAGATGGGCGTGAGCTTCCGGTCTTGCCGACGAGCTCGGCCGACGGCGCCGTTTCTTCCTGAAGTTCCCGCCTCGTCGTAGTCCGGCGAAAGGGTTCGAACACGCTCCGGCCAATCACCGTGTCGGACGATGGACCCCGTGGATCACGAGGAGTTTGACCGTCATCGCGGGCCAGCCTGGAACGCCCCGGCGCCGGGAACGACGGCCCCGTCGAGGGTCGGTCTACCATATGCGCACACGACACTGTGATCCCGACCATGATCGGAAGGAACCCATGAACCGCAACGCTGTCAGGTCGAACCGGGACTGGTGGCCCACCCAGCTCAACCTAGCGAAACTCCACCACGACTCCCCCCTTTCCGATCCCATGGGAGGCGAGTTCCGGTACGCGGACGAGTTCATGAAGACCGACCTCGACGCCCTCAAGCAGGACATTCTCGAGGTCATGACCACCTCGCAGGACTGGTGGCCGGCCGACTTCGGCCACTATGGGCCGCTCTTCATCCGCATGGCCTGGCACAGCGCGGGCACCTACCGGATCAGCGATGGCCGTGGCGGCGGATCCCGCGGCACGCAGCGGTTTGCGCCACTCAACAGCTGGCCCGACAACGCCAACCTCGACAAGGCGCGCCGGCTGCTCTGGCCGGTCAAGCAGAAGTACGGCCGGACGATCTCGTGGGCCGACCTGATGGTCTTCGCCGGCAACTGTGCCCTCGAGTCGATGGGCTTCAGAGTCTTCGGCTTCGGCGGCGGCCGCACGGACGTATGGGAGCCGGACGACACCGATTGGGGCCCGGAGGAAACCTGGCTCGCGGACAAGCGCTACAGCGGCGACCGGGAGCTGTCCAACCCGCTCGCGGCCGTCCAGATGGGCCTCATCTATGTCAACCCGGAGGGCCCCAACGGCAACCCGGATCCAGTGGCCGCGGCGCGGGACATCCGTGAGACGTTCGCGCGCATGGCGATGAACGACGAGGAGACCGTGGCGCTGATCGCCGGTGGGCACTCGTTCGGCAAGACTCATGGGGCGGGTCCCGCCACCCACGTCGGCCCCGAACCTGAAGCGGCCGCCCTCGAAGCCCAGGGGCTGGGATGGGCGAGCAGCTACGGCAGCGGCAAGGACGGCGACGCAATCACCAGCGGCCTCGAGGTCACCTGGACCACGACGCCGACGAAGTGGAGCAACAATTTCTTCCAGAACCTGTTCGGCTACGAGTGGGAGCTGACCAAGAGCCCCGCCGGTGCCCATCAGTGGATCCCAGAGGGCGGCGCCGGCGCCGACACGGTTCCGGACGCTCACGACCCCTCAAAGCGCCAAGCGCCGACGATGCTGACCACCGACCTCTCGCTCCGGTTCGATCCGGCCTACGAGAAGATCTCGCGGCGCTTCTTCGAGCACCCCGATGAGTTCGCCGACGCCTTCGCACGGGCTTGGTTCAAGTTGACCCATCGCGACATGGGGCCGATCTCGCGGTATCTCGGCCCGTACGTTCCGGGCGAGCAGCTGATCTGGCAGGATCCCGTCCCCGCCGTCGACCACAAGTTGATCGGCGACCAGGAGATCGCCGCGCTGAAGGCCGCGATCCTGAAGTCTGGGCTATCCAACTCGCAGCTGGTCTCGACCGCCTGGGGATCGGCGGCGTCGTTCCGTGGCACCGACCGGCGCGGCGGGGCCAACGGCGCACGCATCCGGCTCGCCCCGCAGAAGGACTGGGCGGTGAACAGTCCGTCCGAGCTGGCCAAGGTGCTGACAGCGCTGGAGCAGATCCAGTCCGACTTCAATCGCGGGCAGACCGGTGGGATGCGGGTGTCGCTCGCCGACCTGATCGTGCTCGGCGGCGGCGCCGCAGTCGAGCAGGCCGCAAAGAACGCCGGGCACGAGGTCCAGGTTCGCTTCGCGCCGGGGCGCACCGATGCATCGCAGGAGCAGACCGACACGGAGTCGTTCGCCGCGCTCGAGCCGCGGGCCGATGGGTTCCGCAACTACGTGGCGGCCGGCCAGACCGCGCCGGCCGAGGCGCTTCTCGTCGATCGTGCGCAGCTCCTGACCCTCACCGGGCCCGAGCTGACCGTCCTCGTCGGCGGGATGCGCGTGCTGGGCGCGAACACCGGTGCGTCGCCGGATGGAGTGTTCACCGATCGTCCCGGGACGCTCACCAACGACTTCTTCGTGAACCTTCTCGACATGGGCACGGAGTGGAAGGCACGCACGGACTCGGCGACCCATTTCGAAGGTCGAGACCGCGCGACGGGCGAGGTGAGGTGGACCGGCACCCGTGCCGACCTGGTCTTCGGGTCGAACTCGGTACTCCGGGCGTACGCGGAGGTCTATGGCAGCAGCGACGCGGGCGACCAGTTCGCTCGTGACTTCGCGGCGGCCTGGACCAAGGTCATGAACCTCGATCGCTTCGATCTGGCCTGAGGACGGAGGGAGACCGCCGCGCTGCCGAGGCCCGGCAGGCATGCGAGCATCGCCCGCCTGACATCGACCGCCGATCAGGCTTGGGCTGGTCCCACGGGTCCCGGCCGTTCGGCGCGTCCAAGTGCAGCCCCGAGGAGCACGGCGTCTCGCCACGTCCGGCACAGGACGTCCACCAGCTCGAGGCGATCCACTGCCGCGACCAGGGCGGTGATGAGCGCCGCCTCATCAGCGGTGGCCACGGCCGTGGCGATCCCATCGGGCGAACTCCCGATGGCGATTGCGCCGTGGCGCTCGAGGAGAACGGCGACCGGAACAGGGCCCTCGGTCGGCCAGAAGGCCGCTGCAACACGCCGGGCAAGCTCGTCGCTGCCCATCGCCCCATAGGGCACAACCGGCAGGACCGGGAGGTGATACGCGGTCTCGGGAAGGGCGAGCGGGTCCGGTGCCTCTCCTACGAGGGTGAGGGCCATCGACGACGGAAGGTGGGCATGGGCAATCGCCATCACGTCGGGTCGTGCCGTGTAGATCGCTCGATGGATTGCAATGTCCGAGCTCGGAGGGGGACCGGTGGGTTCGGGCCCTGTCCCCGGGCGGAGCGGGACTGTTGCGAGCTCGTCTGGGGTGAGCTCGTCCTTGCGACGCCCGGTGGGCGTGGTCAGCAGGGTTGACTCCGACAGGAGGATCGAGAGGTTTCCCTCGCCCGCGCTGATGAGCCCGCGCGATCCGAGCCGCCGTCCGGCCGCGCAGATCGCGGCCCGCAGAACGGCCTCGTCCATCGGCGGTTGGGCTGAAGTGTCCACGGCCCGATGGTAGCGCCGGAAC
>JANMNF010000280.1:0-6020 GCA_031373765.1 Chloroflexota bacterium
CTCGGGGGACTTCCTCTGGTCGGCGCTCCACGCAATCGGGCTCGCGGACCGCGCGTCGAGTCGCCGCGCCGACGATGGCCTGACGCTGACCGGAGTCCGGATCGGGGCGGCAGTCCGCTGCGCCCCACCCGCGAACAAGCCCACGATCGATGAGCGCGACAACTGCGCCCCGTTCCTGCGTCGCGAGATGGTGTTGCTCGACGAGGTTCGCGTTGTCCTGGCCCTCGGCCAGTTCGGCTGGGACTCCGCCCTTCGAGCGTTCCTTGCTGAGGGTGCGGATATCCCGACCCCGAAGCCCCGATTCGGTCACGGCGCCGAGTTCAGGATCGGGGCGCGAATCCTCGTCGGGTCCTTTCACCCGAGTCAGCAGAACACGTTCACCGGCAGGCTCACCGTGCCGATGTTCCGGGCCGTTCTCGAGCAGGCGAAGAAACTCGCCGGGCTCTGAGCTCCTGTCGCTCGTGAGGGATTCCAATCAGGCAGAATGGCTGGGGTTCGGAGCGACCTGCCGCCGACTCGCAGTCCAGCCCCGAGTACGAGGATGAGATGAGCGGCGCAACGGGCTCGATGGCTCACGCATTCAGTGAAACGGCGACGAACGTCGCGGAGGGGTACCCGAGTTTCGGATTCACCCCGTCCCAGCAGGCAATCGTCGATCGGTTTCCCCAGCTGCTGGCCGTCGCGCTTCGTACGCCATACCCGGTGATCGAGAGCCGGGCACAGCGAGCCTTCTTCGATGCTCTTGGGCAGGCGACCGCGCCTGTCGGGACCGGACGGGTGATCAGTTACTACTCAGCGAGCGTCGCGATCGACATCCTCGGCCGCTGCCTCACGAATCGACCATCGTCGGTCGGCGTCATCCACCCGACACTGGACATCCTCCCCGCGCTGCTTCGCGGCCGGGGGCTGCGCGTCGTGCCGATCACCGAGGCTCGGTTGCGACGTCGAGATCCCCTGTCCGGGTTAGAAGATGTCGGTGCTTTGTACATCGCGATCCCGAACAATCCGACCGGTACCGTGATGCCTCCAGATCAGCTGCATCACCTCGCACAGACATGCGCGGCTCGTGACGTCGTGCTGGCTATCGACGCGTGCTTCCGCGCGTTTGACACGCGCGCCCACTACGACATGTACTCGCTGCTCGATGGGACCGGCGTCGATTACGCGGTCATCGAGGACACCGGGAAACTGTGGCCCCTCGGGGGTGTACGCCTTTCGTTCATGGGCTTTGGCGCGAATTCGCGCCTCGGCATCCCCGAGGCGTCGTCCGACCTCCTGTTGATGGCTCCTCCGTTCGCAGCGGCAGTCGTGGAGGAGTTCGCCACGGACATGGGGCGGGGCGGTCTCGAACAGATCCATGCTCGACTGGCCACCAATCGCGCGATCCTCGAAGGGGTCATGGAAGGTTCTGCGAACGGTGAAGTCGTTGCCGATGGTGCCCGGGTCAGCGTTGCCCTGATTCGATTGGCGCCGGGGATCTCCAGCACCCGTTTGTGGGGAGGTCTCCTGCGCCGCGATGTCCATGCCGTGCCGGGCCGCCCGATGTGGTGGGCAAAGCCCAGCGAGGGCGAGCGTTTCCTCCGGGTCGCGCTCGGGCGTGAACCGGAAATTGTCGAACGAGCCGCACGCGAGATCCGCAGCCAGCTGGACCAGATGTGAGCGAATCATGATCTCGCGACCGATCCTCCTTGTGCTCCTCTCATCGACGAGCCTCCAACTCGGGACGGCCATCGCCACCACGGCATTTGCCGAAGCGGGCCCCCTCGGGGCGGTCTGGCTCAGGGGCCTCGTCGGCGCCGTGCTCATGACCGCCTGGATCCGCCCCGACCTGCGGAGATTCACGCGAGATCAGGTCGCAGCAGTCATTCCGTATGCCCTCGCACTCGCAGCCATGATCACCTGCATCTATCTGGCCCTGGATGAGATCCCACTAGGGATCGTCAGCGCGATCCTGATGCTCGGCCCCCTGACTGTGTCCGCCTTTGGCTTCCGGGCGCCGATCGACCTGGCGTGCGTGGGGCTCGCCGCGATCGGGGTCATGATCCTGACGTTGTCCCAAGGGACGACGGGCCCGATGTCGGTTCCCGGAATCCTGTTCGCCTTGGGCGGTGCCGGAGCGTTCGCCGCCTATATCTACACCGGCAAACGTGTCGGCAAGGCATTCGACGGACTCGGTGGGCTGGCACTTGCGCTGATCATCACGACCATTCTCATCACGCCTCTCGGTCTCGCTTACGGACGCTCAGGCATGTGGGCACCCGATGTCCTGATCGCAATCTCCGCCGCTGGACTTCTTGCGACCGTCATTCCGTTCTCGCTCGAGATGATTGCCCTCAAGAACCTGTCCGCCGCGACATTCGGGTTGCTCCTGGCCCTGGAACCGGCGATCGCGGCTGTAGCCGGGCTGGTCATTCGCGGCCAGCAGTTGGCCCCGCTCCAACTTGTCGGCATCGGGCTTGTTGTGATTGCCAGCGCCGCGAGCCTCGGACCTCGAGGATGGACACGCCGGATCGGTGCCTATAATCGAGCCCTGATGACCAATCCCACCGTCGCGGCCCTCGCGCGCGTGCCGTTGTTCAGCGGGCTGTCCGCTCGAGATCTGAACGCGATCGCATCGGTCGCCCAAGAGCGCGAAGTGGCAGCCGGGACGGTGCTGACCGAACAAGGCACCGCCGGGGACGAGTTCTTCATCGTTGCGGACGGAGAAGTCGCGATCGAAGTCAGCGGTCAAGAAGTGCGTCGGCTCGGGCCAGGCGATTTTCTTGGGGAGATCGCGCTGGTGTTCGGAGGCAAGCGGACCGCGACAGCGACGGCAGCACAGCCGACCCATCTCTACGTGCTCGGCGAAACTGCGTTCACGGCGCTGTTGAAGTCACAGCCGAGGATCGAGGACAAGATCCTGACGAGCGTCAGCGACCGGATGCGCTACCGCTGAGAGGCGGTCTGATCGGATCCGCCCCGGCGGCACCCCGCCATCGTCTCGGTGCCATCCTCCCGTAGACTTCCCGCTGCATGGCTACCACCACCGACTACTACGCGACGCTCGGCGTCGATCGCGGCGCCACGGACGCCGAGATCAAGAAGGCATTCCGGAAGCTCGCCCAGCAATGGCATCCGGATGTCAACAGCGATCCGACCGCGCATTCGCGGTTCACCGAGATCAATGAGGCGTACCAGGTCCTGTCCGACCCTGAGCGCCGACAGCGCTACGACGTCTTCGGGAGCGCCGGCGTCGAGGGCGACCCGAACATGGCGGGCTTCGGCGGCTTTGCCGACATCTTCGACGCGTTCTTCGGTGGTGCGGCCGCGGGAGCTGGTGGCCGGCGCGGCCGTCCGGCCGGGGGCTCGGACCTTCGCTACGACCTAAGGATCACGTTCACTGAGGCGGTCCTCGGCACGGAGAAGGAAATCGAATTCCCGGTCCTCGGGCGATGCGATACCTGCGCTGGCTCGGGCGCCAAGCCCGGGACCCAGGCCACGGCGTGCCCTCAGTGCAATGGTCGCGGCGAGGTTCGGTCGATCCGGCAGACGATGCTCGGGCAGATGGTGAACGTGACGGCGTGCCCGAAATGCAAGGGCGACGGGAAGATCGTGGAGACGCCGTGTGAGACCTGCCGGGGGGATGGCCGGACCGAGCACAAGAAGGCGATTCGGGTCTCGATCCCTGCCGGCATCGACGAGGGTCATCAGATCCGCCTGTCCAACGAGGGTGAAACAGGCCCGCGGGGTGGTCCTGCCGGGAGCCTGTATGTCGCCGTCCACGTTGCGCCCCATCCGACCCTGAAGCGGGACGGCACGGAGCTCTTTTACGAGGCATCGGTCGGCGTTGCCCAGGCGTCGCTCGGGACGCGGATCATCGTGCCGACTGTTGAAGGCGAGGAAGACGTCGAGGTCAAGGCCGGGACCCAGCCCGGAACGGAGATCCGACTTCGAGGGCGCGGCGTGCCCCACCTTCGAAGGACGGGCTCGAGGGGCGATCTGCATGTGATCGTCGATGTCGTCGTTCCGACCCACCTGTCGAAGGCAGAACGAGAAGCCCTCCACGCCTATGCCGAGGCCGCGGGCGAGATCGTCGCCGATGGCGGCGGCATTCTGGGTCGCGTTCGTGACGCGCTCGGCTGAAGGCCGGGGACCTGGCATGCCCGCGCCTCGACCCAGCTCCGCCCTGCCGCCAGCGGCGCCATCCGGATCCTGGCTCGAGCTGGCCGTCGAAGCCGATCTCGAAGCCGTCGAGGTCGTCAGTGAAATCCTCGGCCGGCTGGCACCCGGTGGGACCAGCGTCGAGCCGGGTTTCGATCTCGTCGACGAGGGGCTTGGCGCCAGGATTGATCCCGCGCGCCCTGCGGTCGTGCGCGCGTACATCCCAGCCGAAGACCCAGCGGCTGTCCGACGGGCCGTTCGCGCCACGGAGGAGGCACTCTCCCATCTGCAGGCGTTCGGCCTGCGGCCGATCGGCGAGCTTCGAACGAGGACTGTCGCCGAGGCCGACTGGGCAGGTGCATGGAAGGCGCACTTCCCGGTCATGAGGATCGGGAAACGGCTCGTGATCAAGCCGACCTGGCGTCGCCATCGGAGCACGCCCGGGGACGTGATCATCGCCCTGGACCCGGGCATGGCCTTTGGCACCGGACTCCACCCGACAACGCGCCTATGCCTCGCGGCCGTCGAGCGCTCTGCAGAACGAGGCGAACTGGCAGGGGCGCGGGTGCTCGACGTCGGCTGTGGGTCCGGGATCCTGGCGATCGCGGCCGCCCGCCTCGGTGCGGCAGCTATCCTCGGTCTCGACACCGATCCGATCGCGATCGAAGCGACCGATGCGAATGCCCGTCGAAATCGCCTCGCCCGGGTGATCCGCTCTCGCGTGGGCTCCCTGCCAAGCGGCGAACCGGCTCACGATCTCGTCCTCGCCAACCTCATCGCCTCGGTTTTGATCGGACTGGCTACCGATCTTCACGCCGAGCTGCGACCGGGTGGCGTGGTCCTGGCTTCCGGGATCTTCATGGACCGCGAGGCCGACGTCGCCGGTGCATTCAGCGCGGCCGGCCTCGTGATCTTCGAGCGATCCGTCGAAGGCGACTGGGTGGCGCTGGCCGCTCGACGACCCGACTGAGCGCCTCGGGCGGCGGCTCATCGGACAGTCGCGGGCGGTTCTCGACGGTCCGCCTCTACAATCGACCTGATGCCCTCAACGTGGTTTCCCATCGTCCTGATCGTGCACATCGTGCTCGCGGTCTCGCTGTTCCTGCCGTCGGTCCTGCTGCCGTTCACGCTACGGGCGCGGCGCGCGACGTCCGAATCGACTGGCCGCTTTATGCGAGCCCTGCTGGCCATGCAGGCGCGCGGGACGGCGATCATCGGTCTGGGCCTTGCGATCACCGGCGTCGGGCTCGTCTCGACCCTCGGATTTCGCCTGTTCCAGCAGCCATGGCTGCTGGTCGCCCTCGCCATCTACGCTGCGAACCTTGTGGTCGCGTACTTTATCCAACGCCCGAATCTGCGTCCGCTGCTCGGGATCCGCGCCTCGGGCGATGACCGAGTCTGGGCGAGCCGCGCTCGACGGCAGCGCTATGTTTCCTACCTGATGGCGGGCATGATCGGGACGATCGGGTTCCTGATGAGCACGAAGCCGGTTCTTTGGTGATCGCATGACCAACTCGACGAGCGCCGGATGCCTGTTCTGTCGGATCGTTGCCGGCGACCTTCCATCCGCGAAGGTCCGTGAGGACGATGCCGTCATCGCGATCCGGGACATCGCCCCCCGAGCGCCCACGCACATCCTGGTCCTACCCAGGGCGCACATTGCGTCGGCTGTCGACCTCGACGATTCGACGGGCCCGCTCCTCGGCCGGATCTTTGCCGTTGCCGCGGATCTGGCGAGGGCCGAAGGGATCGCCGAGCAGGGTTACCGGATCACCACGAACGTCGGGACGTGGGGCGGGCAATCCGTAGACCATCTCCATTTCCACCTCATGGGTGGCCGACCGTTTGAATGGCCGCCCGGATGAGCGATCAGTGGCCGC
>JANMNF010000282.1:0-2504 GCA_031373765.1 Chloroflexota bacterium
CGCCGCGTACTTGCTCACCCATCGATCGTGGACGAGCCGGATCGGGACCGGGTTCAGAAAGTGGAGCTTCTCCCTACCCCGTCGACGAGTGACGACAAGGCCGGCGTCCTCGAGCAACCGCAGGTGCTTCATCACACCGAACCGCGTCATCTCGAATCGAGATTGGAGACGCGTGAGCGTCTGGCCATCCTCGCGAAACAACTCATCGAGCAGGCGGCGCCTCGTGGAATCGGCCAGAGCCCGAAACACCTCGTCCATGCCTGGGATCATAGGTGACCGTCTAGTCACCTGTCAATCCTTTGTCTTCCGTCTGACCGAGCGCCGGCCCTCGATACACCTGATTGGCGTCGCCTGCTAGACGAGCTTGCCCCGGATGACCACCGTGAACAGCACGAGCGCCAGCGCGCCCGCGACGCTGGTGGCCAGGTAGTAGATCATCGGTCCGCCACCACCGGGGACGAAGTTGAGCATGTGGATCAAGACGCCGGCGCTCAGCACCGTGGCGACCGCCGCGCATCCCGTGATGACGTCGAACCAGCGCGCGGTGCGGCGGGTCAGGGCGAACCCGCGGTCGAACAAAGACAACAGCCGCCAGACGACGAGCAGCGCCACCTGACCGCATGCGATGAAGAGGATCGCGGCTACCGAATATGGGACCACGAGGTTCGCCACTTCAGGGAATCTCCTCGCCACCTCGGACGCGTACATGGGCAGGAGGACCTGTGCGAGCACAGATCCGAGCAGAACGATGACCAGAGCGCCGACCAGAGCGCCGCGGAAGGGCCGACTCGCGAGGTTCTTCATCGATTGCGCTCCGGAGCCCATCGCTTGGCGAGCGCTCCGTCTGCTTCATCGAGCTCGATATCGGAGGCCACGACGCCCACCCGGCCGTAGTCGAGGCTGGCCACCAATCGACCGTCAGGCGCGATGATCCCGGTAATTGAACCTTGGTCGGAGCCTGTGATGTTCGATGCAGCGACGAACACCTTGTTCTCGAGCGCACGCATGAGTAGCGCCTTCTCGTTGTAGGGGTTCGCGGGGTCGCACCAGATCGTCGGCAGCGAGCCATCCTCGGTGGTCACGAAATGGGGCACGAAGACGATCTGCGCACCGGCAAGGACGAGGGTCCGGCTGATCTCCGGGTAGCGAAACGCTTCGTGGCAGATCGCAATCCCGAAGGTCGCGCCGCCGGCAGCAAACACGCGCCGTCCCGAACCCGCAACGTAATCCACCTCCTCGGTTGGGTCGATCTGGGTCTTGGCCTGTTCTCCCAGGTAGGTACCGTCGGCATCGAAGACTACGGCGACGATCTCGCGACCTCGTGAAGTCGGCCGCTCCGCCCCGATGATCGTGACGACCCGGGCGGCGCGCGCTGCTGCGGCCACGACCTCGAAGGCCGCCTCCATCTCCTCGGCGCTCACATCCGGCACCGGGCGCGCCTGTACGCGATGTCCGGGCAGCGCTGATTCCGGGAGGCAGACGATCGCAGCCCCAAGTCGGCCCGCTTCTTCGATGGCAGCGACCGCGGCTGGAACGGCCGCATCGAGTGTTGTCGTCAGGGTTGTCGACGCAACAGCAACGCGGATGATGCTCATTGCGGAGGCGCGGCGCGGGCGCCCGCGCCATCCCAGCTCACGACGCAGATCGCCATGGAGACCGCTCCATCCAGCCAGCCAGGCCCTTCTCGTTGAGCAGGCGGTCGCTCTGGCAGCCCGGCCGGATCGCCACCTCACGCGTGATTGTTGCGAGGAAGCGGCGGTCGAACGCTCGCCTCGGGAACTCCGCCATGACTCCCGCACGCACGGTATCGACAAGGGGATAGCCATCGCCGCGGACGTCGAGTCCCGTCGCGCGGTCCAGAAGCACGGATTCAACGCCGTCATCGAGCGTCACCGTGGGTTGCATGTGCATGACGATCGCGGCGGCGACACGCTTGGCCTCATCGGCAGACATGCCATGCCGAATCGCGAAGCGGCGGGCAACCTCAGCGCCCTCGACTTCGAAGCATTGCCTATTCCTGGGAATCCGGGTCAGTCCGAAGTCGTGGAACAGGGCAGCCGTCCACAGGATCGGGCCATCGAAAGACCACCCCTCGCCCGCCGCGATCGCGGCGCCCCAGCAGTACGCGCGGACCGAGTGGGTCAGGAGGTAGTCGGGGACGTTACGTTGCGCCCACGACCACGCTCGTGACGATGCTTCGTCCTGGGGCACGAAGATCCCGGCGATCGACTTCGGAAGTGGAGCCGCATCACGCATTGTTGGACTCAGAACTCGGGCTCGAGCTGCTCAAAGAGCGTCAGCTGGAGTCCCGCCGGAGCTTCAAGCCGCGCATTCATCGACTGCCAGGGAGTAGGCGTCGGCGGGGCGATGAGCTCGGCGCCCGCCGCGACCGCCCGCTCGGTGGCATCCACTGCGCTGGCAACCTGGAGCGCGATCCTGATCTGGCCGGCGACCCGGCGCCCAACCTCGACCTCGTCCACGAACGCCGCATGCGGCGGGTCGGC
>JANMNF010000291.1:0-6074 GCA_031373765.1 Chloroflexota bacterium
CTGGCCGTGACGATCCGGGATCGCGACTCCATGGCCCAGGAGCGCGTTCCCGCCGAGGGCTTGAAGCGCGCCATTCTCGATCGGATGGACGCGGCCCGGGCCTGATCGGCGCCAGAGCCGGTCCTCCCGCCGCTACTCGGAACCCTTCGGCTCCTTGCCCTTGGGCCAGTACAACTCCGTCTTGACCTGCTCCTCGGGGAATCCGCGGGCCAGGAGCGTCTGCTCGGCCGACAGGATCATGTCCGGATTGCCGCAGATGTAGGCGATCGCGTTGTCAGGGGTGAGGCCGAGCTCATCGCAGACCGGTCCGACGATCGTCTCGACCCGGCCCCACCGACCGGCCCAGCCCTCGTTTTCGGGCGCCGTCCGCCGGGATACCGTCGGGACATACGTCACCGGGTACGTGTCGTCGGCGACCCATCCCTCAACGAGCGCGTGATAGCCAAGTTCGTGCTGGTAGGAAACGCCGTTGAGGAAGACGGCGCGACGCGGACGACGCTCACGGGCCAGTCGCCGCATCATCGAGACGAATGGCGCGTTGCCCGTGCCGGAAGAGATGAACAGGTGCGTCCGGTCGTCATCGGGGAGTAGCGTGAACTTGCCCTTGGGGCCGATCATGCGCATCCGATGGCCGAGCGGCAGCTGCCACAGCAGGGGCGTGAACTGGCCGCCGTTGACCAGGCGGATGTAGAGCTCGTATCCCTCGGAATCGGCAACGCCGGGGTCGGACGCCACGGAATACGGCCGCTGGACCAATCGGCCGTCGGCCATGACCCCGATGGTCATGTACTGGCCGGATTCGAACGGCACGGCCGGTCCGTCGAACTTGACCGTCATGTAGGCAAGCGAGTCCGTCTCGTCGGAGCGAGCGACCAGCGTCGCGTTGTAGCGGTCGTCCTCGGGAGCGATCACGCGGAGATCGGGTTCGGTCATCGGGGTCGCGGTTCCTCGGCTTGGTGGCTGTCCTGTCGATGGTACCCGCGGTCCCGCCTCTGCGGACGGGCCGAACGGGCAAGCCAGGCGGGCCGAACGGGCCGTGCCGCCGGAGAGGGGGCTCAGGACAACACCGACCTCGTGCCCGAACCGCAACCGGAGCGGAACGCCCGCGGTACCGGCTGCCCAAAGCGCCTCCGAAGGTACAATCTTCGGGTACAACGAACGACCCCAGCGGCCATGGCGCCGCACGTGCCCACGCCGAAGGAGCCCGCTCGACATGACGACCGCAGCCCGGACCGACCGCGCCCATAGCGCCGCCAAGCGCTACATCTTTGCCTGGGGGGCCGGCACGGCCGAGGGCGATTCGACGATGCGCGATCTGCTCGGGGGAAAGGGCGCCGGGCTCGCCGAGATGACCAGTGCCGGTCTCCCGGTCCCGCCCGGTTTCACGATCACCACCGAGGCATGCAACGACTACTTCGCGGCGGGCGAACAGCTGCCCGCGGGTCTGTGGGATGACGTGCTGGCGGCCGTCCGCGAGGTCGAGGTGAGGACCGGCAAGGGCTTCGGGAACGCTGCGAACCCGCTCCTCGTGTCCGTCCGGTCCGGGGCCAAGTTCTCGATGCCCGGAATGATGGACACGGTCCTCAACCTCGGGCTGAGCGAGGCGACGCTCCAGGGCCTCGTCGACCTGACCGGCAACGAGCGGTTCGGGTGGGATGCCTATCGCCGGTTCATCCAGATGTTCGGACGGATCGTCCTGGACGTTCCCGGCGAGCGCTTCGATCATGCGCTCGACGCCAAAAAGCGCGAGCGGAGCGTCAGCCAGGACACGGACCTGACGGCGGCCGACCTCCGCGACGTGGCCACGGAATACAAGGCGATCGTTCGCGAGGTCACTGGACGGGACTTCCCCGAGGACGCCAACGAGCAGCTGGATCTGTCCATCAAGGCCGTCTTCGCATCGTGGTTCGGCAAGCGTGCCCGCGACTACCGCGAGTACAACAAGATCGCCCACGACCTTGGAACCGCCGTCAACGTCGTGACGATGGTCTTCGGCAACATGGGTGACGATTCCGGGACCGGCGTCGCCTTCACCCGGGACCCGAACACCGGCGCGAAGGCGCTCTACGGGGAGTACCTGACCAACGCTCAAGGCGAAGATGTCGTCGCCGGGATCCGGACGCCGCAGCCCATCGCCCAGATGCGCGATGTCATGCCGGCCGTCTACGACGAGTTCCAGCAGATCGCGGATCGACTCGAGCGCCACTACCGGGATGTGCAGGACCTCGAATTCACGATCGAGCGCGGTCATCTTTACATGCTCCAGACGCGCTCCGCGAAGCGCACGGCGGCTGCGGCCGTCCAGATTGCCGTCGACATGGTCGCCGAGGGGATCATCAGCGAAGAGGAGGCGATCGGGCGGATCGAGCCGACCATGGTCGACCAGCTCCTGCGCGATCAATTCGACCCGAAGGCGCGGACCGGCGCCACGAGGATCGTCAAGGGCCTGAACGCATCGCCCGGAGCCGCCGTCGGACGCGCCGTGTTCGACGCGGACGTCGCCGTGGAGTGGGTGAACCGCGGGGAAAAGGTGATTCTGGTCCGGATCGAAACCTCGCCGGACGACTTCCATGGCATGGCCGTGGCCGAGGGCATCATCACTGCTCGGGGCGGTGCGACCTCGCACGCGGCGGTCGTCGCCCGCCAGATCGGCAAGCCCTGTGTCGCCGGTTCCGCAGATCTCGTGATCGACTACAGCTCGAAGGCTGCACATTGCGGGATTACCGGGATCGACTTCAAGGAAGGGGACTGGGTCAGCCTCGATGGCACGACCGGGGACCTGTTCCTCGGTGCGCTGCCGACGATCTCCGCACGATTCGAGGACCAGCCGGAGCTCCAGGCCATCCTCGGCTGGGCCGACAAGCTACGCCGAATGGAGGTCTGGACCAACGCGGACAAGCCAGAGGAGGCCGCGCAGGCGCGGCGCTACGGTGCCCAGGGCATCGGCCTGTGCCGGACCGAGCACATGTTCCGTGAGGGCGATCGCCTCGAGATCGTACGTGGCGCCATCCTCGTCGCCATGCGGGCGACGCGCGCGAAGGCCAAAGTGGCCGCCGGCGACGCATTGACCTCGGACGAGAAGGACGTCGTCGCGACCTTCGACACGGCGATGGCCAAGCTCGAGGTCCTCCAGCAGGGCGACTTCGAAGGCATCTTCGAGGCCATGGACGGCCTGCCGGTCGTGATCCGCCTCATCGACCCGCCGCTCCACGAGTTCCTCCCCAACCTGGAGGAGCAGCTCGTCAAGGTGACGAAGGCCGGGGATGCGGCCTCGGACGAGGACAAGGAACTCCTGGCCACGATCAAGTCACTCCACGAGCAGAACCCGATGCTCGGGCTCCGTGGCTGCCGCCTCGGTCTGATGATCCCGGACTTCGTCAAGATCCAGACCCGCGCCATCCTCAACGCGGAGATCGCGCGGAAGAAGGCCGGCGGCAATCCGATCGCCAAGATCATGATCCCGCTCGTTGGGCACGTGAACGAACTGGCGCGGACGCGCGAGCTGCTGGAAGCCGAGGCGAAGGCCGTCGAATCGAAGGCCGGCGTCGAGGTCGAATACAAGTTCGGGACGATGATCGAAGTCCCGCGAGGGGCCCTGACGGCCGACGAGATCGCGACCCAGGCCGATTTCTTCAGCTTTGGCACGAACGACCTGACCCAGATGACCTTCGGCTACAGCCGGGATGACGCCGAGGGTGGCTTCCTGCTCAAGTACGTCGAGGACAAGATCCTGCCGTTCAACCCGTTCCAGACCCTTGACGACGCCGTTGCCGGCCTGATGAAGATCGCGGTCGACAAGGGACGGGCCACCAAGCCCGGCCTCGAGCTCGGGATCTGCGGCGAACACGGCGGGGACCCGGCCTCGATTGCCAAGTGCGAGAAGATCGGACTGGACTACGTGTCCTGCTCACCGTTCCGTGTGCCGGTGGCGCGCCTTGCGGCCGCGCAGGCATCGCTCGCCGCCGTCGAACGCGACAAGTAGTCCTCTCATTCCCGTGAGCCGCCCCGCGGGAGGACGCCTGGCGTCGGCCCGTGGGCTGGTCATCGACCTGGAGCCACTTCGGCGCGATCCGGACTTCCGGCGAATGTGGACCGGCCAGTCCATCAACGTCATCGGCAGCCAGATCACGCGGGTCGCGTTGCCGTACCAGGTCTACGTCCTGACCGGTTCGACCCTGGCCCTGGCGGGCCTCGTGCTGGCCCAGTTGATCCCGCTCATGTTGTTCACCCTCGGCGGCGGGGCGATCGCCGATACCCTGGATCGTCGCCGCGTCCTCCTCGTCACGCAGGTCGGCCTCGCGAGCACGAGCCTCAGTCTCGTGCTCGTTTCACTCCAGGATCACCCGTCCGTCCCGGTCCTGTTCGTGATCGCCTTCATTGCCTCGGGGTTCATGGCCTTTGAATGGCCGGCCCGCTCATCGGCGATCCCGCGCCTTGTCCCCAGGGAGCGCCTTCGGGCCGCCATTGCCCTGGGGCAGCTGAGCTTCAATGGCGGATCGGTCCTCGGGCCGGCCGTCGCCGGGGCGTTGATTGCCACGGTCGGGGTGGCCGGGGCGTTCTCGGTGGATGTCGTGACCTATGCAATCTCCCTGTTCATGATCGTGGGGATGCGGCCCATTCCGCCGCTCGTCACGACCCAGCAATCGCGGCTGGCTGCTATTCGGGAGGGCCTCCAGTTCGTTCGCGTCCGCCGCCTGATCCTGTCGACGTTTGCCATCGACCTCAACGCGATGATCTTCGGCAGCCCGCGGACGCTCTATCCCGTGCTTGCGCTCGATGTCTTCAAGACGGGACCCATCGGGCTCGGGCTCCTCGCGGCGGCACCAGCCGCTGGGGCATTGATCGCGATCCTGCTGTCCGGTGGCATCTCGCGGTTCCACCGGATGGGCCGGGGCATCCTGCTTGCCGTCGCCGGGTGGGGCGCGGCGATCCTCCTCTTCGGGCTGTCCACCGCGTTCTTCGGGTTGGCCCTGCTGTTCCTCGCGATCGCCGGTGCCGCAGATGTCGTATCAGCCGTCTTCCGTTCGAGCGTGGTCCAGATGGAGACGCCGGATGAGCTACGTGGCCGGGTGGCCGCGATCCACATCCTGGTGGTCACGAGCGGCCCGCAGGTGGGAGACATCGAGGCGGCGCTCGTTGCATCCGCGATCGGCGCCCAGCTCTCGGTCATCAGTGGCGGGATCCTGTGCCTCGTGGGCGTCGCCGTGGTGGCCAAGCTGTTTCCGGAGCTCGACGCGCACCTGGCGCCGGTCGATGACCGGTTAGCCGCAAGCGGCTAGATCTCATTCCGTCGGGGGATGGCTGACTGCTCGGCGGTTGTGGCCGCGCAGGCCGTCGTGTCAAGTGGAGCGTGCTGACCGCCGATCGGGCATGACCGCCCGTCGGTACGGCGCGTAGGCCGGCCACCACATGGCTGCATCGACGAGCGCGTCGACATCAGTGTCGGCCGGCAGGGAGGAAAGCCCCACCCGGATCGCTTCGCCCGCGACCCGGATGGCGATCGCCCGAGAGATCGCGCGCAGGCCGGCGACGCTCGGATACAGCGCGCCGACCTCAAGTCGATCGTCCGTGACACGATCGGCCAGGGTTTCGGCAGCCATCAGGAACATGTCGTCGGTCACCTCGCGCGACTCGGACACGATCGCCCCGAGACCAACACCGGGGAAGATGAAGACATTGTTCGCCTGGCCGATCTCCCAGGTCCGACCGGCATGCGAGACCGGCGGAAACGGCGATCCGGTCGCGACGAGCGCTCGACCGTCCGACCACGCGATGACGTCGGCCGGGACCGCTTCGGAGATCGATGTCGGGTTCGAGAGCGGCAGGATGATAGGTCGAGGCGTCCCCGCCGCCATCGCTCGAATGATCGCTTCGGAAAAGGTGCCGCCATGTCCGGTCGTCCCGATCAGGATCGTCGGCGAGAGTGCCGTGACGACGTCCAGAAGGCCTGGCTCGGTGCCGCGGCTTCCATCGGGCACGGCGAGCCCCGCGTCACGAGCGACATCAGCCGGCATGGCCAGGGACTGCTTGTCCGCGTCGAGGCCGAGGCGACCCTCGTGGACGAGGCCCACGGA
>JANMNF010000016.1:0-3579 GCA_031373765.1 Chloroflexota bacterium
GTGGCCGCGATGGCCTCGAGCGTCCCTTCGCCGCCATCTGCCAGGGGAGCCAGCACGATCTCATCCCCGCTGCGAACGCGCCGCCACCCGTCGGCGAGAGCCCGGGCAACCTCCACCGAGGTCAGGGATCCCTTGAACGAATCCGGCGCCATGACCACCCTCATCGTACGAGCGGTTCGTCGCCTTCCGGCACGGTCCGACGTTCGAGGTACTCCGGGATCCGGATCATCGGTGGTCGTTCCATGTCGGCCAGTTCGATGACCTCGAGCGACAGTCGGCCACGGCCGGAGCGCGGCAGCTTCATCGTCGAGCCGAGCTCGGCAAAGAGGCGAGCCTTTCGTCGCTCTTCGAGGCGCTTCATCACGGCCTGGAGGATCACGAAGCTCATCCGGGACAGGCCCTCGAGCTCCTGGTTGCGATGCACCCGCCGATCAAGGTCCACCTGGCCGAGCCCCTCGAGTCCGACGCGCTCCGCGATGTCGATGAGGTGGCCGATCTCGACGGCGTACCCCGTGAAGAACGGGAGCTGCTCGAGGATCGACCGACGGCCGGCGTACTCCCCGGCGAGCGGTTGAATGAATCCCGACAATTCAGGGTAGAAGAGGTTGATCAACGGTCGCGCCACGAGCTCGGTGACCCGGCCGCCGCCGCCCTCCCGGAGGATTCCGTCCTCCACGATCGGCCGCTGGTAGTAGCCCTTAACGTACTGGAGGCGCGGCTCGTGGAGGAGCGGGCCGAGCGTGCCGTAGACCATCCGCGGGTGCCAATTCCGGACGTCCGTATCCGCCCAGACCACGATGTCCCCGGTCGTCTCGAACAGGGACTTCCAGAGCGCCTCGCCCTTGCCGTGGAACGATCCATAGCGCGACAACACGTCGGGGTGCTGGACGACCCTCGCTCCCTCGGCTTCCGCGATCTCGCGGGTCCGGTCCGATGAGGAGGAATCGATCACCAGGATCTCATCGAGAAGCGGGATGCGGCCGACCATGTCCCGAATCGCCCGTCGGACGATCGGGCCGATCGTCTCTTCCTCGTTGAGGGTCGGCAGGACGAGGCTCACGGTCAGGCCCTGCTTCTCTTTGAGCTGGGCGAGGCGCCGAAGATCCGAGAACTCGCTGTGGTGGAAGTTCGATTCACCGAACCAGCGGTCCACCCGCGTCGGGACCGCGCGTGCCTCTTCGGCGGCCCGGTCCGCGGCGGCCAGGGTCTCGGCGCGTGCGGCGAGTTGCTCGAAGGTCTGGCGACCGATTGACTCACGAGTCTTGACGACGATGACGGTCGACTTCGATCGCGTGGCGATGGCCTCGGGCATGGCCCCGAACAGGTGGGTCGATGCGTCGCCCGAGGTCGGGGCCGCTGCCGCGCCCATGACCACGAGATCGGCCCGGTCGGCTTCCTTGACGATCGCATTCCGAACGTTGGCAGCCTCGCGCACGACCGTCTCCGCAGGGACCGTTGCGTGCTGCCGGACGAATGCCTGGAGTGCTCGCTCGGCCTGCGCACGGACCGCGATCGTGATCCCAGGCGGCACGATGTGGAGAGCGGTGAGCTGAGCACCGCGACGCTCCGCAATGGCATTCGCGAATCGGATCGCCAGCTCCGCGTGCGGACCGCCTCGGATCGGGACCACAATCCGCTTGATGTCTCGCGCGCCGCGCTGCTTGACCACCGCGATGTCGCAGGGTGAATCGCGGACGACTTCGTCGATGGTCGACGAAAACGGAACGGCCAGGCCATCGCGACCATTCGGGGTCTTGCCGCCCCAGCCGAACACGATCAAGTCCGCGTCCAGCTCCGCGGCCGCCTCGACGATGCCCTCGGCAGCGTGACGTCCGATCCGGACGATCGGGTGGATCGGGGTGCCGTCCGGAGCGAAGTCCAGGACCCGCTGGAGCAGTCGCCGCGCATGCCGCGCCCGTGTCGCCCCCTCGGACAGCGCCATACCCTCGGGGACCTCGACGATCCCGAGCGCCGTCAGCTCACCGCTTCGTGGCTCCAGGAGATCGGAACCCAGGCTGATGAGCTCCTCGGCCGTTGCCGGGTTGGCAACCGGGATCAGGATCCGGATGGGGAGCGGTTCGGTCGTCACCCGGCGGCCTCGCGGCCAGCGCTCTCGCGGCCGGCGCTCTCGCGGCCGGCGCTCTCGCGGCCAGCCTCGGCCTCTGCGTCGCCGATTGCCTCGTCCGCCGCCTCGGTCTTCCAGCGATCGACGAGGTACGGCTTGAGCAGTTCGAACTCACGCGCCTGACGCATGACCCGTTCCTCCGCCTGGTCGGTGGTCAGGTCCCGGTTTTCGATGATGAAGCTCGCGACGCGCCCGAAGTAGACGGGCACGAACGAGGCGACCATCCGATCCACACCGGCCGGATCGCGGCGCGCGGCGATGACCATGTCGTACACGGTTCGTGCCCAGAGATCGTCCGGGAAGTGGAACCCGGCGACGGCATCGGCCATCTGCGCGGTGGTGGGGGTCGTTGCTCCGGGGGCGTCCATGTCGAGCTTCGCCCGCGCGGTCTCGGCTGTCTCGCCGGCCTCGGTGGCGAGTTCGAGGATCTCCTCGACGTTGGCCGGCGTGAACATCGTGCGCCACGTGTCGGCGAGGGTCAGGGCGCCCCCGTGGAATTCGGAAAGGAGGCGGACCGTGTTGACATCGAGCGGAGGCGGGTCGGCCAGTCGCTCGAAGCCATACGACGGCACGTCGTGGCTGCTCTTCGTGTCCTCCCAGCGCTCGGCGTGCTTGACGGCGAGACGCAGGATCGTCCCGACGACCTGCCGGAACATCGGGCCGAGGTCGGAGCCCGGGTCCTTGGGGTCGTGAACCTTGGAACCGAGCCGCGCCTGGCAGATCGCATACCCGCCGGCGAGCGCGGTCGTGGTCATCCAGATGTCGATCCCGAACTTGCTGATGTCGGACGTCCAGTCGTCGGCCTCGAGGTAGTGCTTGACGAGGTCCCCGCTCACCCCGAAGTCGCCGCCGATCGGCTGGCGGATCCGGAGTCCATAAAGCGCCCGGGTCAGCGGGTAGGTGACCGTGTTCGTGATCGTGCCGTCGTACTTGTAGCGGGAGTAGAGCGGCGCGACGAAGTTGTAGCCGCCTTTGAGGATCGGGCCGGCCAGCAGCTCGACCCACTCGGGCAGGATCGAGCGAAGGTCCGAGTCGACGACCACGAGTGCCTGGACCTGGAGCGCGTCCGCGATCTCGAAGATCGTTCGGAGCGCGGCACCCTTGCCACCAACACCGTCGATCTCCGGGTAGGTCAGGGAGACGCGCTGGAGCTTGTTCGTCGGTCGGACGAGGAGGATCTCCTCGATGTAGTCGGGTGGCTCGGTCTCGATGACCACGCGCTGCGTCCCGTCAGGCGAGCCCGCATCCGAATTGACGACCACCGGCCGGAGATCCGGAAAGTACTGGACGAGGCCAGCCTGGGCTGCGCGAACCACGTAACCGATGGTCGCCGCGTTCTTGAAGCTCGGAATCCCGACCATGATGTCCGCTCGGTCGAGACGCGCGATCTGTTCGCGAATCGCCGGGGTCAGCGTCGATTGGGGCATGGCTCACCCTACCATCGGAGATGCTGC
>JANMNF010000078.1:0-9053 GCA_031373765.1 Chloroflexota bacterium
CGACTGGGCCACGACCATGGCGCGACGGTTCCTCTATGACACCGCTGACGCGGCGCGGCTCGCATCGATCGGCGTGGGTTGGCCGCCACTCGCAGAGTTGGTGGCAAAGATCCGGCGCGAAGAGCGCTATCACGTGATGCACGTGACGCTCTGGGCCGTGCGGCTGGCAAACGGCGGAGGGGTGGCGCGCTCGCGGTTCATCGCTGCGCTTGAGGAGCTTGCTGCCGACGCGGGCTCCGTCCTCGCGACGCCGGACGGGGAGTCGGCGCTGCTCGAGGCTCGGATCCTGTCGCGCCCGATGGCGGATGCCGCCTCATCGTGGCGGTCCGAGGTCGCCGCGATCCTTGGGCCGCTGCGGATCGCCCTCGATCTCGGGGAGGGCGGTCCGCCGCGGGTCGACGCGCGCGAGTCCAGCGAGGCGTTCCGATGGCTGTGGGGCGAGTTCACGTCCGTCCGTCGCTCGGAGCCCGGCGCGACGTGGTGAACCAGACAGGGAGCGTGGCGGCGCTGGACGCGGCAGGCGCTGGCACCGACCCGGCGGCAAGCGTGGGCCCAACCCAGGCGACCGTGGCCCCGCCCGGCGCCGGCGCACACCCCACCTCGCTGCATGATGCGACTCGGCGCATCAGCGCGGACGAAGTGCGCGAACGGCTGCGTTCCGTTGCCGATCCAGAGATCCCGACCGTCTCGATCGTCGACCTCGGCATGGTTGAAGCCATCGAAGTTCGTGACGACCATATCGCCATCGAACTCCTGCCGACCTTCGTCGGCTGTCCGGCGCAGCAGATCATCCGTGACTCAGTCATCGATGCCCTAGCGCCGTTCGGAATTCCGGTCCGCGCCGAGTTCACCTTCCGCGTGCCGTGGACCTCGGACCGCATCAGCCCGTTGGGCCGCGAGCGCCTGGCGGCTTCCGGATTCGCCCCGCCGGCCGAGCTCACCGAGGTCCGCTGCCCCTACTGCCTCTCGGTGCGGGTCGCGATGGACAGCGCCTTCGGCCCGACCCAGTGCCGTTCGCTGTTCTACTGCCGCGACTGCCGCCAGCCATTCGAGGCCTTCAAGCCGGTTTGAGGATCGGCGGCGGTGCCCCGCCCGTCGCCCAGCAGGGATTCCGCGATCAGGCCCTGCCCCACGAGAGGGCCTGGCGGTCTGCCCGGATCGCCAGCGCGCCAAGCGCCATCCAGCCAAGGGCAAAGCACGAGAGCCCGGCGAGGATCAGTACGTCGGCGAAGCCGCCCCCACTTCCGCCAGCGAAGGCGAACACCGGCGCGATGCCGAGCAACGCAGCCGCCCGTCGGGACAGGACAGCGGTCCGGTAGGTCGCCACGGCGAACAACCATGAACCCAGAAAGAAGGCCAAGAGCCCGAAGAAGAAGAGGTCACCGATCTCTCGGCCCGAGGCGACGCCGACCAGGTCCACGATCAGCGCGACGGTCCCGATCGCAGGGACCGCGAACGCGAGCCACGCGAGGGTCGGATGTGTTCGTGCCTGGAACGCGCTGAGACCCACGAGGGCCACCAGTAGCGCGATCGCCCCGACGAGCAGCATGGTCAATGCGACTCGCATGTCGAAGCTGCCTGCCACGCCGTTGGCGATCATGAATCCGACCGTCCACAGCGGCGCGCCGATGACCGCGGCGATGCCGCCAATCCGTAGTGACATGGGAAACGCCTTTCTCGGGCCGGGCTGCGGGCCGACGCCGCGGAACCGGAGACGCGCATCAAGCGCCCCCAGCAGGATGTCCGCCACGTCGAACGGGCCGAGCGCGCGTTCTTCGAGGATTGCCCCGAATTCGTCGCCGTACCGCTCTCGCCAGCGGGCTGGATAGAGACTGACCAGCAGGTCTCTCACGGCTGGCGCTCGCCGAGGTGGCGAAGTCCCTTGAGGGCGAAGTCGGAAAGACCACGCAGCTGCTCGGCGAGCGTCGAAGCGCCGATCGCCGTCAGCCGAAACGGACGCCGGCGGTCCGCTGGCGCGAGGGCCTCGATGAACCCTTCCTCCTCGAGGCGCGCGAGCGCGGCGTACAGGGTGCCGGCACCCATGGGTCGACCTGTCCCACCCTCGATGTCCTGCATGATCGCGTAGCCGTGTTTCGGCCCGTCACTGAGGCTCGTCAGGATCAGCAGCGACGGTTCCGCGTAGCGCCCGAATTCCGGTGCTTTCGCTGTCATGGGCTGTCCTCACCAAGCGCGGGCCGCTATATCGATGGTCGATATATAGCGCCAGGCCCTCGCCGTGTCAAGGAGCTGGCGATACATGCGCCGTTGTGTCCGCCCGAATGATCGTCTGACGGCCGTCTCGCAGCGCGACCCGCACCGCAAGCTGCCCCAGCCCGTTGATTGACACAGGATTCAGGGCTAGTTCTTGCGCCGACGACCCGAACAGCGCCGTTCCGACACCCAAGATCCTGTCGGGTCCCGGATCGGGGCCTGCATACACCCCGAGATCGCCGCCTCGGGGCGTCCCGTAGAAGACGAGCCTCTCGTCCTCGGCAAACAGCACGCCGCGGAAGCTCTCGAACGGACCCGTGCTATCGATGGCCATTTCAATGCCGTCCTGATCCGCAACAAAGACACCGGACCTGCCGTCGGTGAGGCGACCGCAGAATGCCACGGCACCCGCGTCGCTCAGGACGGGAAATCGCCCGAGCTCCGCGAACGCCTCGCCTGTTTCGACGACAGCATGCCTTGACGCTCCGTCGTTCAGGTAGATCCCCTCGCCGCCACCGCGAAGATCCGCCCGGAAGGCGACCTGTCCCCGGTCATTGAGGACGGGGAGCCCCTGAAACCCGGAAAAGCGAGGGCCGACCTGCGCAATCGTCTCGAGTTCTCCGTGGCGGATGACGACGATCGCGGCTTTCCCGGACCCATCCGTGCGGTATGCGAGGCTCCCATCGCGATTCATGGTCGGCCCCAGCGGCCCAGCATCGAGAGCCATCGTCGTTGCGACGCCATTCGTGACGATGACAACCACGCGCGAGCCGTCCGTGAGCTCGACGTAACAGGCGGCCGCCCCACCGTCATCGGTGTCTGGGTGACTGCAGACCCCTCGATGCGTTCCGGCATCCGTCCTGAAGGCGGCAACCGCCGAACCTCCGTTGCTCGTAAATATGCCGGTTCCGCCGCCTTCCAGGCCTGCTTGAAAGGCGACCGATCCGTGATCATTGATGGACGGAACGTAGGGCGCGAAATCGGTGTACGACCCACCCGTTTCAGCGATCAAAGCGAGCCCGTAGGAGCCCGGTCGCAGCCAACGATCCGCAGGCCTCGAGAACCTCGAATTCGATTCTGGTGCTCGTTCCGGCACAACCCGTCCCTCGTGATTCCGGGCTTGACGGCCCGACACGGACGTGATCATATCGCCCTGCGTAATACGATGGTCGATATATCGATCATCGATAGTCATGGGTCACGACTCGGAGGAGTTCCAGCATGTCCGACGTTCCTGCCCGATCGGGTGCCCTGGCCATGATCGTCGCGTCGGTCGCGGCGCTGGCCTGGACGGCCCTTGAGTTGGTGCAGCCCGCAAGCGGCTTCGAGGACACCGACAGTCCAACGGTCACGCTGCAGTTCCTCGCCCTTCATCGCGATGTCTGGGCCAACGCTGGATTCGCACTATTGGTGCTGGGAATCGCGATGACGGTGGCGACGTTCGCGCTGGCCGACGTGCTCGCGGATCGGTCGAGTTCCTTGACCGTTCGATCCATCTCAACCGCAGGGATCTTCGCTGCAGCGTGCTTCTTCCTGTTCGGTGTCCTTCGCAGCGGCTCAGGCGCGCTGCTCTACATCAACGGACTCCGCGAGGACTGGGGCCATGGGGCGTTCCTCGTGATCCAGATGATGGGCATTCATGGATTCGCCCAGGCAGGCGTGCTCGCGTTCTGCCTGTGGGCGGTGTCGATCAGCGTGGTCGCGTTGCGGTCCGGGGCTCTGCCCAGGATCCTGTGCGTGCTCGGCCTGATCCCGGCACTCCGGATCGTCCTGCTGATGCTGGGATCGTCCGGCAGCCTCGACGCGCTTCCGGATGGACTCTGGATCGTGGCAATGATCACGATTCCGGGAACGTTCCTTTGGTCACTGATCCTTGGGCTCGTCCTGCTCCGGCGGAGCTTCGGCGCGAGCCGCCGTGCCGCCGCCGTGCCCGTGACCTGAGGATCCCCGCGCGCGGGAACCTGGCCGAACTGCGTTGAGAATTGCCGCCGGCGTATCGTTCAGGACATGCCACGACGACCGCGATTGGCCCTGACATCGGCGATCCGTTGACCACGACCGGCACCGTCGGCGTGATCGGCGCCGGGACTATGGGCGCCGGAATTGCCCAGGTCGCGCTTGAGGCGGGCTGGTCGGTCCGCCTGCATGACTCCTACCCGGGGGCGGCGGACCGCGGCCGGGCACGGATCGCCGAGGGGCTGGGCCGGCGCGCTCGGAAACTGGATCTCACCGGGCCCGAGGCGACGTCCTGGGTCGACGCCCACCTTGCGCGACTCATCGACGTCCCGGATCTGGCCGCGCTGCAGGATGTCGATTTGGTCATCGAGGCGATCGTCGAGGACCTCGAAGCCAAGAAGCTGTTGTTCGCCGCATTGGACGCCGGCTGCGCGCCGGCGACGATCCTCGCAACGAACACCAGCGCCCTGTCCGTCGGCGCGATCGCCGAGGCCGCTGCCACGCACCTCGAGCGCATCCTCGGGCTCCACTTCTTCAATCCCGCGCCTCTCTTGCAGCTCGTCGAGGTCGTGGCGGCCGAACGGACGGACCCCGCCGTGCTCGGCCGGGCGACCGATATCGTGACTGGTTGGGGCAAGACTCCGGTGCACTCGACCGACAGCCCCGGCTTCATCGTCAACCGCGTGAACCGGCCATTCACGATCGAGGCGCTCCGCATGCTCGAGACCGGCGAGGGACGCGTCGGAGAGATCGATTCGGCCATGCGCGCCGACGGATTCCCGATGGGTCCGTTCGAGCTGATGGACCTCATCGGGCTGGACGTCAACCTCGCCGCCGCGACCGGCGTGTGGGAGGGACTGGGTCGGCCCGAGCAGATCCGTCCGTCTCCGATCCAGGCATGGCTGGTCGAGCACGGCCGCCTAGGCCGGAAGTGCGGCGTCGGCTTCTACCGGCATGACGCGGGCCATGATCCGGTTCCGGAGCCGTTGCCACCGGTCCTCGCGCCGAGGTCGGGCGGCCACCCCACGCTCGAGGCCGCCCGGATCGTCGAGCGTATTCGCCGAGCCATCAGCAACGAGGCCATCCGCGCCAGGGACGGCGGCGTGGCTTCCGAGGCGGATATCGACATCGCCCTCTGGCTCGGCGCCGCCCACCCCGAGGGTCCGTTCGCGTGGCGGAGGCGCCACGACCCTACAATCGGGTCATGAGTCGAGACCTCCATCGATCCCTGCGCGAGGCCTGGATCGTTGAAGCCGTGCGAACGCCGATCGGGCGGTACGGCGGAGCTCTGGCCAGCGTGCGGCCGGACGATCTCGCAGCGCTCGTGATCCGCGCGGTTGTGGATCGCTCGGGGATCGACCCGGCCCTCATCGAGGACGTCATCCTCGGCTGCGCGAACCAGGCCGGCGAGGACAACCGCGACGTGGCCCGTATGGCGCTGCTCCTCGCTGGGCTGCCGGTTGAGGTTGGCGGGCTGACCGTCAATCGGCTGTGCGGATCGGGGCTCCAGGCGATCAATTCGGCCGCCCACGCAATCGGCGTGGATGATGGCGACGTGTTCATCGGCGGGGGCGTTGAGTCGATGACCCGTGCCCCATACGTGATGGCCAAACCCGAGAACGCCTATGACCGGGGCAGTCGCGAGCTCCAGGACACGACCCTCGGCTGGCGATTCATCAACCCGAAACTGGCTGCGAAGCACTACCCGTACTCGATGGGCGAGACGGCCGAGAACGTCGTCGATCGCTGGGCGATCAGCCGCGAGCGGCAGGACGCGTTCGCGCTGGCGAGCCAGCAGAAGGCGGTGGCCGCGATCGAGCGCGGGGCCTTCGACGGGCAGATCGTGCCGGTGTCGATCCCGCAGAAGAAGGGCGAACCGATCGTCGTTACCCGAGATGAGCACCCGCGCGCGGATTCTTCCCTGGAATCGCTGGCCAGGCTCCGGCCCGCGTTTCGCGAAGGGGGCTCCGTGACGGCGGGTAACAGCTCCGGAATCAACGACGGCGCGTCGGCCGTGCTGCTGGTTGAAGCGGAACGGGCACGGGCCCTGAACCTCAAGCCCCTCGCGCGGGTCGTGTCGACAGCCGTGGCCGGGATCGACCCCGCCATCATGGGCGCCGGCCCGATCCCCGCCGTTCGCAAGGCACTCGCGCGGGCGGGTATTGGCGTGGGCGATCTCGATCTCGTCGAACTCAACGAGGCGTTCGCGAGCCAGTCCGTGGTCTGCATCGACGAACTCGGGCTGGACCCGGAACGCGTCAATGTGAACGGAGGCGCGATTGCCCTGGGTCACCCGCTCGGGATGAGCGGCGGCCGGCTGGTCACGATGCTCGTCCACGAACTCGCCGCGCGAGGTGGTCGCTACGGCCTCGCCACGATGTGCATCGGGGTCGGGCAGGGGATCGCTACGGTCGTGGAGCGAATCGAAGGCTGACCTCCGGTCCGGCGGGACACCGGCCCTCGGGCCATCGAAGCCTGATTCCGGGCCGCCCGCGCCGCCTGCTCCGTTGGGTCAGCCCCAGCCCGACCCCTGGATCTCCTCGTGGGCCCGTTCGAGCGCCGCTTCGAGGGGAACGCCGGGCATCGATCCGACGGCGGCCCAGCGGAGGACCACCGGCGCATCGATCGCCTGTAGCCAGATTCGGCAATCGGCCATCATCCGCTCGGCCGCGTGTCGCGCTTCACGATCGGTCGTCTCGGGCAGGAGCACCTGGAACGTCGCCTCCCCGGTGCGCGTGGCCAGATCGCTCGCGCGAACGCCTCGCCGGACCGAATGGGCAATCGGTGCAGCCACACGGCCGAGCCAGGCCCGCGCCTCATCAGTTTCCGTTGCCGGCAGGCCAGCGATCACGAGGACCGCGGCAGGGCGCCCATAGCGCTGACTGCGCCGGCTTTCACGCTCCAGGGCTTTCATCCATACATCCGGCTTCGCGACCACCGCGAGCGGATGAACCCGCCGCCGGCGCGCGTCGTCCGTGGGTCCGCGACCTTTGGTGGCGGCGGCACTCTCCTCGCCCTCGGGATGTTCCGGGCCACTCAGGAACGCCGTGATCGCCTCGTCGACGCGTTCGTCTCCGAGGTCGGGCATCGAGAATCGGCGGGAGCGATTAGACGTCGGAGCGGTCATTGCTCAGCTTCGGGAGATGCGGGTCCGGGCATGGTGCGGGCCGAAGGGCCTGCGGACGCCGGGTGGAAGCCAAGGTTAGCCGAGCCAGGCCGATCATGTCTCGGAGCCAATTTCTGACACACCTGTTGTCGAAATCGGTTGTTCTGCGTAGGATGTAGTCCTTGATCGGGCAACCGATCGCTTAATCAGCAACCGCATCCTCTGGAGAGGACACCTGATGATCGACCAGCAGCCGACCGTCGTCTCGCTTACCGATGCCGCGGCATCGCGCCTTCGCGAGCTGACCAAGGAAGAGACCAACCCCAACGTGGGCCTTCGGGTCTACGTGTACTCGGGCGGCTGCTCGGGCTACAAGTACGGGATGATGCTCGAGGACGCACCGACCGCCGAGGACAACATCCTCGAAGCGAACGGCGTCAAGGTCTACGTGGACGGCCAGAGCGTCGACCTGCTCAAGGGCTCATCGATCGACTACGTCGACACCCTGATGGGCGCGGGGTTCACCGTGAACAACCCGAACGCCACGACCGGCTGCGGCTGCGGCAACAGCTTCCGCACCGAGAGCGACGAGGGACAGGCGCGATCCTGCGCCCACTGAAACTGACCTCCATCTCGCACCGAGCGAGTATCGAAGCCGCCGGGCAACCGGCGGCTTCCTGATTCCCGCCTCCTCGTGACGACCCTCGACGAAGCGCTGCGCACCGCTGATGAGGTCGCGGACACGTTCCTCGTTGGCAAGCACATTCCGGGAGTCGCCTACGGCGTCGTCGTAGGTGGCGAGCTCATCCACGGCCGTGGGATCGGCACGATTCGGGTCGGGGAGGACGCACCGCCCGATGCCGACAGCGTGTTTCGGATTGCCTCGATGACCAAGAGTTTCACGGCGGCGACCGTCATGAGTCTTCGCGATGAGGGCCGGATCGCGCTCGACGATCCGATCGCGAAGTACGTTCCGGAGCTCGCGACGCTTCAGCTGCCGACCCGGGACGCACCGCCCATCAGCGTCCGCCATCTGCTCACGATGGCCTCCGGACTCGCGACCGACGATCCGTGGGGCGACCGCCAGCAGGGCCTCGACCTCGTGGCGTTCAGCGAGATGCTTGGCGGTGCCCTCACGTTTGCCTGGACGCCCGGCACTCGGTTTGAGTACTCGAACCTCGGCTACGGGATCCTCGGGCGGCTGATCACGAACGTCGCCGGGGTCGAATACCGGGACGCGGTCCGGCAACGGATCCTCCATCCGCTCGAGATGACCGCGACGACATACCTTGAATCCGAGGTCCCGCCAGCGCGATTGGCCCGCGGTTACCTGTGGCGGGCCGACACGTTCGAAGAGGA
This sequence comes from Chloroflexota bacterium, assembly GCA_031373765.1. Classification (GTDB taxonomy): domain Bacteria; phylum Chloroflexota; class Limnocylindria; order Limnocylindrales; family CSP1-4; genus UBA5189. Next base: position 8,633 of record JANMNF010000078.1, read on the forward strand.
GCCGATGGACCCGTACGGGGCCCTGGCCTCGATGGGCGGCATCTTCACCTCGCTCCGGGACCTGGCGACGTGGGTCGGCTTCTTCACGGACGCCTATCCGCCCCGCGACGAGCCCGAATCCGGGCCACTGTCCCGAGCCAGTCGACGCGAGATGCAGCAGGCCGCCGGTGCGTGGTGGCCAAGCGTCACGATGCCCAACCCGGACCTCGAACCCGAGATTGCCGCTGGCGGGTACGGATTCGGGCTGTTCGTCGAGGACGATATGCGCTGGGGCCGGATTGTCGGGCACAGCGGCGGCTATCCGGGTTTCGGCTCCAACATGCGCTGGCAGCCGGCCTCCGGGCTCGGGGTGGTGGTGCTGGCAAACCATCGATACGGGCCGAGTTCGCTCCTCGCTCGCGAGCTGATGGCCTCGCTGCTG
>JANMNF010000137.1:0-3411 GCA_031373765.1 Chloroflexota bacterium
CGTCGCGGAGCGCATGACGACCGTGGTGGCGACGCGAGGAGGGTTCCTGGCCGGCGGTTCCGTCGGGCCCGAACTCTTCGAGCGGCATGCGCGGTTCTGGCTCTCCGCTGACGGCGAGTCATGGGAGCCAGTCCCGGACGACGATGCCGCATTCGCCGGTGCGGAGGTCCGCTCGATCGTGCCGTGGGGGAGCGGTTTCGTGGCGGTCGGCGTGCTCGGTTCGGGCCAGCGACCCACCGGGTCCGTTGCCTGGACATCGCCCGACGGGGTCCGCTGGACGCGGATCGACGCCCCGGAACTCCTCCTCGGACGGGCGGTGGCGCTCAATGCGGCCCCCTTCGGGGGACTTGTGGCCGTCGGCTCCGACCTGAACGAACAGGAGGCCCTGGTCTGGCTCTCCGCAGACGGATCGTCATGGCACCTCATCGCCGGTGAGCCTTCGCGCCGGTACGACGGCAAGGTCCGGATGACCGACATCGTCGCCGTCGGGTCCGACCTCGTCGCGGTCGGCAACTATGTGGGTCTCCAGTACGGAGCTGGTACCTCGTGGGTCTCGAGTGATGGCATCCACTGGCGTCGATCGCGCGATGCGCCGGTCCTCGAACAGGGCGAACCGTATGCCGTCACGACCGGTGGCCCCGGGCTCATCTCCGTTGGTTCATTCGGCGCCCCGGACGACTACATTCCCACGGTCTGGTTGAGCCCCTTGAACTAGGGTGAGACCGGATGCGGCGGCGCGTCGCCGTCCTGTCGCTACCATCAGGCGATGTATCAACCGCCCCACGGCCGCTTCACTGTGGCCCATCCGACATCGCTGCTCACTCAATTGTCAGCCGTCGCACCCGCAACGCTCGTGACGACCGGCCCGGACGGGTTTCGGACGTCGATCTTGCCGATGTTGTTCGACCCGACGGAGGGCGACCATGGAGTCCTCCGTGGCCACCTGGCCCGGCAGAACACCCAGTGGTCTGATGAGGGCATGGGCGGCGACGGCGCCAGCGCGATCGCCATGTTCCACGGGCCGGACGCCTACATCAGCCCGACCTGGTACGAGGAGAAGTCTCGGACTGGTCGGGTCGTCCCAACGTGGAACTACGTTGTGATCGTCATCTACGGGACACTGATCGTGCATGACGACACGGAATGGCTCCTCGATCACGTCCGTCTGCTGGTCGATCGCCACGAGGCCGACCGTCCGGACCCATGGTCGGTTGACGACGCGCCAGATGGATACGTACGCGGCCAGGCGAAGGGCATTGTCGGGCTGGAGCTTCGCATCGACCGCATCGAGGCCAAGGGCAAGCTGAGCCAGAACCGCTCTCCGAACGACGTGTCGAGTGCCGCAGCGGGGTTGGCAATGGGCTCGCCGATGGAGCAACTGGTCGCCGCGGCCATGCGGAGTCCGGATGAGCCGGTGGTACACTCCCGCCCTCACGGCAAAGACCGGGAAGAGTAGGGCCGGGTCGGCCACGGAGCGAGCGCGAGATGGTGAGAGCCGCGCAGGCACGACGGACCCGAAGGTCGCTCGCGAGCCGCGCGGTTGGCGCCCGATAGCGCGCCATGAGGAGGGACCGGAGCCGGTAACGGCCCGGGCCGCGATGAGCGACCCGGAAGGACCTCGAACCAGCAGGTGGTACCACGACCCGTTCGTCCGCTGGACGAGCGGGTTTGATGTTTTCGGGACGGGAGCACCAGGACGATGGCGGAGCAGGAACTCGACAAGGCCTACGCGCCGGCGGCAGTCGAGCGCGCGATCTACGAGCGCTGGATGACCGCGGATGTGTTCGCGCCGGATGGGGTCGGTTCGCGTGCCGACGACTCCAAGCCTCCGTTCGTGATCATTCAGCCGCCGCCGAACGTGACGGGATCCCTCCATCTCGGACATGCCCAGCGGACGGCAGTCGAGGACCTGATGATCCGGCACGCCCGCATGCAGGGCCGGCCGACGCTCTATCTCCCCGGCCTGGACCACGCCAGCATCGCCGCCCAGTTCGTGCTCGACGGCATCCTCGCGAAGGAGGGCGAAAGCCGGGCCACCCTCGGACGTGATCGCTACCTCGAGCGGATGCACGATTTCGTCGAGCGGACGCGCAGCGTCATCCTCGGCCAGCAACGCCGGGTCGGATCGTCGGCTGACTGGAGCCGCCTCCGCTTCACGATGGACGAAGGGAGTGCGAAGGCGGTACGCCACGCCTTCACGCGCCTGTACGACGACGGCCTCGCCTATCGAACGGAGGCTCTCGTCAACTGGTGCCCGACCTGCCGGACCAGCCTGTCCGATCTCGAGGTGATCGCGACACCGACCACCGGTTCGATCTGGTCAGTCCGCTACCACGTGATCGACGAGGTCACGGGCGCGCCATTGCCAGACGAGTGGATCACCGTCGCAACCACGCGGCCCGAGACGATCCTGGGTGACACCGGCGTGGCCGTCCATCCGGACGACGAGCGCTATGCGGCCCTCATCGGACGCCGGGTGCGGGTTCCGTTCGTGGACCGCGATGTCCCGATCGTCGCTGACGATGCGGTCGACCGCGCCTTCGGCACCGGTGCCGTCAAGGTCACGCCTGCCCACGACGCGACGGACCTGGAGATCGGGCGACGCCACGCCTTGGCCTCGATCGACGTCATGACCGACGACGGATCGATCAATGACCAGGGCGTCGGCTACGCGGGTCTGGATCGGTTCGTGGCCCGGACCCGGATCCTCGAGGACCTCGCGGCGTTGGGCGATCTGGAGGCGGAGCGGTCCCACGACCTGATCCTGGGTCGCTGCCAGCGCTCCGATGACATCGTGGAGCCGCGCCTCAAGACGCAATGGTTCATTCGAACCGCGCCGCTTGCCGAGCGAGCCCTCGCGGTCACCCGGTCCGGTCGGACAACGATCCTGCCCGAACGGTTCGAGAAGACCTGGGAGCACTGGTTGACCGGAATACGCGACTGGAACGTCAGCCGCCAGCTCTGGTGGGGACATCGAATCCCTGCCTGGTACTGCGCCGACGGCCACATCACGGTCACGGAGCTGGAGGGCGGCCCGACGGCCTGCGGGACCTGTGGTCGTCCAGCTGCGGACCTGCGCCAGGACCCGGACATCTTCGACACCTGGTTCAGCTCCGGGCTGTGGCCATTCTCGACCCTCGGCTGGCCTGACACCACGGCCGATCTCGCCCGCTACTACCCGGGCTCGGTCATGGAAACCGGCTACGACATCATCTTCTTCTGGGTTGCCCGAATGGTGATGCTGGGTCTCGCCTTGCTGGACGAGGCGCCGTTCGAGACGGTCTACCTGTCAGGGCTGATCCGCGATCCCTACGGCAAGAAGATGTCCAAGACCACGGGGAACGTCGTTGATCCGCTCGAGATCATCGACACGACCGGGGCCGACGCGCTGCGGTTCGCCCTGATCCACGG
>JANMNF010000154.1:0-9325 GCA_031373765.1 Chloroflexota bacterium
CCGGTCGCGTAGCGCGGTGCCGGCGCCCGCCACTCGGCGCGGCGTCGCTCCAGCTCCTCGGGTGCGACGAGCAGGTCCATGCGCTTGGTCGTGACGTCGATCTCGATCTCGTCGCCTTCGCGAACGAGGGCAATCGGCCCACCGAGCGCCGCCTCTGGAGCGACGTGGCCGATCATCAGCCCATGGGTGCCGCCAGAGAAGCGTCCGTCGGTCAGCAGGGCCACCGATTCGCCGAGGCCCTCGCCGACCAGCGCGGCCGTGACGCTGAGCATTTCCTGCATGCCGGGCCCGCCGACCGGGCCCTCGTAGCGGATCACCACGACGTCGCCGGCCACGATCTGGCGCGCCGACACGGCCTTGAAGCAGTCAGTCTCCGAATCGAAGACCCGCGCCGGGCCACGGTGCTGGATCCGTTCGTGTCCCGCGAGCTTGACGACGCATCCGTCAGGGGCGAGCGATCCGCGCAGGATCGTCAGGCCCCCGACCTCCTTGATCGGCGTCTCGATCGGGACCACGACCTTCTGCCCGTCGGTTGCGACCGCCGACGCGGCGATCTTTCGGAGGGTGCGTCCATCGACGTTCTTCTCCTCGCCGTGGAGCAGATCCCGCTTGAGGAGCTCGCGCATGACGAGCCCGATGCCGCCGGCGTCGTACATGTCCGCCGCGGTGTAGCGGCCACCGGGCCGCATGTCGGCGACAACCGGGGTCCGGTCGGCGATCTCGCCGAACTCGTCGATCTCCAGCGGAATACCGAACTCGTGGGCAATGGCCAGGAGATGCAGCACGCCGTTGGTAGATCCGCCGGTCGCCGCGACCGAGGCGATGGCGTTCTCGATCGATTTCCGGGTCACGATATGCGATGGCCGGATGTCATGGCGGACGAGGGTCATCGCCAGTTCGCCGGCTCGTTTGGCCGCCTCGTCCTTCTTCGGATCCTCGGCCGGGATCCCGTTGAGGCCGCCCGGGGACAGGCCCATGAACTCCATCGCCCCACTCATGGTGTTGGCCGTGAACTGGCCACCGCAGGCGCCCGCACCGGGGCAGGCGGCCTCCTCGATCGCATACAGCTCGTCGATGGAGATCTTGCCGGCCCGATATGCGCCGATGGCCTCGAAGACGGACACGACCTCAAGGTCGCGGCCCTTGTAGTGACCGGGGTAAATCGTGCCGTTGTACAGGATCAGCCCGGGTACATCGAGTCGAGCCATGGCCATCGCAGCGCCGGGGATCGTCTTGTCGCAGCCGACGAGGCAGACGACCCCGTCGAGCAGATGCCCGCGCACGACAAGCTCGATCGAGTCGGCAATGACCTCGCGACTGATCAGGCTCGCCTTCATCCCCTCCGTGCCCATCGATACGCCATCCGAAACGGCGATCGTGTTGAACTCCATCGGGGTGCCGCCGGCCTCGCGGATGCCCTGCTTCACGAACTCCGCAAGACGCCGCTGGTTGAAGTTGCATGGCATGGTCTCGATCCACGTCGTCGCCACCCCGACGAGTGGCTTCGCGAGATCGTCGTCCGTGAAGCCGATCGCCTTGAGCATCGCCCGCGCCGCGGCGCGATCGGGGCCGTCGGTCAGGGCGTGGGAATGGCGCTTGCCGGGATCAGTCGGGCGGTCGTAGGGGGTCGGGCGATCGGGCATCTGGAACCTCGGGTCGGCGGCCGGCAGGGCCGCAGGATTGACTCCGCTCAGTGTATGGCGTCAGTCATCCCAGGGCGGCGGATCGGGCCAGTCGTTCGTCCATCAGCAGGGTCGTCGCTGAAGTTGCAGCCGGTCCACGGACTGCGGCGAGGAACAGTGCTGCGCCGAAGGACTGGGCCGTGACGTCGGTCAGCGCGGTCACGGTTGCCGTCCTCGGACTGCCGCGCATAAGCGCGATCTCGCCAATTCCGGCGCCTGGGCCGAGGGTGTCAAGGATCCGGTCCCCATCGGTCACCTGGACTTCGCCGCTTTCGATGACCAGGAAGCGATCTCCCGGGGCGCCCTTCTCCATGAGCACTTCTCCGGCACTGAAGGCCGCCGGCACCGCGCCGCCGACGAGTCGCTCGATTCCGGTGAGCGGCAGGACCCGGAATGCGGGCACCTGGCGGAGGCGCTCGACCAAGCCCCACGGGACGACCTCGACCGTTTCGGAGCGACGGAGGAGGAGCCAGATGATCAGCGATGCGATCGGCAGGATGGCGCCGGTCGCAATGAGCGCCGAGCGGATTCCGAGACCGGCGATCAGCGCCGGGGCCAGAAAGTACCCGGCCGCGGCCGAGACAGCGGTCGCTCCCTCGAACAGGGCGAAGACGGCGCCGCGCTCGTCGTTTCGACATCCGCGTTGCAACAAGGTGTAGCCGACGATGTCGAGGAGGGCATTCGACAGGCCGGTCATGGCAAACGCCAGGCCGGCGACGACAGGGAGTGGCAGCAGGCCGATGAACGCGATCGGGAGGCCCCAACCAGCGAGGGCGAGGACGAAGGCATTCGACGTGCTCCGTCGGACGGCGAGCCCCACGCCGATCCCGAGCATCCCGCCGATCCCCATCGCCGAGCCAAGGAGGCCGACGCCGGCTTCGCCGAGGTGGATCAATTCCACGCTCAGGACGACGGCCAGAGTGGTGAGCAACCCACGCACCATGGTCTGCAACATGAAGCCGGCAATGACGACCGCGATCGCTGGCCGCTGGCGAATGGCCTTCACGCCGGCGCCGAGAGCGAGCCCACGCCCGGCGTCTCGACGATCCGGGCCTTGCTCATCGAGCTGGTCCTCGAAGTGAATATCCGCCAGCACGATGAGCCCCACGACCTGGGCAGCGGCGAGCACGAGTCCCGCAACGGCGGGCTCACCCAGGGCGATGAAGATCGCGGCGGTCAGGGGCCCGGCAAACGAGCCCAGCGCCTCGGCCGAGCTCGACGCAATGTTCGCCGTGACGAGCTCCTCCGGCGTTCTGGCCAGGGCCGGCAACAACGTGCTCTGGGCGGGCCGCAGAATCGCGTCGGTCCCTCCCATCACCGCCGCAATCAGGAAAAGCGGGATTGGGTGGGGCCCCACGAACACGACTGCGGCGGTGACTGCGGCGGCGATCGTGCGGGCCATGCCCAGGACCAGCAGCACTCGGTCTGCGCGCCAACGCGCAAGCGGAGCGGCGGCCAGCACTCCGAAGACCACAGTGGACGCCACGCGAGCGATCCCGACTCCTGCGACGCCGACCGCCCCGGCGACCGAGAACGCCGTGACGGCGAGCACGACCAGGAGGCCGGTATCCACGACGAACCCGAGGAGAAAAGCTGCCTGTACGCGTCGAGTGCTTCGGTTCTCAAACGCACGCGCCGTCGCGGCCATGGCGCTGGACAGGGCGGCGGGGATTCGATGCATTCGGCAAATATCCCTTATCGGGACCTCGTCCGTCGGATTCTCGAGTACGGCGGACGTTCGGCGTCACCCCGAGACATGGGCGCGCGGAGCCGGGGTATGCTCGGGGCATGGACGACAAAGTTGCATTGCTTGCCCGATTGCCGCTCTTCTCCGCGCTCGACCAGCGCAGCATGGAGGCTGTGGCGACACTCGCCCGGGAAGTCGAGGCTCCGGCCGGCACGATCCTCATGCGCGAGGGCGATCCCGCCGACACCTTCTACCTGATCGTCGAGGGCACGGTCCACGTTGAACGCGCCGGCTTACCGCTTCGATCGATGGCCAGCGGCGGATTCCTCGGTGAGATCGCGCTGATGGAAGTGGGCGAGCGAACCGCGACTGCAACCTGTGCGACGGATTGCCGATTGCTCGCCCTCGGCGGCTTCGAGTTCGAGCGTGTCACCGCCACGTTCCCGGAAGTTCGGGCGCGGATCGAGGCGGCCATGAAGCGCCGCCCACACGCCGGCGAGGCATAGCGCCAGCTCGTCCAGTCCCGTGAGAACTTGGCTTGGGGCGCTCGCCCGGAGCGGCTGTCAGTGCAGGCAGGCACCGGTGGAGACGGCCGTGGTCATGCCGAGGGCCGGGGCAATCGCGGTCGCCACGGCCGTCGGGGACAACGCATAGCCAACGGACGGATCCGTCCGCGATTCGGCGAAGACGAGTCCCCCGACGGTCCCGTCCGACAGGAGCAGTGGACCGCCGCTATCGCCAGGCTCCACGATCGCCCGGATCTCGATGATCTCGCGCTGGACGCGCGACGTTCCGTAGATGTCGAGCCCCTCTGCCGGATATCGCGCCGCGACCGCGGCCGGCTCGATCACCGCGGCGCCGCCGTTCGGGTAGCCGATTGTGGCACCGGTGGCGCCCCGGGCCGGATCGCCGGTCGAGAAGAACAACGGACCGGGATCGAATCCAGCAACCCGAAGCACCGCGACATCGAGGTTCGGATCGAATGCAACAACGACGGCCTTGAATGATCCCGTCGTGGAGATGACCTTCACGGATCGAGCCCCGGCAACGACGTGTGCATTCGTGACCACATAGCCCGACCGGACCGCGACCCCCGTCCCGGTTGACCGGTAGTCGCAGGCATCAGCCTCGATACGCGGTGCCGAGGCGAGCGCGCGGCGACCGAGCAATTGGGCAGCCGGGTCGCCGGGCATGGCAACCGGGTCCGCGGGAAGACGTTCGAGACCGAGGAACACGTCCGGAAGTCCGGATCGATCGAGGGTCGCACCGAGACCCAGGACGAGATCGGTCGGCGGTGGCAGAACGGCATCGATCCCGCGAATCGCAACGGACGTCTGCGCATCGCGCGCCAACGCCGGCACGAGGCCGGTCGTCAGGATCCCGCCCAGGAGCCACACGATGAGAACCGCCTGACCGGCTCCGACGATGGCGCCCGCCGCTCGGTCGAGGGCATTGAACATGCCGTCCCCGAGGCGCCTCGAGGCCGACCGCCCTGCCCTGCCGCCGGCCATTTCCCCGGTGCCGATCAACACCATCAACGAGCCCAGGACGACAGCGACACGTGCAATGGCCGGCAGCGACACCAGATAGGGCACCAGGAATGGGATCGCGGCCAGGGCGACGAGCGCCCCAGCCACCGCGCCCAGCAGGCCACCCAGCTGTGGGAGCGCGCCCGAGCGGACGCCAAGTACCACGGCCCCGATCAGCAGTACGAACGCCAACGCGTCCACGAGGTTCATGTTCCGATCGTCGCACAGGACGCGATCCGTAGCCCCGGCGGTCGCAAGAGGCCCTGTTTGCTATACTCCCATGGAGTATCAAGATCGGGCCCGACTCGGATCACCGCGTCGGTATCTTGAACGGAGGAATCAACCGTGGACAAGCACCTGAACATGGCGCCTGGGCATGACCACTCGCCGATGGGCGACGACGCCGCCCTCGATCCGGTCTGCGGCATGACCGTCGACAAGGTGAATGCAGCGGCCCGCGAACTCGTTGCCGAGCACGAAGGCATGACCTACTACTTCTGTGGCCGTGGCTGCAAGCTCGAGTTCGGGGATGACCCGGGCCGATTCCTCGATCCGTCCTACATCCCGGCGATGTAGGGCCGGCAGACTCAGCTCGCTTACCTGACCCCATGCCCACCGACAGCCCGGTTGATCCGCGCCTGCTCCCGATCGAGATCGTTCTTCCGATCGAGGGCATGACCTGCGCATCCTGCGTCAACCGGATTGAGCGCTTCCTCAAGAAGACGCCGGGCGTCGAGGAGGCGAGCGTCAACCTCGCCACGGAACGTGCCACCGTCCGCCTGAACCCGGGCCTCGCTGGTCGCGATGAGGCCGTAGCCGCCGTTCGCGCGGCGGGCTACGAGGTCAAGCCGGAAGCCGCCGTCGCGGCTGGCTCGGAGGGTACCGCTGCATCGCTGGCCGACGAGGTCAGCGCCGACGATCTCGACCGCGAGCGCCTGCAGCGCCAGACGCTGCTTCAGGCCTCGGTCGCGATCGGGGCGGCAGTCGTGATCATGATCGCGATGTTCACGCCGCAGACCATCATCGCGATGATGGACATCAACAAGCTCATTCTCTGGCCGGCCACCTTCATCCAGTTCTGGGCGGGTGGCCGCTTCTATCGAGCCGCATGGCGCGCAGGTCGTCACGGCGGCGCGACGATGGACACCCTCGTCGTCGTCGGCACGACTGCTGCGTGGGTCTACTCGGTCTTCGTGACCATGTACCCCGAGGTGATCCACCTCGCGGGCCTCCATCCCGAGACGTACTTCGACTCTTCCACGATCATCATCGGGCTCATCCTGCTTGGCCGATGGCTCGAATCTCGGGCCAAGGGCCGCACGACCGGCGCGATCCGGCGACTCATCGGGCTCCAGGCCACGACTGCCCGCCGGATCCGTGACGGGGTCGAAGAGGATGTTGAGCTCGCGCTTGTCGTTCCCGGCGACCTCCTCCGCGTTCGTCCGGGAGATCGCGTCCCGGTCGACGGCGTGGTCGCTGAAGGGACCTCGGCGGTCGACGAATCGATGCTCACGGGAGAGCCGATCCCGGTCACGAAGTCGATCGGCGACGAGGTCATCGGAGCGACGATCAATACGTCGGGCTCGTTCGTCATGCGCGCCGTCCACGTCGGTCGGGATACGGCGCTGGCGCGGATCGTGGACCTCGTCCAGCGAGCGCAGGGTTCCAAGGCACCCATCCAGAAGCTGGCGGATCGGATCAGTGAGATCTTCGTGCCGATCGTCCTGCTCGTTGCCGCGCTGACGTTCACGGTCTGGTTCCTGGGCGGCCCCGAGCCGCGGGTGACGCTGGCCCTGACCGCATTCATCGGCGTCGTGATCATCGCCTGCCCATGCGCCATGGGCCTCGCTACGCCGACCGCGATCATGGTGGGGACCGGCAAAGGCGCTGAGATCGGGATCCTGATCCGCGGCGGCGAGGCGCTCGAGGCTGCCGGCCGGATCGACACCGTCGTGCTCGACAAGACCGGGACGCTCACGCTCGGACGTCCGGCTGTCTCCCAGATCCTGCCGGCCTCCGGCACCGACCCGAAGCGCCTGCTCGATCTCGTCGCCTCGCTCGAAGTCCGCAGCGAGCATCCGCTCGGCGAGGCCATCGTCCGGATGGCTCGCGAGGACGAACTGGGCTTCCTGGCCGTCGAGGGCTTTGAGGCCCAGGCGGGACGAGGGATCAAGGGCCGTGTCGACGGCCACGAGGTCACGATCGGCAGCGGACGGCTCCTCGACGAGCTGGGCATCGACCGTGCCGCGCTCACGGCTGACGCCGACGCCGCGGCGGCGCTTGGCGCGACGCTGTCCTGGGTCGCCGTCGACGGAGCGCTTGCCGGGCTGTTCACCATCACGGATCCGGTCAAGGCCGAGTCTGCCGACGCGGTTCGCCAGATGCGGGCGATGGGCCTTGAAGTCTGGATGCTCACCGGAGACGGCCGGCGCACGGCCGAGGCGGTCGCGGCGCAGGTCGGGATCCCGTCGGATCACGTCATTGCCGAGGTCCTGCCTGCCGACAAGGACGCCACGATCGAGCGGCTCCAGGCCGAGGGTCGGCGCGTCGCGATGGTCGGTGACGGGATCAACGACGCGCCCGCACTCGCCCGTGCCGATGTCGGCATCGCGATCGGGACCGGTGCGGACGTGGCCATCGAGGCGTCCGACGTGACGCTCGTTGGTGGCGACCCCCGGCTCGTGGCGTCGGCCATCGGGCTCTCGCGCGCGACCATTCGCGTCATCCGCCAGAACCTGTTCTGGGCCTTTGCCTACAACGTCCTCTTGATCCCGGTCGCGATGGGCGTGCTCTACCCAGCCTTCGGGGTGACCCTCAACCCAGCGCTCGCCGCCGGGGCCATGGCGCTCTCGTCCGTGTCGGTCGTCACCAACTCGCTGCGGCTCCGGTCTGTCGATGTCCGACCCGGACACGTTCGCGCCATGCGGCGAGGGCCGCTCGGGCTCATTCGCGATGGGGCGTTCCTGATCGTCATCGGGCTGATCGCCCTCGCGGTCGCGGGCGGCGTCCTCGCTGCCGATCGGGCGCTCGACTCGAGCAGCCGGCAAGTGGCCGTGACCGCGTCCTCGTTCCGGTTCTCGACTCCGGACCTGACGATCCGGGCCGGCGAGTGGGTCGTGGTGACCTTCACCAACGATGATCCCGTCGTCCACGACTGGAGCGTCGAGGGGATCGCCAACGTCGATGTCCCGGCTCGACCGGGCCAGACGGCCAGGCTCCGCTTCGTCATCGATACACCTGGTACCTACCGGATCCTGTGCACGATCCCGGGGCACGCCGAGGCGGGCATGGTGGGAACGCTCGTGGTCACAGCACCGTAGCGGACGCGGCGCATCGTCGGTCGCGCGCTCAGCCGGCCGTGGCGGCCTCGGGACGGGTGTCGACGCGGCCTGGATGCGTAGTCTCCCAGGCCTCGATCGCGGGCAGCTTGTCGAGCAGGTAGCCCATCTCGTCGGTTCCGCGCATGAGCATCAGCTTGGAGAACGGGTCGATGTCGAAGTCGATCGTCGTCCCGTCCGGGAGCAGGATGCCCTGCTCGGCGAGGTCGAACGTCAGTTCCGCATCCGGGTTCGACTCGATCATCTTGAAAAGTCGGGCATGGGTGGCAGGATCGACGACCACCGGGATGACGCTGTTCTTCAGCGCGTTGCCCCGGAAGATATCCGCGAACCCGGTGGAGATGACGGCCCGGATGCCCCACGCTTCGAGCGCCCACGGCGCGTGCTCGCGGGATGATCCGGTGCCGAAGTTGTCGCCGACCAGCAGGAAGTTTCGACCGGCCATGCCCGGCTGATCGAGCACGAATGGCGGTTCCTTGAGCGACCCGTCCTCGTTGAACCGCCAATCCCGGAAGAGCACGTCGGCCAGGCCGGCCTTGTCGGTGATCTTCAGATAGCGCGCCGGGACGACCTGGTCCGTGTCGACGTTCTCCGCGTGGAGCGGGACGACCTTCGAGGTGAAGCTGCGGAATGGCTCGGCCATGGTCAGCGCCCCCCGATCCCGGAGGCGGCTTCGATGCCCGGCAGGAGGCGCGGGTCCGCGACGACCCCGGCGATGGCCGATGCGGCGGCGGTCAGCGGCGAGGCAAGGAACGTCCGGCCGCCCTTGCCCTGGCGCCCCTCGAAGTTGCGGTTGCTCGTCGACACGGCGTACTGGCCGGGCTTGAGCTGGTCGCCGTTCATGGCGATGCACATCGAGCAACCGGCCTCGCGCCACTCGGCGCCGGCGGCACGGAAGATCTCGTCGAGGCCCTCGGCCTCCGCCTCTCGCTTCACTTCGTCGGAACCGGGCACGATCATCATCCGGACCGTGGCTGCAACGTGCTGGCCCTTGAGCGCCGCGGCCGCGAGACGAAGGTCGCTGATCCGCCCGTTCGTGCAGCTGCCGATGAACACGACGTCCACCGACTGCCCGAGGATGGCCTGGCC
>JANMNF010000181.1:0-5148 GCA_031373765.1 Chloroflexota bacterium
CTCGATGCCTACGGAGGGCATGCAGAAGCGCGGGCGGCGGTGCTGGCGGCGGTTGGCTCGTGGCGCGAGAATCGTCGGCGCCTCAGCGCTCTGAACATCGACGAGCGGGAGCTCGCACGCCGGATAGATCTGCTGGACAGCGAGGCAGCCGACATCGCCGCCGCTCGACTGCGCGTGGGCGAGGCGGATGAGCTACGTGCGCGCCTCGAGGCCGCCCGTCACGGGGCCGCCATCGCGGCCGGTGGCGCCCTGGTCGGCGAGGCCCTCGACGGCGACGATGCGTCGGCCCGCATGGCGGTCGGTGCAGCGCTCCGTGAGGCCCGGACACTGGCCAGGATCGATCCGCGACTCGACCCGGTCGTCGAACGTCTCGCCGGTGTCGACGCGGAACTCGAGGATCTCGGCAGCGAAGTCCGCTCGATCCTCGGCGAACTCGACCATGACGCGGCATCCCAGACGAGTTTCGAAGAGCGACTCTCGGTGATCTATGCGCTCGAGCGTCGATATGGCGTAGACGAGGCCGCGGTCCTCGAACATGGATCTCGGGCTGCCGCGGAAGCCGACGAGTTGCGCGGGCTTGATGGCGAGCGAGAGCGCCGGACCGCCGAAGACGCGCGTCTGCTCGTCGAGGTTGCGAAGGTGGCCACGGCGCTCGGCAGCATGCGACGCAAGGCGGCGATCCGCCTGAGCGCCGAGACCGACACGGCGCTCCAGAACCTCGGGTTTCCGGCGGACACCTTCACGGTCGCCGTCGGCCGACGAACCGCCGGAACGGACGAACCCGCGGTCGAAATCGAAGGCGACGCGGTCGCGTTCGATGCGACGGGTGCCGACGACGTCGTGTTCCTGCTCGCACCGAATGCCGGCGAGCCGGCGCGACCGCTGGCGCGGATCGCCTCGGGCGGCGAACTCTCCCGGGTCGCACTGGCCATCAAGGAAGTCCTCGCTGCCGTCGATGCGACGCCCACGCTCGTGTTCGATGAAGTCGATACGGGAATTGGTGGACGCAGCGCTGATCCCCTTGGTCGTAGCCTGTGGACCCTCGCCCGGCGACACCAGGTCCTGGTCGTGACGCATCTGCCCCAGATCGCGGCCTATGCCGACGCCCACCATCGCATCCAGAAGCGCGAACGAGACGGCCGAACGGTGACCGAGGTCGAGCGCCTCGATGGTGAATCCCGGGTCACCGAGCTCGCGACGATGCTCGGTGCGGTCGGCTCGGACGGGCCTGGTGCGGCGGCCATGGCACAGGGGCGGGCACTTCTGGACGCGGCAACCGCGTGGGGCGCCTCCACGTCCAGCGACGGCTGACGTTCGACCCTCGCGATGGCAGGACGCCCGACCATCGACCAGGCGATCGACAACTTCCTGACCTACCTGCGGGTGGAGCGGGGCGTATCCCCGGCGACCATCACTGCCTATCGGGGCGACCTGACCGACTTTGCTGCCGCCCGGGGCACCGCGAAGGACTGGGCCGGCGGCCCTGACGCGGCGCAGCGCTACCTGGCCGCTCGTACTCGACGCGGCCGGCCCAACGATCCCGGACTCGCTCCGACTTCCCTGCGCCGCCGCGCGGCCGCCATCAAGGGTTTCTATCGGTTCGCGTTCGGTGAGGGTGTCATCGGGATCGACGTGGCCGCCCACCTGGACCTGCCGCGGATGTCGAGGCTCCTGCCCGAGACGCTGACGATCGAGGAGGTCGAGTGGCTCATCGAGGCGGCCGGTGGTCCCGCCGCGGCCGTCGGCCCCGGACCGGCCGTCGCCACCGGATCGGGCGGCGGTCCCTACCCGGCCTTGAGCTCGACGGACGGGCACCCGTGGCGGCCCCTTCGGGAGCGGGCACTCCTTGAGCTCCTGTACGCCGCCGGCCTGCGAATTTCAGAGGCTCTCGGCCTTGACCTCGAGGATCTCTCGTTCGATGGGGGATTCGTCCGGGTCATCGGCAAGGGCGACAAGGAGCGCCTGGTACCGGTCGGGGACATCGCGCTCGGGGTGCTCTCGGAGTGGATTCACGGAGCGCGGGTCCCGCTACTGGCGCTCGGTCACGTGGTGCCCCTCCGTGGCGGACCGCTGTTCGTCGGGGATCGCGGTGGGCGATGGGCGAGGCAACAGGCCTGGGGCGCCGTGAAACGCGCCGCCGCTGCCGCCGGGCTGCCGGACCGCGTGAGCCCGCATACCCTTCGCCATTCGTTCGCGACGCACCTCCTGGAGGGCGGCGCCGACCTGCGCATCGTTCAGGAGTTGCTCGGTCATGCGAGTATCAACACGACGCAGCTCTACACGCATGTGACGGGGGAGCGCATCCGCGAGGTGTACGCTCGAGCGCATCCGCGAGCCTGACCGAGGAGGGAGCCACTCGTGCCTCGCTACGCCGAAACCCTGCTGACCGACGGAGAGCGAATCGCGCTTCGATCGCGCCAGCACTGGCTTGCCACGTTCGTCGACGGTCGCGCCGCGTGGGCGCTGCTCGTCGCGACCCTGGCGCTCATCGTGCTGCGCCTCCAGATGCACGGCGATGGCGGTCTCGAACAGGCGATCGGCATTGCCATCCTCGTCCTGCTCGTCGTGTCGCTCCTCATGCTCGGCCGCCTCTACTGGGCCTGGTATGCGGAGGACTACATCGTCACGAACCGCCGGGTCCTCAAGGTCGAAGGCATTCTCAACAAGCGCTCCGCCGACAGCTCGCTCGAGAAGATCAACGACGCCATCCTTGAGCAGAACCTGTTCGGGCGGATCTTCGGATACGGGGACCTCGACATCCTGACGGCCGCGGAGGACTCCGTTGACCGCTATCGGATGCTCGATCAGGCTCCACGGTTCAAGAAGACCATGCTCGAGGCAAAGCACCGACTCGAGACCGAGATGGTCCGGCTCCCGAGCCCGCCGGCGCGCGCAGGTGCGGCGCCCGGTCCGCGATTCATGGCCCCGGACGACGTGTCCCGAGCCCTGGCGAGCCTGGCCGAGCTTCGCGACAGTGGCGCGATCACGGCCGACGACTTCGAGGCCAAGAAGCAGGAATTGCTCTCGCGGCTGTGAGCGTGACGTTCGGGCCGAGCCCGCATTACCGAATCCGGGGCTGAGCGGCTAGCATTCGGCAGGCCGTTGCCTGACGGCCAAGGAACACGAGGCGTCCATGCCGGCATTCGACAACGAAACCATGGTCCGGCTGTCCCTGGTCGCGATCATCCTGCTCGCGGCCCTGCCGATTCACGAGTTCTCGCATGCCCTGATTGCGTATCGGCTCGGCGATGGCACCGCCAAGCTGCTCGGTCGCCTGACGTTGAACCCGATCGTCCACTTCGATCCCGTTGGCGGCACGATCCTGATTCTCACGCTCCTCATTCCGGGCAGCGGGTTCATCTTCGGCTGGGCGAAGCCGACACCGGTGAATCCAACGAACCTGCGTGGCGGACGCCAGAGCGACGCGCTCGTGGCCCTGGCCGGACCCGCTTCCAACCTGATCATGGCGACCGCGGCCGCGATCCCGTTCCGGGTCATGATGGCGAACGGAATGGACCCGTTCTCGACCCTCGGGATCCTGTTCCTGCTGTTCATTCAGATCAACGTCTCGCTGATGATCTTCAACCTGATCCCGCTGCCGCCGCTCGACGGATCACACGTCCTGCTGGCGCTCGTCGACCCGCGGACCAGCTGGCAGTTGCGGACCTTTCTCGGTCAGTACGGGTCGATGATCCTGCTCGCGCTGATCCTGATCCCGTCGGTCACGGGTCTGCCCTCGCCGCTGGGCATCATCTTCGAAGTGATCGCCGGTCCGATCATCCGCCTGCTCACGGGCCTATGAGGCCGGGGACGCTGTCGTGGTGGGCAGGCAAGGTTCGCCAGCTTATGACCCACGTGCGAGCTCGCGTCTCCGTGGCCGAGCGCAGCGCGCTCAGCGGCTGGCTGTCGGAGCCCCAGGTCGACGTCTTCGACACCATGACCGTCGCTGATCAACGACACGGCCTCGATGTGGTCGCCGCGCTTCGACGCGACGGGATCGCGGACCCGGATGTCCTGGTCGCCGGTCTTCTCCATGACGCCGGCAAGGGCGCCACGGGCGCGTTTCCGAGGGTCGTGCACAGTCTTGGGCAGGCCTTCGGCCCCTGGCTCGTGTCACTCGTCGCGCGGTTGCCCGGCATGGCCGCACCGCTGACGCGACTCGCGGAGCATCCGGAGCGCTCGGCGGCCATGGCTGCCGGAGCGGGTTGCTCGGAGCGGACCATCGAACTCATTCGCTGGCAGGAATCGCCGCGGGATCCCGAGTATGGCGAGCGCCTCCGCCTTGCCGACGAGGCGAACTGAGGTGCATTCGATCGAAGCAGGTACGGCGCTCACCGACGCGGGTCCCGCGCCGACCGAACCGGCCGCGACCGCCAACGCCAGCCCGGAGGTCCGGTTCGGTGCGGCCCGACGGCCCGAGGACGCCACCGAGGTGGTCTTGTCCGACTGGGCCGGCCCGCTGGGCCTGCTCCTGTCGCTGATCGAGGCGCGTCGGCTCGACGTCCTGACGGTTCCGCTCGGGGCGCTGGCCGGTGCCTATCTCGAGGCCCTGGCGACGCTCGAGGGGGATCGGATCACGAACATCAGCTCGTTCGTGGCAGTCGCCAGTCAGCTGATCCTGATCAAGAGCCGGGCCATGCTGCCGCGCCGGGATCCGGAGGCGCCGGGCGTCATGCCGGACGAAGGCTCGGATCCCGAGGCCGAGCTCCGCGAGCGGTTGCTGCTGTACCGGGCATATCGAGATGCGGGACTGGTCCTGCAGGCGACGGCATCAGAGCGCGTCGGCATCTTCCGACGCGAGCCTGCCACGGCCCTCGCAGCGGCGATTGCCGGTGCCCGCGCCCCTGATGCGCCACCGCTCGACCCGGAATTGCTGACGTCGGCACTCGCGAGGCTCGCGGCCGTCGTCGCGCCGGTCGAAGCGCCACCCGAGCTGATCCGCCGCTCGATCACCCTGGGCCAGCGAGCGGCGATCCTGCGGGCCGCGCTCCAAGCGGCGCCTTCGATCGTGCTCCAGGATCTGTTGCGCGATGTTCGTGACCGCGTCGTGGTTGCCGTTACCTTCCTTGCCATGCTCGAGCTGATGAAGCGACGCGAGATCATCGTCGAGCAACTCGAGCCATTCGGGCCGATCACCGCGCGGCAGGC
>JANMNF010000193.1:0-4234 GCA_031373765.1 Chloroflexota bacterium
GTCTCGCCGTCGATCGTGAAGATCATCTCGCCCGCGAGGACGATCCCCATCTGCTCGGCAACGTGGTGGTGCTCGGGGACCACGGCATTGGGGTCGAGCTCCACAACCGCGAGCGTGATGTGCTCGCCCTGGACCCGGCGCGCCCGGACCGTTTCGCCCCACACCTGGAGGAGCGGCGAATCCATCATGTCCACGAGGTTGCTCATTCCCGGAGCATAGCGGCTGGCCGCTGGCCAGCGCATGGGACATCGAAGATCAGACGCCTGGCATCGGCGTCGCTCGCAGCTCGCTCAGGGACCGGACGGAACCGAGCAGGTCATTCGAATCTTCGTTGCATCTACTATCACATGCGACTATCATGGTCAGCCATGAGAGTCATCACCGCCCTTGACCTTCGCAAATCGCTCGGCGCCTTCCTGGATCAGGCCTCGGCCGGCGAGCGTTTCGTGATCGAACGGGACCATCGACCGCTCGCGATGCTCGTGTCGGTCGAGGATGGGCACCGGCTCGATGACGACGTCGAGGCGCGTCGCGCTCGAGCGATCGCGGCCATCGACCGACTGCAGGCGCTTGGCCGGCGGATCAAGGATCGGGTCCCCGATGCCCCCGACGCTGTTACGGCGATTCGAATGGAACGTGATCGAGATGACCCGGGTGCGAATGACGATGTCTGACGAGACGGTTTCGCCGATCGTTCTCGATGCGTCGGCAGCAATCGCGCTTATCAGATCCGAGGGCGCTGAGCGCGCGATCACCGATCAGCTGAGCCGGCTGCGGGTCAGCGGAGGTCGGCTCCTGGTCCCTGATCACTTCTGGATCGAGCTGACGAACGTGTTCATGAACCGCTACGCAGCGAGCCCTGGAGAGGCTGTCCAGATTCTCCGCGAGGTGGACGAGCTCGGCGTTGAGTCGATGCGTACCGAGCGTGCGTTGGTTCTCCACGCCATCGAGTTCATGCACCGCCATCGACTGTCGGCCTATGACGCCACGTACCTCGCGCTTGCCGAATCCGAAGATGCGCGGCTCCTGACGCTCGACGTCAAGCTCGCGGCCGCGGCGGGCGATCGCGCCATTCGTCTGGATGGCATCCCGCCGCGTCGGCTCTCCGAAGGGGCGACGGAGTACGGCCGCGATCCCGTCGATTGGGCGAGGTTCGGGCCGTATCTGGCCCAGCTTCGTGCGGAGGCGATCGCCGGCGCTCGGTAGGCGCGGCTCTTCACCGGTATCGTCGCGGGATGCGGATCTCGGTTGAAGTTGCGCGTCGATACCTGCTCGGCCGGCAGGGGCTCTGGCCTGGTCGGCGCTGGGCGGCACCGCGGGACACCGAGCGGGCGATGCGGACGATGGAGCACGTCCAACTCGATCCGCTCGCGATCATCGCCCGGGCGCAGGACCTGGCGCTCGCCAGCCGGCTGATCGGGTATCGCCCGGACGATTGGATGACGCTGGCTTATGGGCGGCGCCGGTTCTTCGAATGGGGTGGGTGGCTGGCCCTGCGACCCATCGAGGAGTTGCCGTACTACCGCGTCCTGATGCGTCGCGAGCGCGACGGCTGGTGGCCGAAATGGGCGAATGCGGGCTACGGCCCGGCAATCGAGGAGATGCGGGAGATCCTCAGGAAGCGCCCCGAGGTCTCGAATCGCGACTTCGCGATCGCGGAGCGGACGCGGGTGGACAGCTATCGCGGTCGCAAGGACAGCTCCGTGGCGCTCCACTACCTGTGGCGGATCGGCGAGGCCATGGTCACCCGCCGCGAACGGTTTGAGCGGGTCTATGCGCGAACAAAGGTCGTCGCTCCCGCCCGTTATCTCATCGAGGCATCCGATGCCGAAACGGATGAGCACCTGCTGCTGAAATCGGTGGCGGCGGCAGGCATCACGAAGCTCAACGGAGCGGCCGGGACCCTCCTTCGACCGTTTTCGCCCGGCGATGCCGCGGCCTGGAAACGGCGTCGCGTCGAGGATGGCGCGCTCATCGACATCGACATCGAAGAGGTGAAGATGACCGGCCTCGTCGCGCTCGCATCGGACGGTCCCATCCTCGAGACGCTCGCCGCAGGTCGGACGCCACGGTCCTGGAAGCCGATCGAGAGCACGACGACCGACGAGGTGACCTTCCTGTCACCGCTCGACCCGGTCATCCACAACCGCGACCGGACGCGCCAGGTCTTCGGCTTCGATTACAAGTGGGAGGTCTACGACAAGCCCGAGAAGCGCAAGTTCGGCTACTACACGCTCCCGATCCTGTGGGGTGATCGCATCGTCGCCCGCATGGACGCCGCCCTCGATCGAGCAACGATGACGCTGGCCATCAAGGGCCTCTGGTTCGAGGAGGACGCGCTGGCGAGGAACGGGGAGTTCGGGCAGGCATTCGGGCGGGGACTGGCCCGGCTCGCCGAGTTTCTGGGTGCGGATGCCATCGATGCCCGTGCAATAGCGACGCCTGCGGCGCCCGAACTCGGCGGTGGCCCGCTGTCGTAGCGCCCGAGGCGCAGAGAGTGCCCAAAGGCTCGCCGTCCTACTCGATGCGCGTGCCGCAGGGCGCCGGGATCGCGCCGCCTTCCTTCTCCTGAGCGAACCAGCGATACGTGGCGCCCGGGGCCGAGCCGTTCAGGGCCGCCTGGTCGATCACGAACTGGGCGACGAATGCGCGCTGGCGCGGGGCAAACGTTCCGTAGAAGGACGAACCCGATCCCATGCAGCTGGCGTGGTCGACGGCCGGGTCGGGGAGCGATGCCGCAGTCGCGGTGGCCACGGGAAGGATCAGGAGCAGGGCAAGGGTGCCTGCAATGACGATGGGCTTCGGCATCTTGTTCATGGAGGCAGCGTAGAGGACGGGCACGGCAGAAGCCAGCGCTGGCGTCGCAGGAGCGGTGCCTATGCGCACCGGGTCTGGTCCGCGATGTACCGCGGACCGGTGCCTACATCTTCTCCGCCGAGCCCACGGTCAGGACGACGTTGCCGAGCTTCTGGCCCGTCTCGACGTATCGGGCCGCCTCGACCGCCAACTCCAGCGGATACGTCCGATCGATGACCGGCACAAACGCGCCGGTTTCCATGAGGCCCGCCAGCATCACGGCGTCCTCCTTCGAGAACTTCGTGATCCCCATCATCACGCGCCTCTGGCCGAACCAGCGAGTCAACAACGCCAGTGGAACCACGTGGAACATGAAGCCCGGGTCGGTGTCAACGAAGGTCCCGCCCGCCTTCAGCAGCCCGCGACAGCGCCGGAATGAGGTCTTGCCGACCGCATCGAAGACGATGTCGTACGTGCGCCCGTGTCGGGTGAAGTCCTCCGCCGTGTAGTCGATCACCTGGCTGGCGCCCAGGGCGCGCATGAGTTCGACGCTCCTGGTGGTGCAAACGGCCGTGACGTCGGCGCCGAGGTGCCGGGCAAGCTGGATGCCGGCCGTCCCTGCCGCGCCGGAAGCGCCGTAGATCAGGACGCTCTGACCCGCGCGGAGGCCCGCAGCCCGCAGGCAGGCGAGCGCAAGTCCGGCCCCATCCGTCGCGGCGACCGCGGGCGCGAAACTGACCTGCGCCGGCTTCAGCGCGAGCGCCGCGCCCTCGCGGACGCAGACGTACTCGGCGTGGGCACCGAAGCCCTTGACCCCGAATACCGGATCACCAATCCCGAACGCCGTGACCGCCGGACCCACGGCCTCGACGACCCCGGAAAACTCCATGCCGGTGACTTGCTCCCGCGGGCGCAAGAGGCCGGTGAACAGGCGGCTGATGATGAATTCCGCGCTCCGCATTCCACAGTCCGTACGGTTCATCGTCGACGCGAAGACCCTCACGAGGACCTCGTCCTCCTTCGGCTCGGGTCGCTCGACGTCCTCGATTCGCAGGACTTCGGGAGGGCCGTAGCGGTCGTGGACAACAGCTTTCATGAGCCGCCGTCGCTCACGGTCAGGACGACGTTGCCCGTCTTCTGCCACGTCTCGACGTAGGCGTGGGCCTCGGCGACCTGCTCGAATGGATAGCGCCGGTCGATCACCGGTCGATACGCGCCGGCCTCGATGAGGGCCCTCGCCAACAGGATGTCCTCCTTGTTCCGAAAGCCGCCGGCGAAGACCAGTCGCCGGGTCCCGAACCAGCGGGTCAGGACGAGGTTCACGAGGGTATCGAGCTTGTGCGGCCCGAGGTCCGTTTCGACGTAGATGCCGCCGGGCCGAAGGCCGCGCCGGCCCCAGTGGTAGGCGTATTTGCCGACGGCATCGATGATCGCGTCG
>JANMNF010000202.1:0-1877 GCA_031373765.1 Chloroflexota bacterium
TTCGATGCCGAGGCGCTCGAGATCCTCGCGACGAAGCCGAACCTCCGACTCCTCGTGGAACCGGGGCTCGCGCCCGGCACACGACCTCCGACCGCGTCCCCCCTGGCGAGCCTTCGGAGTGCCGGCGGCGCCGTGCTCGTCACCGCGCCGGACGTCACGCTCGATGATCCGTCGACCTGGACGGTCGCCACAAGGCGGGGTCCGACGGACCGGGAATCGGCCGATCTCGACCTCGCCTGGCGCCTCGTGCGAGGTATCTCGTCCAATGCCATCGCGCTGGTCAAGGATGGCGCCCTGATCGGCATGGGCTCGGGCCAGGTTTCAAGGGTCGACGCGGCCCGCCAGGCCGTGGACAAGGCCCGCCGCTTCGCAGGTCCGAGCGCTCTCCACGCAGCGGCCTGCGGCTCAGACGCGTTCTTCCCGTTTCCCGACGCGGTCGAGGTCTGTCTCGAGGCTGGCGTGACCGCCTTCGTGCAGCCGGGCGGTTCGATCCACGATGCCCGGGCCGTCGACGCCGTCGATGGGGCCGGCGCGACGATGCTCCTGACCGGAACCCGCCACTTCCGGCACTGAGGGCATGAACCCGACCTTCGATCCGACCGATCCGGCCACTGCCCTCGATCCGTATCCGACCTACGCCGCTCTGCGCGAGGCTGTCCCGGTCTGGTACTCGCCGGCCATGAACCTCCACTTCATCACGCGCCACGCGGATGTCCACGAGGCCTGGCGGGATCGTCGATTGGGTTCCGACTTCGGCGATCGGGCGGGTTTCGATGCGAACGCTCAACCGTGGCGCTCCGGGGACTTCGCGGCGTTCGCCCGGTTCGAGCGCTGGGACCTGCTCGCCATCGAGCCGCCCGACCACACGATGTTGCGGCGCCTCGTCCTGGCGGCATTCACGCCGCGCGCGGTTGCGGCCCAGCGAGTCCGGATTGAACGGGCGGTCGCCGCCTCCCTCGATGATGCCCGCGAGCGAGGGTCCATGGACCTGATCCGCGACGTCGCCGAGCCCCTGTCACTCGGCGTCATCTGCGACCTGATCGGCGTGCCGATCGCCGAACGACCAGCAGTCATCGATCTGTCC
The DNA here is from genome assembly GCA_031373765.1 of Chloroflexota bacterium. Taxonomy (GTDB): domain Bacteria; phylum Chloroflexota; class Limnocylindria; order Limnocylindrales; family CSP1-4; genus UBA5189. Next base: position 1,085 of record JANMNF010000202.1, read on the forward strand.
CATGCCGTCGTGGCGATGTACGAACCCGATCCGTCGGCCGAGAACAAGACGCGGGCGAATGATGCCGCGGGCGTCTTCCTTGACCTGATGCACGCGCTCATCGCGGATCGTCGGCGCGCCCCAACCGATGACCTGCTGACCGCGCTCACGGTGGCCGAGGCCGGAGGCCACCGGCTCGACGACGACCAGATCGCCTCAACGGCCATGGTCCTCCTCATGGCGGGCCACGAGGCATCGGTCAATGCTGCCTCCAACGGGGTCGCGGCCTTCGCTCGGCACCCGCGCGAGTGGAAGGCGGTTGTGTCCGGTGCAGTGCGCCCGGACGTTGCGATCGAGGAGGTCCTGCGCTGGGATCCGCCGCTCCAGTATTTCCATCGCTGGGTCCTCGAGGATGGCTTCACGGTCGGCGGCGCCGGAGGTATCTCGATCGCTCGTGGTGAGCGCGTGGGGCTGATGATTGGCTCCGCGAATCGTGATGGGCGCCGCTTTGCAAACCCTGATGCGTTTCAGGTCAACCGCGGAGAGACAGCCCACCTGAGCTTCGGCGGTGGCATTCACTTCTGCCTCGGCGCCCCCCTGGCCCGATTGGAACTCGAGGTCCTGTTTGCGGCGCTGGCCGGTCGATTCGGCCGGTTCGAGATCCTCGATGGCGCTGAGCGACGGACCGGTTTCCAGTTCCGGGGCTACAGCCGGCTACCGATGGCGTTGAGCGACACGTTCTGACGGCTAGCGGCCAGCCCGCGCCACTCGCCGCCCGCCACACCCGCTTGATACCATCGCCCTCCCATGACTG
>JANMNF010000092.1:0-2056 GCA_031373765.1 Chloroflexota bacterium
GGAGATGGACGACGACCTGCGGGCCCTCGTCGCGGCGACCAGCGAGGCGGTCGTGAATGCCGCGAAGCATGCGGGCGTGGAGGAAGTCTCGGTCTACGTCGAGGTCGAGGATGACCAGGTCAACGGGTTCATCCGGGACAGCGGGACGGGCTTCGATCCGGACAGCGTGCCCGCGGACCGGCGGGGGATCGCAGATTCGATCATCAAGCGCATGGAACGCCACGGCGGAACAGTCGAGATTCGAAGCCGACTAGGGGCCGGTACTGAAGTGCATCTGCATCTTCCGAGGCACGGCCGCCCGGCCGCTACGGGTGGCGGCGCGAGCGTGGACGCCGCACGTGCCACATCCAAGGGTGCCGGTTCGTGACCGTTCGCGTCTTCGTGGTCGACGACCACGAACTGTTCCGGTCCGGCGTGCGCAGTGAGCTGCATGATGACCTCGAGATCGTCGGTGATGCAGGAACCGTGGCCGACGCGATCGAGGCCATTCGGGCGCTCAAGCCCGATGTCGTCCTCCTCGACGTCCACATGCCCGGGGGTGGCGGCATCGCGGTGATCGAGGGCATTCGCACCGAGCTGCCGGAGGTGCGGTTCCTGGCCCTCTCGGTTTCCGATGCCGCGGAGGACGTCATCGGCGTCATCCGGGCCGGCGCCCGGGGCTACGTGACGAAATCGATCGCGCCCGAGGAACTCCACGCCGCGGTTCGGCGCGTCCACGATGGGGACGCCGTGTTCTCGCCCCGCCTGGCGGGCTTCGTGCTGGATGCGTTCCTGACCGCACCGGCCACGCCCATCGATCCGGAGCTGGACCTGCTGTCACCCCGCGAGCGCGAGGTCCTCCGGTTCATCGCCCGCGGCTACACCTACAAGGAAGTCGGCACCGAGCTCGGGATCTCGGTCAAAACCGTCGAGACCCATGTGTCTGCGGTGCTCCGGAAGCTCCAGCTGTCGAGCCGCTACGAACTCTCGCGCTGGGCCGCGGACCACAGCATCGTCTGACGGTCCTCACGCCCGAGGAGTCTCATCGGTCGAGCTCGAACACGAACCGCAGCGCCCGGTCCAGGCGCTCGAGCGCCGCCGGGTTCAGGCGGCCGGCCCGCGGTCCGAGGAGCGATGTCGGCAGCGTTGTCGGCTGGTCGCACTTGACCCAGCCGTCTTTGGGCAGGCCGGATTCGCGGGCCGTAACGCCGACCAGGAACGGTGGCGCCAGATCCGCCGCCCACGCGCCGCTGGTGATGGGCGCCACGATGACCGTCGAGGAACGCTGCAGTCGATCCGTCTGGATCACCAGCGCCGGATGTGGACCGCGGATCACGTGCCCGCCCGAGTCCAGGAAGTCGACGAAATGGATGTCGCCGCGGCGCGGTCCCGTGGCTGCGCTCTCCTGGCCGATCCCTACCACTCGGCCTCCGACCAGAGCTTCGATGTCAACGGGACGAAGGCGTCCGCCCAGCGCAGGTTCTCCTCGTTCTGGACGGCGATCGCCACGTCGAGCTGGTCCTGGTCCGACGTCGAAATGAGGCGATCCAACGCCCCGGCGATCACCGCGCTGACGGACTGCCCGGATTCGGCGGCCGCAATCCGAACCTGATCCAGGAGGTCAGACGGCAGGCTGATCGAAAGCTTGGTGTGAGCCTTCGATGCCGTCGCGGAGCCATAGGCGGTGGCGGTTTCTGCGAGAGCGCGCCGGGGTCGGGCAGGTTTGGAGGTCATGGTATGACCGATGGTAGCACCAACGGTGGGAGAGTCAACGGTTGTCGCGGCCGACTACACCAGGCGAGTCAACCCCGGGATCCCGTCAAATGCCCGATCGAACGACATGATCTGATCGATTCCGTGGCGCTGCATGATCGCGACGTGGAGGGCGTCTCGCGCGGCGAGCGGGCTCGACCGAACGAGCGACGAGGCGCGCCGGACGTCCTCGAGCTCGATGGGGAAGACCTCGTCGACCAGAGCGAGGAGTGCCGACGTGCACGGCTCGATCGCATCCGGACGCCGGATGGCCACGTATCGGTGGAGGATCTCCTGGAAGACCTCGGCGTCGGTGACGAGGCGC
>JANMNF010000301.1:0-3352 GCA_031373765.1 Chloroflexota bacterium
GCTGCATGCCGCAGGGTGGGCTGCCCGCATCCGGACCGTCGGTGAACTGTCCCGCATCAACCTGAAGGCGCTGCGGCCGGCGGACGACGCCGGTATCGCCCGCCGGCAGGAACTCGAAGGCGACGCCGGCCCCGGCCTGTCTCCCGATCCGTGGCCGACATCGGCCGCCCGTCGCCGGCTGATCCAGCTGACACGAGGCGAGCCGCTCGTCGAGGTGCTTGTGCTCCGCCAGGATCGTCTGGCACGGTGCTTCGGCGATTCGTCGGGAGCACTCGAGCTGAGCCTCGATCGCGTTGAGGTGCTCGTGGGTGACCAGCCGGCCGGCCGCCGCCTCGTCCTGGAAGTCGAGCAACAGACCGCGACGGACGAAGCATTCCACGGTGCCATCGCCCAGCTCGAAGGTCTCGCGCACCTGTCGCCCTCCCGTTCGACGAAACTGGGCTGGGGCCTGGACGTCGCGCGGCGCCGAACCGCTGATGACGGACTGCCCGTGCTCGAGGCGATCGACCCAACCTTCGCCATCGACGACCCGACCGCCGAGGTCGGGCGCGTCATCCTGGCAACGCAGCTCCGGACGATGATTGACCGGGAGCGCGTTGCACACGGCGCCGTTGGCCCGGAGGAGATCCGCAAGCTCCGCGTGGCAACGCGCAGGGCCCGAGCCACGCTCCGCGCATTCGAGGGTTCGTATGCCGGGCCGAGGCCGGATCGCCTCCGCCGCGGGCTCCGGCGCTTCGCACGGCTGCTCAACGATGTTCGGAACCTCGATGTCCTGATCGGCCACCTCAACGCCTACCTGGAGGACGTTGGCGCCGAGGACCGGCCGGCAATCGACGTCCTGCGGGGTGCCGTGGAGGAGCGCCGCGCCCTCGCGCTCGCTGCCCTGGTCGCGGAATTCGGGAGCGATCGCCATCGCCGGCTGATCGGCGTCTTTGCCGATTTCGTGCAGAGCCCGGGCGGCGATGTCGCCCCGGTGTCGTCGCCGAGCCCTCGACTCCTGTCGGATGAACTCGGCGGCTGGATCTGGACAAGATTCGAGGAACTGGTCGGTTGGCGGCCGATCCTGGAGACCGCGGACCTGGACACGCTTCACGAACTGCGGTTGCAGGTCAAGCGCCTGCGGGATTTGCTTCAGGTCGTCAACGCGGTCACGGGCCCGGGGACCGCGGCCATTGCCGAATCACTTGTCGATCTCCAGGACGCGCTCGGTGCGATGAACGACGCCGCAGTCGCCTCCGCGTGGCTGCGCGACTACTTGACTATGGCGCCGGCGACCGTCCAGCCCGCCGAGGGCGCCGCGATCGCTGCGGTCGGGCCCGCTGAGGCCGCCGCGATCGAACGATTCGCGGTGATGCTCGAGGAGCGGATCGCGGTGGCCCGGGCCCGAGTGCCCGCGACGTGGCGCCGTGTCACCGGTTCGGATGGACGACGGCGCGTTGCCCGACTGATCGGCGGGATCTGACACGTAGCTCGGAACGGGGTGCGGTACGGCTCGCCAGGCGTGCGTTCAGCGCGACCAGCCATGCGCCAACCAGGCCAGATCAGCCCGCCAGCCGGGTCCGGCATGAACAGAAGCGAGCATGAGCCCTTCACGGAGCCCGTGCTCCGAGACGCGGAGATGATCGCGTCCATAGCGCTCCGTCACGGCGAGAAGGATCGAAGCCCCGCCGGGCAGGACCCGGGCACGCGATAGCTTCACCCCGTATCTGGCGGCGATCTCCTCGGGTGTCCGATCCACCAGAAGGTCCAGTGTTTGCCGGATCCTCCGGGTGAATAGCACGCGCCGTGCCAGGGGAGGTCCGATTCGGAGCAAGTTCGACGCCGTTCCGCCGACCGCGACGAGGTCAACCGGCAGCCCATCGGGCGCGCGTGCAAGGATGGTGCGGGCGGAGGCGAGCATCGCATCCATCTCTCGGGCCGTCGGGGCAGCACCCGCGATGTTCGCCTGGCTCAGGCGCGCGGCCCCGAGCGCCATGCCCTCGATCACGGGATCGCCGGACGGTCCGATGACGAGGATCTCGCTGCTGCCACCGCCGACGTCGACAAGCACGGTTTCACGGCGGATGGGCTTGCCGGCATGAACTCCGAGGAGCGCCAGCAGCGCCTCCTCTTCGGGTCGGAGAACCTGGATCTCAATGGCGATCCGGCGACCGATCGCCGCGACGACAGCGGCGCTGTCCGCAGCCCGTCGAAGGGGGTCCGTGGCCACGATTGCCAGCGTCGACGCTCCATTGCGGCGAGCCAGCCCATGATAGGCCTCGAGGGCGTCGATCAACTCCAGCGCCGCCTCCGCGCCCAGTTCGCCCCGAACGTCCACCGTGGCTCCGAGCCCGAGGGCGATCGACTCGTCGACGATCGGCACGAGCCTGTGGCCGTGGACCTCCGCGACGAGGAGATGCACCGAGTACGCGCCGATGTCGATGGCGGCGCCAACAGGCGCGGACCGGGCTTGTGCGGTCGATCGAGGCACGGGCACGGACCGAGTGTGGCACGCGGGGCCGTCTTGCGCGGACGTCCGTACCCAGGCGGCTTCGGACCGGAAGGGGCGTTGACGCGCTGTTAACCGGATACCGACCCACGGTTGATCGCGGACGACCAGGTTGTCGATACCAACATCGGCACGGAATGCCAGAGACGCAGATGTGCGGCTCCCAATCACATGGAGGATCTACCGAGTGACCATCGATCGACCGGTTCGCGTCGGCGCCCTGACCCTCGCGACGGCCATCGTGCTCGCGGCCTGCGGCGGCGGGGCGAGTAGCGCCCCGAGCAGCGCACCGTCCACGGCACCGGGTGCAACCGCCGGGGCGTCGACCGGCGCGACGGCCCCTGAGCCGCCGACCGCCGAGCTGGTGCTCCAGGGCGCCGGCGCCACATTTCCAAACCCGCTCTACCAGGTCTGGTTCGAGGCCTTCAACTACAAGTACAACAACATCCAGATCGACTACCAGTCCATCGGGTCCGGCGGCGGCATCAAGGCCATCACCGAGGGGACCGTGGACTTCGGCGCTTCCGATGCCCCGATGAAGGACGCCGAAATCGCGGCCCTGCCGGCAGGGTCGACCCTGCTCCACATCCCGACGGCCCTCGGCGCCGTCGTGGTCATCTTCAACCTCGGTGACCTGAAGGACCTGAACCTCGACAGCGACAACGTCGCCAACATCTTCCTGGGCAAGATCGCCAAGTGGAACGATCCGGCGATTGCGGCCAACAATCCGGGCGCCTCGCTTCCCGACCTGGCGATCCGTGTCGTGCATCGATCCGACGGATCCGGCACGACGAACGCGTTCACGACCTACCTCGACACGGTGAGCGGCGAGTGGCACGACGGCGTCGGCAAGGGCAAGGAAGT
>JANMNF010000329.1:0-2283 GCA_031373765.1 Chloroflexota bacterium
CCACGTGACGCCGATCGAGGGAGTGACCGCGACGGTCATGACCCGCCTCGAGCCAAACCGAGAGGATGAGGCGGGACAGATCGTGAACACAACGGACCCAACGTTCCTGACGAAAGCCGAAATCGAAGGGCGACGGCAGGCCCTAGAGTACGCGCGATTCCTCGTGGATCGAGTGCCCGGCTACGAGGCGGCGGCCCTTGTTGCCCTCGGGACGCGGATTGGCATCCGCGAGACACGTCGCGTCCACGGCGACGCGCGCCTCACCCGCGACGACGTCCTCGCGGCCCGCCAGTTCGATGACCAGATCGGGCTCTGCGGCGCCCCGATCGAGGATCACCGAGCCGGGCCGGACACGCGCTGGACCTACCTGCCGCCAGGGTCCGCAGTCGGCATTCCGTATCGGTCCCTCATCGTCCGCGACGCGACGAACGTCCTCGTCGCCGGGCGCTGCTTCTCGGCAACCCACGATGCCCATGCCTCGGTCCGATCGATGGCCCAGTGCATGGCGATGGGCCAGGCCGCGGGTTCGGCCGCCGCGCTCGCGGTCACGACCGGGTCGCGCGATGGTGCGGTCCGGGCTGTGGCACCCGACGCGCTGCGACGGGCGCTCCTGGATGCCGGAGCAATCCTGACGATCCCGGCCGGAGCGCCGGCGTGAGCTTCGTCCGGACGGTTCTCGGGGACATTGACCCGGCGTCGCTCGGGATCACCTACGCCCACGAGCATCTCGTCATTGACGGCGGCGGGGCGGTCACGATGTCGCCGGACTTCCTCCTCGTCGATGCGGACCGACTGACCGAGGAACTCGACGCGGGGGCCCGGGCGGGACTCAGGACCGTGGTGGACGCCATGCCGGCGGACTGCGGACGCAATCCCCTGCTGCTGGCCGAGCTGTCCCGGCGCAGCGGGGTGCAGGTCATCGGCTCGACCGGGCTCCACCACGAGAAGTTCTACGGGCCGTGGCACTGGAGCCGGCGCGCGACCGATGTGGAGATCGCGGGCCTGTTCGTGGCGGACATCGTCGATGGCATCGACCAGCGGGACTACGGCGGGCCGATTGTGGAGCGGACCACAATCAAGGCGGGTCTGATCAAGATCGCCGGCAGCACGGGCGGCCCTTCGGAGCGGGACCAGCCGATCTTCCGGGCGGCGGCCATGGCCCATCTCCAGATTGGTGTCCCGGTTCATACGCACTGTGAAGGCGGAGCCGGTGCCCTGGAGCAAGTGACGCTGCTCACGGAGAACGGCGTGCCGCCTGATCGCATCTCGCTCAGCCACGTCGACAAGATCGTCGATCGCGGATACCAACGCGCAATCTTCGAGACCGGCGCGTTCGTCGTCTACGACCAGGCCTTCCGCTGGGGCGACCGTGACAACGGCACCCTCACGCTCCTCGAATGGGCGGCCGAGGATGATCGCCTCGGTCAGGTCATGCTCGGTATGGATGCCGCACGTCAGGGCTACTACGCAGCCTACGGGGGACGGCCCGGCCTTCCCTACCTCCTCGTCGAGTTCTCGCGCCTGATGAACGAGCGTGGACTGGACGAGGCGACTCGGCACCGCTTCTTCATGGACAATCCGGCTCGGGCATTCGCCTTTGCGGAGGTCCCAGCGTGAGCATCGAACTGGCCAACCCTTCGACCACGAATCTCCTGGCAGCACCGATGGAGGACGCACGATGAAAGCACACCACATCTCGATGCTCGGCACCGGCCTGATCGGCGACTTCTACACCGCGACGCTGCATGGCCAGCGGGGGCGGGACCACGTCCGGGTCGTCTTCTCACGATCCGAAGAGCGCGGCCGCGCCTTCCAGCAGCGCTGGTCGATCGATGAGCACACCACGGACCTGAAGGCCGCGATCGAGCACCACGACACGGACGTCGTGGTCATCGGGCTGCCGAATTACCTCCACGAGGAGGCCGTCGGCCTGGCGGCCGCCGCGGGCAAGGCCGTCCTGTGCACCAAGCCTCTCGGCCGCACGGCCGAGGAAGCCCGGCGCATGCTCGAAGTCGTTGAGAAGGCGGGCGTCTTCGGCGGCTATCTCGAGGACCTCTGTTACACGCCCAAGACCCTCAAGGCGGTCCGATCGGTCGAAGCCGGCGCGATCGGCGACGTGACCTGGGTGCGTTCTCGCGAGACCCACCCGGGTCCGCACAGCGCCTGGTTCTGGGATGGGAGACTGACCGGCGGCGGCGCGATCATCGACCTCGGCTGCCACTGCATCGAGATCATCAGGAACTTCGTGGGCAAGGGCAATCGCCCCGTCGAGGTCATGTGCAC
>JANMNF010000110.1:0-2159 GCA_031373765.1 Chloroflexota bacterium
CTCGCGGCCAAGGCGAGCGCCATGGTTCCGTTCGAGGATTCCGATGCCGGAGGGATCGGCGGCACGCTCGCCGGGTACGCCCTGTCCCTCGCGGCGATCCGGGCCACGCTCGGCGAGGTCCTGACGGCAGAGGCGTTCGAACGGATGATCCCGCTCGCGACCCGTTGGGCCGCCGGCGTCAACGACGTCATCGGCCGCCACGACGTCCCATGGCACGTGACCCAACTCGGGGCGCGGGCCGAATATCACTTCATGGCGACCCTGCCGCGGAATGGGCGGGAGCAGTGGGACCACGGCGACTTCGAGCTCGAGCGGTTCCTTCATCTGTGGGCCATGAACCGCGGCATCCTCATGACCCCGTTCCACAACATGGCACTCATGTCGCCGGCCACGATCGAGGCGGACATCGACCGCCATACCGAGGTCTTCGAGGCAGCAGTCGTGGCGCTGTTCGATTGACCTTGGACGCGTTCTCGTGGCGGTGATCCGTCTGAGCGCGTCGTAGACGTCATCGATGGTCAGGCAGCACTTACGACCGAGTGGGCGCCCGCAGCCAGTCGACGAGGTGGACAATCCACCGATCGAAGGCCATCGCGAACTCATCCCCGCCTGCGTCCAAGTCTGGCATCGGCATGCGCTCAGTCGATATCCGCGCTACAACCGAGTTGATGAGCCGGCGCGCCTCGATGGCTCGGACGGTCGTCGACGTGTCGTTGCGCGACTGGAATCGAAGGACTTCGAGAGCCACGGAGAACCTCGCAACCCAGTCCGACTGCGGCACCGGTGGACGGAGTCCTGGAAGAATTGGAACCTTCGTCGGCACGCTAAAGCGCCGCTCGTTGGCAACAGGTTGCGCCGTTACGAGTCCCGCCAGCAGGAGCGCATCCAGAGCGGAGGCGACGCTCGGCTTCGTGAAGCGCGTGTTGCGAGCGAGATCCGCGGCGTTGAGGCCGCCGGGCGATGCGGCCAAGAGTGCGGCGAGGATGTCCGCCCGGGCGTTGACCCCGAACGCCGCGCGAAGCCGAATGCGCAGGCGCGGTCGGGAATCCGCAGAGCTGAGTCGAGCCTTCTCCCGTCGGAGGTAGTTGGGCCGAGGTTTCGTCGCCATCGGCCATGCTGGGCCTCCCGCCGCGGCGACGGTGGCGACGTATTCACCGATGGCGCCCTCCGGGGTTCCGAGCTCGCGCGTCACCTGCTTGAGGCGGGAGCCGTTGACGTACCGGCCAAAGTCGACGCACCAGTCCGTGCTGACGTCGCGCAGCCGCGCGTCGGCGTCGCCCAGTTCGGCCGTGAGGGCGATCAGGGCCTCGGGATCGACGACGGCATCGTCGCGTTCGACCGTGGCGTCGACGCCGAGCGCGGCCCATTGGATCCAGGCTCGGTTGAGGAGTGCTCCCTGGAGCGAGCTAGCCAAGGGCTGCATCTGCATCCTCCATATCGAGCGCCCGAAGCGTCTCCACGAGCAGTCTTCGGAAGCCGGGTGACGGGTCGTGGCTCATGGCCCACTGGGCGGCGGAGAGGAGGTCGCCGCGGTTCGGCTTAAGATCGCCGAGATCTTGAAAGTGCCGGCTGCGGGGGCCTTGATCCACGGCGGCGTAGAGCTTGAAGCACACCATGTCGAACCAGCCCGCCAGCCACGCGACCAGACCCCCGTAGTCGCGGCGCTCGAGACGCTTGAGGAAGCCATCAGGCAGACCGAGCTCGAGCAGGGAGTCCGGGCCCGTATTGAGCCAGTCGTCCGCGAGTCCGAAAGCGCGACCGACGTCCAGGACCGCATCCCGGAGTGGTTCAGGCATCGGGCGGATCAGATCGATACCGTCCGGCGTCTTGGCGCCCAGGATGTCGAGATCCTTGGTGGTCGGCCGCCGGATGAAATCGCGCAGGATGAGGTTGCCGCCCCCGACGAGGACGAGCTCGTAGTGCAGTCCGCGTGTCGCCAGCAACTCGCCGAGGGCGGCCAGCGCTGTCTCCAACTGGGTCCGCCCGAACGTGTCCATGCCTTCACCTTATGGTGTCTTTCTAGTAAATGTCAAGCTATCGACTCGATAGGGTGAGTCTTACCGAACAGCTGCCGGCAAAGACCTGCTGCATTCGAGCCAGCAAGTATCCGAGGCGCTCGGTCACACTGCGTTGGCGGCACCACCGGTGGGCGGGGTGAC
>JANMNF010000347.1:0-6750 GCA_031373765.1 Chloroflexota bacterium
GACAGCGAGCGATTCACCGAGAACACGCGCGCTGCCTACCCCCTCGAATTCATCGGCAACGCGGACCCTGACGGCATCGCCGGGACGCCCCGCACCGTTATCTTCCTGACCGCCGACGCGTTCGGTGTTCTGCCACCGATCTCGCGCCTGACGCGCGAGCAGGCGGCCTACCACTTCATCTCGGGTTACACGGCAAAGCTCGCCGGCACCGAGATCGGCGTGAAGGAGCCGACGGCCACCTTCTCAGCGGGGTTCGGTGCACCCTTCCTGCCGCGCCATCCGGGCGTCTATGCCCACATGTTGATGGATCGGCTGGAGGAGTTCGACGTTCCCGTCTGGCTCGTGAACACGGGTTGGACTGGCGGTCCGTACGGGGTCGGGCAGCGGATGAACATCAATCACACGCGGAATATGGTTCGCGCCGCGATCAACGGCGCCCTCGCCGACGTGCCGACGATCGAGGATCCAATCTTCCGGGTCGCCGTCCCGACCGAGGTCCCCGGCGTCCCCACCGAAGTCCTGTTCCCCCGGACGACCTGGTCGGATCCTGACGATTACGATCGGGCGGCAACCCGAATCGCCGCTATGTTCCATGCCAATTTCGCCGGATACGCAGACGGCGTCAGTCCCGCGGTTCGCGACGCCGGACCAGTTCGCGTCGACGACGCCGGTGGCGCGCCGCGTTCCGCGCTCGTCGAGGGCTGAGCGCGGCATACCCGCATCACGGATCGGAGACCTGGAGAAGCCATGAACCGCCCAAGAGTCACCGTCGTCGGAGCCGGCAATGTCGGCGCCACCACCGCCCAGCGGATCGCCGAAGCCGGTTTGGCCGATGTGGTCCTCGTTGACATCGTCGAGGGGCTCCCGCAGGGCAAGGCCCTCGATCTCGCCGAGGCGGCCCCGGTCATGGCCCACGACGCGCGGATTACCGGCACGAACGATTACGCCGACACCGCTGGATCCGACATTGTCGTTGTCACCTCGGGCCTCGCCCGCCAGCCAGGCATGAGCCGGGACGACCTCCTCGCGAAGAACGCCGGCATCGTACGTTCGGTCGTCGAGCAGGCGGTCAAGCACTCCCCGGACTGCATCCTGATCATCGTCACCAACCCGCTCGACGCCATGTGCCACGTGGCGATCGAGGCTTCGGGCTTCCCTCGTGAGCGCGTCATCGGCATGGCCGGGGTACTTGATTCCGCGCGGTTCCGGACGTTCATCGCCATGGAGCTGGGCGTCTCGGTCGAGGACACACATGCGTTCGTGCTGGGTGGCCACGGCGACACGATGGTCCCGTTGCCGCGCTATTCCACTGTCGCGGGGATCCCGATCACCGAGCTGATGAGCCCGGAACGCGTGGCGGCCCTGGTCGACCGGACGGCCAACGGCGGCGCGGAAATCGTGGCGCTCCTCAAGGCCGGGAGCGCCTACTACGCCCCGGCGGCCTCGACGTACGAGATGGTCGACGCGATCCTTCGCGATCGAAAGCGCGTCCTTCCCTGTGCGGTCCGGCTGGACGGCGAATACGGCGTCAACGGGCTGTTCGTCGGTGTTCCGGTCGTCCTCGGCTCGAAGGGCATGGAGCGGATCATCCAGATCGACCTGACGGCCGAGGAGAACACCGCTTTCCAGCGATCTGCCGCCGCAGTCCAGGAGCTGGTCGACAAGCTCCACGCCTGATCTGGTGCGCGGACGCACCGGAGTCGGCGCGTCCGCCGACCGTCGGACTGGAACCCCGGTCCCGAACTGGCTAGAGTAGAAGGTCCGGACCGCGTCTCTGAGCGCGGCCTTTGCGTGTCCTGGAGGGAACTTCGTGCGACGGCTTCGATCCAGCCTTGCCCTGTTCGTGATCGCATCGATCGCGCTGACCGGGCCCATGTCCGCCGCAAGGGGCGGCGAGCGAATCACTGATGGTGCGACGACATCCGCCGCGACCGTCGACACCGCCTATGCACTCGTCCAGCTGAACGGCGAGCCGCTCTCGACGTACGTGAAGACGAAGCCCGGCCCGGGCAAGAAAATCGACTTCACCAAGGCGACCACGAAGGCGTATCGCGCCCAGCTTTCGGCATTGCGCAACGACTTCAAGAAGTGGCTCCTTGTGAATGCTCCCAAGGCCCAGATCACGGGCTCGTGGGACATCTCCCTCAACGCCGTCGGCGTGAAGCTCAACGGCACCTCGCTCGCGACCCTGAAGTCGTCCCCGTTCGTGGTTCATGCCGAGTACGAGGGCATCTATCGCCCGACAATTGACGACCCCGACCTCTCGCTCGTGAATGCCTACGCAGCATGGGCGACTGTCGGCGGTGTCGAGCACGCCGGCGCCGGCGTCAAGGTTGCCGTCATCGACTCCGGGATCGCCCAGAATCACCCCTGCTTTGCTCCCGCCGGCTACACGGCGCCCACAGGGTTCCCCAAGGGCCAGATCCAGTACACCAACGCGAAGGTCATCGTGGCCAAGGTCTTCAACAACCAAGGCAATCGAAACGGGTTCGATGCGGCGGCTGTCGGCAGCCACGGGACCCACGTCGCGGGCACCATCGCCTGCAACTTCGAGACCCCAGCGAACGTTGGCGGAATCGCCATCCCGTACGCGCCATCCGGCGTCGCACCGGCGGCATTCCTCGGCAATTACAACGTCTTCCCGGGCGACGTCGAGAATGCCCGCTCGGAGGACATCCTCAACGCCCTAGACGCGGCCTACGCCGACGGCATGGACGTGGCGAACATGAGCCTCGGTGGCGGGGCGAGCGGGGTCCAGGACCTCCTCACGAAGGCTGTCAACAACCTCGACGTTGCGAACATGGTCGTCGCGGTGTCGGCCGGTAACTCGGGCGACGGCGATCCGGACGCCCATCCACCCCTGGCCCCCGGCCACTACACGGTCGGTTCTCCGGGTTCCGCGGCGCGGGCCCTGACCGCAGGTGCCTCGTGGACCGGCAACGGCGCCGATAGCAACTTCGACGTTGCAGGCGTGGGCTCGTTCTTCGCCCAGAGCGGCGACTTCTCGATCGCGCTGAGCGATTTCACCCGGCCGATCGCCATCCTGACCACCGGCACGACCAACCCGGTCAACCAGCTCAGCATCGTCTGCAGCGCAGCAGATGCGGCCGCCCTGCCTAACCTCGCCGGCAAGATCGCGATCCTTGGCCGTGGGACGTGTGACTTCAGCACGAAGATCCGGTATGCCGAGCTTGCCGGTGCCGAGGGCGTCATCGTCGTCAACCGCGAGCCCGGCGACCCCTTCGCGATGGGTCAGGGTGCCTCTCCGGATGGCGTTCAGCCGATCATTCCTGCCTACATGATCAGCCTCGCCGATGGTGACGCGATCCGGGCCGCAAACTCCGACGGGTTCCTCGGGACGATGAAGGCCCCCGTCTACACGCTGATCACCGCGAACGAGAACGTCCTGGCCGACTTCTCGAGCCAGGGCCCGACGGACGTGGACTTCCGGGTCAAGCCGGACCTCACAGCGCCGGGCGTCAACGTCATCAGCTCGGTCGTCGGTGACTGCGGCGCCATCGGCTGCTGGGCGTTTTTCAGCGGGACCTCGATGGCTTCACCGCATCTTGCCGGCGCGGCCGCTGTTGTCCGCGGCGCACATCCCAACTGGACAGCAGAGCAGGTCCGCTCGGCGATCACGAACACCGCCGCCACGGGCCAGATCACGTCGTTCCTTGACGGCGTGACCCCCGTCACGGATGTGAATGCCATCGGCGCCGGGCTCCTCGACGTGGACGCCGCGCTCGGCGCGCAAGTCGCGATCGGGCCGGTCAGCACGAGCTTCGGGGCTGTCCCGCAGATCTCGGGCCAGGCCCGTACCGCTTCGGTCACAATCACGAACCTGAGCGGCAGTGCCGCGACCTTCAATCTCGCGGTCACCGGCAACACCGGTGGCGGCGTGACCTTCTCGCTGAGCACCTCGGCTGTCGCTCTCGCAGGCGGCGCCTCCACCTCGGTCACCCTGACCATGACCTCGGCCAAGGGCTCCTCGGCAGGAGACCATCAGGCTTGGCTCCGTGTCTCCAACGGGGTTACCGAAGTCGCACACTCCGCGCTCTACGTGTTCGTGAAGTAACCCACTCTCACATCGATCGAGGCCCCCGGCACCGCCGGGGGCCTCGTGATTCCCGGCGTCGCTGGCCCGGATACACTCCGATGGTGATCGCCACCACCCACCTCCGGACGGGCCGCTCCCGCCGCACGGGCTGCGACGGCCACGCCCTGACCGTGCGCCGAGCCGTGCGCCGAGCCGGGCGGCTCTCCTGATGCCCGCGGTCATCACGTTCGAATTCGACCCGCTCATCTACTTCGGCGACATCAGCGTGCGAATCCAGACGCTCGCGATCGTGGCAGTGCTCTTCGTGGCCCTGATGCTGCTGGCGCGTGTGGCCCAGCGCACGCCCGCCGCAAGCCCGTACGTCCCGCCACCGACGCTTCGCGCCGCCGAGCTGCCGTTCCTCGTCCTCGGGATGGTCCCGGGCGCCGTTCTCGGCGGGCGCGTCGACTATGTCCTCAATCATCTCGACTACTACATCGCTCACCCCTCCGCGATCCTGGATCCGACGCAGGGCGGTCTCGGTCTCGGTCTGGCGGTACCGGGGGCCATTCTGGGCGCGATGTTCATCGCGGATCTCATGGACGCCCAGATCGAACGCTGGATGCACGCGGCGACGCTGCCGACACTGGTCGCCCTCGGGCTCGGCAAGCTGACCGGAGCCCTTGCCGGCGAGGGCCAGGGCTCGCCGTCCGATCTCCCGTGGGCGACCGCCTACGTCGGGGACGGTCCCTGGAGCAGCCTCGCCCCGTATCTGCCATCGCACCCCGCCCAGATCTACGAGGCCGTGATCACCCTCGTCGTCTTGCTCGTCATGGCCGTGGCCCTTCGCCGCCGCGCGTTCGCCAAGCGCGACGGGTCAGCCCTGCTTGTCGCGCTGGCACTCTGGGGATCCGGACGCGCGATCGTGGCCTTCTCGTGGCGCGACGCGACCATCCTCGGGCCGTTCCGGGCAGAGCAGCTGATCCTCCTGCTCTTGATCGCCGGTTGCCTCGCTATCGTCTGGCGATTGCGAACTCGATAGTCGCGGGGCGGCCCGGGCGTTAGCCGCGCGGGCGGCGCGCGGAGTCCACGTGGCCCGTCCGTCCGCCAATTTGGTCCAGCGCGGTATCGTTCGAGGCACATCGTCACGCGGCATGCGCCAAATCGAGGTTCTACAAGATGACCCAGACCGCTGAGCCGGATATGGCTCGCACGTCCACTCCGACCGATGTCGTTCCCCACTGGATCGGTGGCCAGCGCGTTGCGGGCACGTCGGGCCGTCGCGGGCCGGTCTTCAACCCGGCAACCGGACAGATCGCACGAGAGGTCGATTTCGCGTCTATCGCCGAGGTCGACGCTGCGGTTGCTGCCGCCAAGGCAGCATTTCCGGCCTGGCGCGCGACCTCGCTCTCGAAGCGGACCGAGATCATGTTCCGGATCCGGAACCTCGTCGAGTCGCATCGCAACGAGCTCGCGGCCCACCTGACGGCTGAGCACGGCAAGGTTCCCTCCGACGCGCTGGGGGAGATCGCCCGCGGCATCGAAAATCTCGAATTCGCGACCGGGATCCCGAACCATATGAAGGGCGGGTTCTCCGAGCAGGTTTCGACGGGCATCGACGTCTACCAGATCCGCCAACCGCTTGGGGTTGCCGCGGGCATTACGCCGTTCAACTTTCCGGCGATGGTTCCGATGTGGATGTTCGCGAACGCGATCGCCTGCGGCAACACGTTCATTCTCAAGCCATCGGAGAAGGATCCGTCCGCCTCGCTGTTCATGGCCGAGCTGCTGGCCGAGGCCGGCGTTCCGGATGGCGTCTTCAACGTGATCAACGGCGATAAGGTGGCGGTGGATGCGATCCTCGCGCATCCCGATATCGCCGCGGTCAGCTTCGTCGGATCGACGCCGATCGCCCGGTACATCTACGAAACCGGGACGAGGAACGGCAAGCGGGTCCAGGCGCTCGGCGGCGCCAAGAACCACATGATCGTGCTGCCGGATGCCGACGTCGACATGGCGGCCGATGCCGCCGTCTCCGCGGGCTATGGCTCCTCGGGCGAGCGCTGCATGGCCATCGCAACGGTCGTCGCCGTCGGTGCCATTGCCGACCCTCTGGTCGAGGCGATCGCCAAGCGATTGCCGAAGATCAAGGTCGGGCCAGGATCGGACCCGGAGTCAGAGATGGGACCGCTCGTCACGAAGGTCCACCGGGACAAGGTGGCGTCATACCTGGACAGTGCAGCTGAGCAGGGGGCCACGGTCGTGGCCGACGGCCGAGAGCACCCGCTCTATAGATCATCGGAGGGGTTCTTCCTCGGAACCTCGCTCATCGACAATGTCGCGCCGGGCATGGACTGCTATCGGGACGAGATCTTCGGGCCGGTCCTAACCGTGACCCGCGTCGGGACCTATGACGAGGCGCTCCAGCTCGTCAACGACAACCCCTACGGCAACGGAACCGCGATCTTCACCCGCGATGGGGGAGCGGCTCGCCAGTACCAATTCGATGTCAACGTCGGGATGGTCGGGATCAACGTTCCGGTCCCTGTGCCGGTCGCGTTCTACAGTTTCGGCGGCTGGAAGGCCTCGCTCTTCGGGGACCTCCATATGTACGGTCCCGAGGGCATCCAGTTCTACACGCGTTCGAAGATCGTCACGTCGCGCTGGCCCGATCCGGGGACCTCGAAGGTTGATCTGGGCTTCCCGCGCACGCG
>JANMNF010000013.1:0-4180 GCA_031373765.1 Chloroflexota bacterium
GATTGGCACAATCGCGGCGATCAGCCGGCCACGGCGCGTGACCAGCACACGTTCATTGCGGTACGCCACCCGGTTGACCAGGTCGGCGAATGTCTCTCGTGCCTCGCTGACGCTGACGTGGCCGGGTGCGTGCTCGTCGGAGGTATCGTACATCTCGTACGAACCGTACAACTACGGGGCATTGGCGTCAACCCGGGTGCGAAGAAAGGTCGAGCTGATCAGGTCCGCGGCGTTCTCCACGTGGGTCACCTCGAGGAAGGCCCACCGACCCAGCCCGCCCCAGTGGTTGAAATGGCGGGGGGTCAACGTCGGCTGGCTCAACGTTTCCCCCGCGAGGCCACGGCGAAGGGCAGGAAATACGCATCCAGCGACTCGGCCGTCGAACGGGTGTCGTTGTCGCCCACCAGGAAGTCACAGACGATCTCCCGGGCTCGAGCGATCTCGCGACGTCGGTGACGCCACCGATCATCCGCCAGCGTGAGATCCAAGAGATCGAGGCAACGATCCAGGGCGTTGGCGAGGCGTTCCTCGTTGCCGAGCGACTTGGCGCGGGTGGCTCGACCGACCTCGCTGCCGATGTTGGCGAGCTGTTCCAGCAGCGACAGCTCGTGCCAGCGTCCGGCTGCGAGGCCTGGATGAAGCGTGGCGGTCATCGCGTCACGAGCCGGTCGACGATCGTCGTGATCGTCCGGCGGATTTCGGGGTCGTCGACCGACCGCGTCCGATTTCCCTGTCGTGGGCGCACGTTGATCATCGAGTCGAACTCTATCCAGCCTGGCGTTCCATGCTCGGCCGGTCCGGCAAGGCCCACCTCAGGTACCGGCATCCGGCACAGGTCGATGAAGTAGGGCTGCGCCGACGCCTTCCCAATCGTCGCTACGCCGCGCCACTTCTGCGCGAAGGCGGCCGGTGTGAGTGGCGGTTGGGTCGTCACGCTCCCCTTCCCTACTCGTCGACCTGGCGGTCGGCTCACCGCCGAGTGTACGTGGCCCGAGATGAGCCGGAGTGCAGTCGCGCTCACCATGATGCTAGGTTGTCATCTCGAGGCAACGTTGGGGCCGAGCTTCAGCCAGCTCGTCTCCGACCACGGCTCGCGACAACCCAGATCGCAACGTATCCAAGCACGATGAACCCGAGCAGCGGGTAGATGTGCAGCCAGTTCCAGCTGTCGTTCACGGTCTGAATGGCCTGATCGCACGCTGCGGAGTGGCTGACGGTCCGATTGCACGTGAAGGTCGGCTGGGTCAACAGGCGCCAGTACGGTTCAGCTCCAGGGTTGTAGAGCACGACTGCGACCGTTGCCAACGTCCACGCAACGGCGGCGGTCACGGCCGCCGAGGTTGGGCCTCCCGTCCATCGGGTGGGTACTCGGGACGCTGTAGTCATGCGTTCCCCTCCCCTGCTGCATAGGCCGAGGCCGGCAAGATCCTTGTCGCACTCATGCCCGACACGACCACGAGATACTAGAGCTTGGTGGAAGCTGCGGCGTCGTGTCGGTAGCACGCCGATTGCTGGTTACACCTGGGAGGAGGTCGCTTGAGACGCTTCGTGATGTCGACATCGTGGCGATGGATCGAGCAGGAACTAAGGCTGCCGGTACCACTTGATGCCCGTGTCATCGAGCAGGGTGTCGGTCGCGGCGTTGTAGTCGAATGTGGCGTCGAAGGCCGGGACCCGCCACGTGATGCAGCCACTCTCCGCAAAGTGAGCCGTCAGGCGCCCGGACGCGATCTCGCCGCGGCCATCGGCCAGGAAGAGCGTTACGGGGTCGCCACCCTGCTGGCACATGATCGAGAAGGCATCCTCGAAATGGACCGTTGGGTTGAGACTCGTGCCGACCACGAGCGTCTGACGGCTTCCATCCCCCGGGTCAATCGACGTCCAGATGCCCTGAAAGGGCGTTCGGCCCCCCGATCCTCCGCCGAACGCGGCGATCCCCGCGGCAGCGAGGAGCAGGATGGCCACGAGGAAGGCGAGACGGAGTGCCATGCGCGGCGCGGCGGCTGATGGGTACGCCAGCTCACGAGCAGCGATGGCCCAGCGAGGCCGCTGCCTGATCGTCGAAGTCAGGCGAACACTGGCCGCAAGCTGACCATCGGCGGGCCGCTCATCGGCCGTCTCGAGGAGGTGGCGCCGGATCGCGGCCCCCGTTCGGTCATGAGTCATGCGAATCGCTCCATGGGGCCGATGGGCTCTCGTTCATCGGCTTCGATCACGGCGCGCAGCGCCTGCGTCGCCCGGTTGAGCCGAGACTTCATCGTCCCGACCGGTATGCCGACGACCTGTGCTGCGTCCGCGAGGGGAAGGTCGACGTAATAGGCGAGGACCAGAACCGTTCGTTGTTCGGGGGTCAGCCGGCTGAGCCCCCGCTCAAGCTGATCGTGAATCTCGATCGAGCGGACCGCGTCCTGCGTCACCGGCTCGTCCGCCGGGGTGAGGCGGAGCTCGACGACTGCACGCCGCCACTCGCGCCTGGCGCGACTGTGGCAAGCCCGCACCAGCAGGCGGTGAATCCAGGCGTCGAAGCGGTCCGGGTCTCGCAGCCCGGGAAGCGAGCGCCACATTTCGACGAGTGTGTCCTGGACGGCGTCCTGGGCCCTGTGCTCATCGCGCAGAATCATCCGGGCCGCGGCCGTGAGGCGACCGATGGACCGTGCGACCAACTCTGAGTACGCACCATGGTCGCCCTGTCGAGCCAGGATCACGAGTTCGCGCACCGCTCACTCCGCACTGCGGCTGCACTTTCGCCGCTACCAATGATGTGTCTTCGTTGGGCGTATTGGTTCCATCACCGATCGTCTGCGTGGAAATGGAACCGCGTAGCCCCTCCGGCCCACTACATCTATGAACGGCCTCGATGCCGTCAGTTGGGATGGAAGGAGACCACACGTGTCTGGTGTTTCGCAACGTCGCACCCGTCCCGCGCTCGTCGGGTTCGGTCGACTCGTGGCGGTCGTGCTGGCGATGCTCCTGCTCGCGCCGGCGACCGTAGCCGCCAAGACATTTGCCGTCTGGGGGCCAGCGAGCCCCGAGTCCGGCGTCAATACTTCGGCTGCCGAGGGGTGTCCGATCGAGGCGCCCGACGGCCTCAGCCTCTACATCGCGTCGAACCGCGCCGGCGGGACCGCCAATCCCGACCCGAACGACATCTGGGTCTTCCATCGAGACTCGATCGACGCAGCGTGGGGCGCAGCCGAGAACCTTGGTGAGCCAGTGAACTCGCCCTTTGCCGACTACTGCCCGACGCCGCTCCGGGGCAAGTCACTGCTCTTTGTTTCTACACGACCCGGCGGCTGCGGTGGCGGCGACATCTACCTCGGCCGCGACAACCCGGCTCATGGCTGGTCGGTCGAGAATCTCGGCTGCGCCGCCGACGGTTCAGGGCCGAACTTCCCGGGCGGTGAGTTCGGACCGTCGCTCGTCGAAACGGCCGAAGGCACGTTCCTGTTCTTCTCCAGCGACGGTTTCAATGTCGGTGGGGACCAGAACATCTACATGAGCCGACGCGGATCCGATGGGAGCTTCGGCCCGCCGACGCTCGTGGCGGAGCTCAACACGTCGGCCCACGATTTCATGCCCAACGTCCGCAAGGACGGCCTCGAGATCGTCTTCAACTCGAATCGCGGCGGGGTGGGCTCGTTCGGCGGGCAGGACATCTACACGTCGTCGCGGGCGAGCACGGCCGATCCGTGGTCGACGCCAGTCAACCTCGGGCCGAACGTGAATACGGCCGGCAACGAGACCCGATCATCACTGTCGTGGGACGGACAACGGCTGCATTTCGGGCGAAACGGCGACATCTTCGTTTCGTCACGCTGATGCCGATCGGATAGGTCCTCGCACCTCGGGAACCGGTAACCCGCAGGCCATGCGCGGTCACCTCGGGCGAGGTGGCCGCGCCTCATTGCCCTGACGGTCGGCGCGGCCCTCGACGGGGCGCCGCCAAACGCGATCAGCCGCGTCCGGGCCGCCGCATTCGATCCAGTTCGCGGCGAAGACGCTTGTTCGGGCGGCCCTCGCCACGGATCACCTTGATGCCGTGGTCGATCTCGCGGACCAGAGGCGGCGGGCTGTTGTCGATGTAGCAAGTGGCGGCGACCGGCGCGCCGACGCGGTTCTCGATCGGCCGCACGACCTCGAGGATCCGCTCACGTTCGGCGATCAGCGCATGGACCACGTC
>JANMNF010000056.1:0-1774 GCA_031373765.1 Chloroflexota bacterium
GACGTCCAGAAGGCCTGGCTCGGTGCCGCGGCTTCCATCGGGCACGGCGAGCCCCGCGTCACGAGCGACATCAGCCGGCATGGCCAGGGACTGCTTGTCCGCGTCGAGGCCGAGGCGACCCTCGTGGACGAGGCCCACGGAGTCGACCAGGGCGATCGCGCCGCGTGCGGTGGACTCGGCCATGCCGTCGGCGATCATCGCCAGTCGAAGCAGCCGAGCTATGCCTGTTCCAGCCGCGCCGGCGCCGGCCATGACGACCCGTTGATCGGCCCACTCTGTACCAAGGTGTCGCATCCCCGCCAGAACGCCGGCAACCACGACCGCGGCCGTGCCCTGAATGTCGTCGTTGAAGCACGGGATCCGATGACGGTAACGGTCGAGGATCCGGAGCGCGTTGTGCTGCTTGAAGTCCTCGAATTGGATGAGGCAGCCGGGCCACACCTCGTGGACGCCGGTGACGAATACCTCGACGAACGCGTCATAGGCGGCGCCCCGGAGGCGCGGTGCCCGGAATCCCAAGTAGAGCGGATCAGCAAGGAGCGCCTGATTGTCCGTGCCCACGTCGAGCGAGATCGGCAGGGTCACGACGGGGTGGATCCCGCAGGCCGCGGTATAGAGGGCCAGCTTGCCGATCGGGATCGCCATGCCGCCCGCGCCCTGGTCGCCGAGCCCCAGGATCCGTTCGTTGTCCGTCACCACGATCAGCCGGACATCCTCGTACGGGGCCGCGCGGAGCACCTCGGGAATGCGGTCTCGATCCGCGGGTGTAAGCCAGAGTCCGCGGGTGCGGCGGACGATGTGGCTGAATTCCTGGCACGCCCGGCCGACCGTCGGCGTGTAGACGATCGGGAGGTACTCTTCCATGTGCTCGGCGAGCAACCGGTAGAAGAGCGTCGCGTTGCGATCCTGGAGCGCCGCCAGACCGATGTACTGCTCAAGGGCATCCGTCTTCCGGCGCAGGTGCTCGTGCTCGAGGTCCAACTGCTCTTCGATCGAGAAGATGCGGTCCGGGAGCAGGCCGTGGAGGCCGAAGGCACTGCGCTCATCCAGGGGAAACGCCATGTCCTTGGTCAGCAGCCGTCGGTTCAGGAGCTCGCTGCCCGAAACGTCGATCTCTGCGGGTAGCCCCGCCGCGAGCTGGTCGAACGGGGCGGGCAGAGGTCGCACCAGTCGAGGATAGACGTCCGTGGCCGTTCGAGGCGCCGGCGACGCGTCGCCGCGGCACGGCAGGGTGCGCCGCCCGCGCCATGCCCCGGGTCCTCGCGGCTACGGCGGCGCACCAACCGATGGAAGCCGCACGCCGAACGTGGTGCCGCGTCCGACCTCGCTCGAAACGTCAATCGTTCCGCCGTGGGCTTCGACGAGATCACGGGCGATGGCAAGCCCGAGACCCGAACCAGGCGATTCGCCACCGCGCGCAAATCGGTCGAAGACGTTGGGCAGCAGGCCCGGATCGATCCCCGTACCTGTATCGGCCACGGTGATCACAACGCCCGGCCGGTCGTCGGTAGCGTCGCTTCGGGTGCCGTTTCCCACGTCGCCCGGCGCCCCCGTAACCGTGATTGAGCCGCTCTCGGGCGTGTGGCGGATCGCGTTGCCGAGGAGGTTCGCAATCACCTCGCGGATCCGGACGGGGTCAACGTCGAGGAGCGGGAGATCGTCCGGCGTGTCGAGGGCGAGCGTGATGCCCTTGCGCGCTGCCGCAGCCCGGAACGATTCGACAGTTTCCCCGAGCAGCACGTCCGGATCCGTCGGTTCGCGATGGAGCGGCAAC
>JANMNF010000071.1:0-54140 GCA_031373765.1 Chloroflexota bacterium
GGTCTACCTGTGGTACTGATCTGGTCCATGGCGGCTGGTGTCGGAAATGTAAAAGGGGTCGGACCTTTTGGTCCGACCGCCTGATCTGAGGCCTTTCAGGCGTCGACGATCACGTCACCGCGACCGGCGCATGCCTCCGCCCTTGGCCATGTTCACGACGAAGATCACGAGGATGGCGCCCAACGTCGCGATGAAGATGCTCTCGATATTGATGCCGTCAACCGTTCCCATCTTGAAAACAGTGGCTGCGAGATAGCCGCCGACGAGCCCGCCGACGATACCCAGGACCACCATCATCAGGAGCCCCTCACGGGAGCCCATGACCTGATTGGCGAGGAAGCCGGCGATGGCGCCGACGACGATCCATGCAATGAAACCCATGTTGTGTTGTTCCTTTCCGCGGTCAGGCGGTCTGTGGGCGTCGGAAGATCCCGACGGCCCAGAGGACAATGAGCTCGATGATCGTCCAGCCCACGAGGGCCACGATGGCCGTAACGTCGAGGGTCGAACCTGCTGAGTGGAGGGCATCGGTTCGCAGGATCCCCTCGAACGGAGCCACGAAGATCTGGCTCGCGTTGAGGATCCCGGATACGAGGCCGTTCGCTTCACGGGCGTCCAGCAGAAGCAGGACGAACCGCAGCCCGATGACGACTTGAATGAGCCCGAAGACGAACACGACGATCCGTCGGATTGACTCGGACTTCTCGGGCGTCGCCGTTGTGGTCCGGCTCTCGACGCGCGAGGTCTGTTGGGCCGTACCCGACGAAGCGTCGGCGGGCGTGCTCGTGGTGACCGTCTTGTCGACAGAGTCGATGGTCATGGCTTCCTCCGTTGTGCTGTAGGGCATCCGGGGAAGCGATGGAGTTGGACCACCGCCGGGAGTTGCACCGGCCACTGCTGCTCTTGCAGTAGACCATGGTCATGGTGTATTGTCAACTGTAGTTATCGCGCACTACTGTAGTGAAGGAGTGGCAGTGGCACCATCACTCGGCGCCGTCCTTCGTCAGGCGCGGCAGGTCCGTCGACTTTCGGCGGTCGATGCTGCGCGGTCTGCGGGCATCTCGGGGGCCTACCTCAGCAAGCTCGAGAATGACGCCGTCAAGAAGCCGTCGCCGCCTGTCCTCCTCCAGCTCAGCGAGGCCCTCGCCATTCCATATGCCGATCTCATGCGCTTGTGTGGCTATCGGGTCCCCGGCGCCGAATCGGTGAGTCCAGTGGTGACCGTCAGCGCTGCGCTCTTTGCGGACGTGACCGACGAGGAGCGTGAAGAACTCGTCAAATACCTCGCCTGGTATCGCGCCCGCAATCGATTGGGCCAGCGAACGGCCGGCGTCGGTGACCCAGGCTCTCGAGACCCCGTCGCTTCGGTCTGAACTTGGGGCGGCCGCCTGGCTCGTCGTTCCCAAGGACGTTGTAGACACGGACCTGCCGGGTGACTGATCGACCTGATTCATCAAACCGGAGTCGTCCACGCTCGGCCGGACAGCCAAATCGACGGATATCGGGTACCGCCACGCTCGACCACAGCGCTCGTGATGAACCAGATCGATCACGGCGGCCGAGGCCCAATCCGCTCAATCCGCACGCGGCGCGGCGCGCGGCCAGGGCATCGGTCACCAACGTGGGTGAGAATCACCGCTAGACATGCTCGAGCAGGAACCGCCCGATGTATCGTCGACCAATGAGAGCGTCGTCTCGAGCCAGAACGAGCAAGCGCTGGACGACGCTCGTCGTCGGCTTGGCGATTGCCCTGGGTGTCGTCGGTTGTTGGGGCCACTCTGGGATCAACGAGTTCGCGCTGTCACTCCGAAACGTGAGCGACGTACCCGTGCGCCTCCGGCTCTACACGACGAGCGCCGGCGATGAGCCGGAGTTTGACATCATGCTTCCCGCCGGGACCGTTCTCCTCAATACCCCACGCGACGTCATGGGCAGTCGCGTGGATGGGTCGGCCGAGCCTCTGGTGATCGCGATGTTCTCGGACACCTGTGAGCTCCTCACGAAATTTGCCGTTGGCCAGGGTCGAACGCTGATCGAGGTCAGGCACGATCTGACCGTCCTAACGACTCCGGATCAGCCCGACGACCCGCAGATCCCTGGTCCGGACCTCGCCATCGCGTGCAAGCCTTAGCGGTGGCGCCTTGGTGGGCGCGTTGCCGCGCTTGCCTGACGTCGAGTCATCCGAGCGGCTCGAACCGGGCCGTGAAGTGGCGAAGCGCGGCGGGTTGCTGTGAGATCCGGAAGCCGCGCAGGGATGAGGCGCCGTCGGCCACGTACTGGACGACCTCGATCGCGTAGTCGATGTGGCTCTGCGTGTAGGTCCGGCGCGGGATCGCCAACCGCACGAGGTCCATCGCGGCGGCCGTCTCCGTGCCGTCGGGGTGCTGGCCGAACATGACCGTGCCGATCTCGCAGCCGCGGATGCCGCCCTCGCGATAGAGCGCGACGGCCAGCGCCTGGCCTGGATACTCGAGCGGCGCGATATGGGGCAGCAGCGCCCGGGCATCGAGGTAGATGGCGTGGCCGCCGAACGGCTGAACCAGCGGCACGCCGGCCGCGGCCAGCGCCTCACCGAAGTAGGCCGTGGACTGGATCCGGTAACGGAGGTAGTCCTCGTCGACGACCTCGCGGAGGCCTTGGGCGATCGCCTCGAGGTCGCGGCCTGCGAGGCCGCCGTAGGTCACGAAGCCCTCGGTCAGGATGAGCAGGTTTCGGCTCTGCTCGGCGAGGGCATCGTCATTCATGGCCAGCCAACCGCCGATGTTCGCGAGCCCGTCTTTCTTCGCGCTCATCGTCATGCCGTCGGCGAGCGAGGCGATCTCGCGAACGATGTCCGGGATCGAGCGCTCACCCTGCCCCGGCTCGCGGAGCTTGATGAACCAGGCGTTCTCGGCGAACCGGCAGCCGTCGAGGAAGAGCGGAACCCCGTGGCGATCGCAGGTTTCGCGGACCGCGTGCAGGTTCGCCAGCGAGACTGGCTGGCCGCCACCCGAGTTGTTGGTGATCGTCACGAAGACCACCGGCACGTCGCCGGTCCTTGCCTCCAGGAACGCGTCGAGCGCCGCGATGTCCATGTTGCCTTTGAACGGGTGGATCGCCGTGGGATCCCGACCCTCGGCGATCACCAGGTCCACGGCCTCGGCGCCGGTGGCCTCGACATTGGCCCGAGTCGTGTCGAAGTGGGTATTGTTGGGAATCGCCTTGCCCGGCCCACCGATGACCGAGAACAGGATCTTCTCGGCGGCCCGGCCCTGGTGGGTCGGGATGACGTGCTTGAACGGGAACAGCTCCTGGACGCTCTCGAGGAACCGGAACCAGCTCGGGGATCCGGCGTAGCTCTCGTCGCCGTGCTGAATGGCGGCCCACTGGTCACGCGACATCGCGCCGGTCCCGCTGTCGGTCAGGAGATCGATGAGGACGTCGTCGGCGTGAAGGTTGAACAGGTTGTAGCCGGCGGTTTCGAGCGCGGCGCTCCGCTCCTCGACCGTCGTCATCCGGACGGGCTCGACGGAGTGGATGCGGAACGGTTCGACGATGGTCTTCCAGCGGTCCACGAACACGATGGTACGCCGCCCCGAGGGACCCGCACCGCTCGCGCCGGCCGCGCCGTGGCCGGGATCAGGCCTGCGGCGCGGTATTGAGCAGGCGGCTCGGCAGGGTTCCGCGCTCGGTGGCGCCGTTCCAGCGGGCCAGTGGCGCATCGACGAGTCGCGAGAGCGCGAGGAGCGGCCGGTCGTAATTGACGCGCCACCCGTTGAAGTCGCCGTACGCGGCGTCGCGGTCCTCGCGGAGTTGGAGTCCGGCTGTGGCCAGCTCGTCCGCGGCAGCCTCGAACATCTCGCGGGTCACCGCGGTCGGGTCGGTCGCCTCGGGATGGGCGTCGTACGGGATCCGGAAGTAGTCCGAGATCCGGCGCAGCGCCACGTACCCGGCCCGGATCGCCAGATCGGCCTGCGGGTCCCGAGGGACATCCACGAGCGAGCGTAGCAGCGAGGCGGCATCGAGCACGGTCCCGGCGGCAACGATCCACGAATGATCCGGCTGGGGCGATCGATAGAAGGCGAGCGCCGCGATCGAGGTATGGGTCTCCTCGAGATCGGCGAACCAGCGCTCCCAGGTCCGCCATTCCTCGTGGAGCTGGTCCCAGACGCCGATCCGGTGGAACCGCGACAGCATCGCGACGGCCGAGGGCGGTGAGTCGGCGCGGACCTCGAGGAGGTTGACCGCCAGTTCGCGGCGGGAGAACGCGCCGTACAGGGTCGGCAGGTAACCGATGAGAAGGGCGACGAGCCCGAGGCCGATCGTCGCCTCGGTGAACACGAGGAT
Source organism: Chloroflexota bacterium (assembly GCA_031373765.1). Lineage (GTDB taxonomy): Bacteria > Chloroflexota > Limnocylindria > Limnocylindrales > CSP1-4 > UBA5189. Next base: position 4,327 of record JANMNF010000071.1, read on the forward strand.
CGATTGGAGGCCCGATGACGGGGCCACGAACCCGAGGGTCAGCAGCGATGAGCCGCTCTCGCGAAGCCCGCCGAGGAGGTCCGGACTCCCGGTCGCCCAGAACATGAGGCCGTAGGAGGCCCACACGCTGACGATCCAGAACCCGGTGGTGACGACCAGGCCGACCGGCGCGTAGTAGGCAAGGACGCGGTCGCGTCGCTCGAAGGACGCCGAGTCCGGTGCCATCACGCGGAGCAGTCGCCGGAATTGGAGAAAGACGAACGTGACGATGCCATCGCGGGCACCTCGCGGGAGGATGAAGGTCCGGATCGCCGAACGAACGGTTGCCACGGTGACCACGAGGCCGATCACGACGGCTACGAGTCGCAGGATCAGGACGTCGGGCATTCGGCTGTCGGAACCTCGAGCAAGCTGGCTGGCGCGAACAGGCGCGGAGCGTACCGCGATCCGGAGGGTCTCCGCGAACCGGAGGGTTTCCGCGCACCGTCGGCCGAGGCGGTACCCTCCCGTCATGTGCCGCAGCATCAAGACCCTCCGTCGGTCCGAGACGGCGACGACAACCGGTGAGATCGAAGCAGCCGCGCGCCAGTTCGTGCGGAAGGTGAGCGGGTATCGGGTCCCGTCGGCGCGCAACGCCGAGGTCTTCGACGCCGCCATCCTCGAGGTCGCCGAGGCCTCGCGACGACTCCTCGAATCGCTGTCCGTCTCCGTGGAGGAGGGACCCGATCGCTGGACGCCCCACGGCGCCGCGCACACCCACCCGGCCGGCGAACCGGCCCATGGATGACGCCGTGGGCGCGGGCTCGGCTCCAGCCCCCATACCAAGCGGCATTGCTTCCGGCGAACCCGCCGCCGTCTCCAGTGCCGGCCTTGAGGCGACAACGCCATGGGTTCGCCGTTGGCTTCGTGCCGAGGGCATCGCGGCCCTCATCGGTGGCCTGTGGGCCTGGATCGCCCTTGGTGCGGCATGGCCGCTTTTCCTGGCCCTGTTGCTCGTCCCGGATGTCTCGATGGTCGGCTACCTGAAGGGCGCGCATGCCGGCGCGATCAGCTACAACATCGCTCACAACTGGGCGACAGGCGGGCTCGTCCTTGGTCTCGGAGCGGCGCTCGCCATTCCGGTGCTCGTGTTCGCGGGCATCATCCTGATCGCCCACGTCGGCATGGATCGGCTGTTCGGCTACGGTCTGAAGTACCCGACGTCGTTCCAGGACACGCACCTCGGGCGGATCGGCAAGCGACGCTGAAGTCCGTGTGCGGGTGAGCGTTTCGCGCCGACGGCGGGTATTCCCATGCATGCGTTTCCGGTCCCGTCCCGGCTCGCCCTTGCCTTGGCCGCGGCGGTGCTCGCGGTCGCAGCCGGTTGCGGTAACGGGGACGCGACGACGGCGCCCACGGACCTTCCTCCGGGCCCAACTTCGGGACCGTTGACCCCGTCGACAGCCCCCACCGATGACCCGGACTCGGTGCCGCCGGCAGGAAACTCGAGCCCGTAGGTTCGGATGGACCGCGAGGGCCGGCGGCACCGCTCGACCCCGCGCGGCTACACTCGAATCGTGACGACTCCCCTCGATCCGGACCTGCCTACGCGCCACCTGACGAGCACGAAAGTGGTGGCCGTACGCGGTGTTCAACTCGAGGTCCGCGACGACATCGTCGTCGGTGAAGAGCCACTCGAGATTCGGGCCGGCGGTCCGCGCCAGGCACCGGTCAACGTCGCGATCACAATGCGCACTCCAGGATTCGAGCAAGAGCTGGCCGTTGGTTTCCTGACGAGCGAGGGGCTCATCGCCGGCAACGCGGTGACCGGATTCGAGACCGGCGATCCGGGATTCATGGCGGAGCCTGATGACGCAATCGTTGTCCGTCTCGTGAAGAAGCTCGATCCGGCCATCGCAAAGCAACGCAATTTTGTGGCGACCGCGTCGTGCGGGATCTGCGGCAAGGCCTCGATCGACGATGTCGCGGTCCGCTGCGAGCCGCTCCCCAAGGGCCTCCCGATCATTTCCAGGGCGGTGATCCTGTCGCTCCCCGGCGGGCTTCGCGCGGCGCAGGCGGCATTTGAGCGGACCGGCGGGCTTCATGCCGCGGGCCTGTTCGAGACCGATGGGCGCCTCGTGGTCATCCGGGAGGACGTCGGCCGCCACAACGCTCTCGACAAGGTGATCGGATCACGGGTCATGGCAAACGAACTGCCCCTTTGGGATCGGATCCTCATGGTCAGTGGCCGCGTCAGCTTCGAGATCGTGCAGAAGGCCGCCGTCGCCGGAATCCCGATCATCTGCGCCGTGTCAGCGCCGTCGGATCTCGCCGTTCGACTCGCGGATCGACTCGGCGTGACGCTCGTCGGGTTCCTGCGGGGAGATGGATTCAACGTGTACACGCACGATGGCCGAATCGACCTCCGCGAACTCATGGGCGTCGGCTGAAGGCCGGAGTCGCGAGCATGTCCGCCCTCGACGACGCGCCGCTGGTCAACGCCAACGATCGCGCAACCTGGCGCGCGTGGCTCGAGGCGAATCACGCTGGTACGAATGGCGCGTGGCTCGTGACGTGGCGGCAGCGTTCGGGGCGCGCAGGGCTCGATTACGAGGCGGCCGTTGAGGAAGCGCTGTGTTTCGGCTGGGTCGACAGCACCGCTGGTCGCATCGACGACGATCGAGGCAAGCTCTACTTCGCGCCGCGGAAGCCGCGCAGTGGCTGGGCCGCGACGAACAAGGCGCGGATCGAGCGACTCCTCGCGGATGGGCGGATGGCTCCGCCCGGGCTTGCGGCCATCGAGCGGGCCAAGGCGAATGGTTCGTGGGAAGTCCTCGACAGCGCCGAGCGCCTCGAAGTCCCCTCGGATCTCGCCACGGCCCTGGCCGCGCTGCCGCCTGCCGCGCTCAACTTCGGCGCGTTTCCACCGAGCGCTCGGAAGCAGCTGCTGACGTGGGTGGCCCTCGCCGTCCGGCCCGAGACTCGCGCCGAGCGGATCGGCCGGATTGCCGTTGCTGCCGCCAGGAACGAGCGCGCCCTCGGCTAAAGGCGCCGCTCACAGAGGTCTTCGAGCTCGGCGAGTAACGCGGGTCGGCCTGCGGACGATCCTGTGGCCGGAGACGCCAATCGGTCGGTCCATGAATCGCGAAATCTGGCCAGATGGATCGGTGGAAGCGGGTCGTCCGAGGAACCCTGAGGGTTTGACCTGCGCACGAGGCCTGGGACGATCGACCACGGTGCGGCTCCTCCTGCCGACCAGACCGCGAGAAGCGCAAAGATGACCGACGTCGCGATGATCGTCACGACCGTGAACAGCCATATCCACGCCAGATCCGTCATGCGGCCACGCTAGCAGCGTCCGGGCGGATTCGAAAAGGTCCCGCGGCCCAAGACCGTGGGCCCTCGCCCGGGACGCTAGCCGCGCCGGCGCTCGTTGGTGAATTCGAAGCCGAAGCGGCCCTTGATGCAGAGATGGCCCTCGGTCACGGACGAGTCCATCGGGGAGGACACCTTCACGATCGTGTTGTCCTGGACGTGGAGATCGAGGACGCAGCCCACACCGCAGTACGGGCAGATGGTCTCGGTCACCGTCTGCGCCGATTCGTCCCACGTGCCCTCTGCCCGCATGTCGTGCTCGGACTTGAACATGAGCGCGCCGGTTGGGCAGACGCCGATGCAGTTGCCGCAGTAGACACAGGCGGAATCGGGGAGCGGGGTGGCCCATTCCGTCGAAATGCGGGCGTCGAAACCGCGACCGGCCACGGCGATCGCGAACGTGTTCTGGGCGTCCTCGCCGCAGGCCTCGACGCACTTGTAGCAGAGGATGCACTTCGAGTAGTCGCGGACGTAGAGTTCGTTGTCGACCTTGACGGGCTGCGCGACGGTCGCGGCGTGCATGGCCTCGGTGCCGGTGGGCTCGTGATGGTGCCCCGGTTGGTGATCGTCCCGGACGCCGGCCGACGACGCGGCAGCCGCCGGCCCGAACCGCGATGCGTCGGCCCCGTAGCGCTCCGCCCAGCGAGCCATCTCGCCATCGGGCTGGCGGGAGCCCGCGAGTGACGTGTCAACCGACGAGCCGAGGAACTCCAGGACGAGCTTGCGCGAGTGCTGAACCCGCTCTGATTCGGTCTGGATGTCCATGCCCGGCTCGACCTTGCGAGAGCACGCCGGCACCAGGACCCGCGAACCGGTCACTTCCACCACGCAGACGCGGCAGACGTTGACGGGAGCGAGGTTCTCGAGGTAGCAGAGGGTCGGCAGGTCGAGGCCCTGGGCCCTGGCCGCTTCAAGGATCGTGACGCCCGCGGGCACTGAGACCTCGACGCCGTCGATCGTGATGGTGACGGCGGCCGGCGCTTCGACCGGTGGCACCATGGGCGTTCGCGACGCACGCGCCGGTGGAGTCGTGTAGATCGTTTCGATGGCCGGAGACATCGGCGGAGCGGGCGAGCGCACCGGGCCGCCGGCGTGGTGGTCAGCGGTCATAGCCCCACCAGTTCTGGTTGCCGGAACGCCGATTCGATCGCGGAACTTGCCGTCTGACCGAGGCCGCAGATGCTGGCATCGCGCATGGCTCGACCCACCTCAGCGAGAAGCACAAGTTCCTCGTCCCGCGATCGTCCGCCCGTGCGGTCCGCAAGCCGCGCCAGCAGTTCCTCCTGGCGAACCGTGCCGACTCGGCAAGGCACGCATTGGCCACACGATTCGTCGCGGAAGAAGGCCGCGATCCGGCGGAGCGTGCCGACCATATCCGCGGTCTCGTCGAAGATCATCACGACCCCGGATCCGAGCGTGGCGCCTATGGCCCGCGTGCCCTCGAACGTGAGGGGCACATCCAGCGTCTCCGGACCGACGAACACGCCTGCGGCGCCGCCGAGCAGGATCGCGCGAATGGCCTTGCCGCCAGGCACACCGCCGCCGAGATCGAGCAGCTCCCGCAGCGTCGTCCCGAACGGGACCTCGTAGACGCCGGGCCAGGCGACGTTGCCGGACAGGCAGAACAGCTTCGGGCCGGTCGATCCTTCAGTCCCGGTGGCCGCGTACCGGGCGCCACCGCCGATACCGTCGCCCTCGCCCAGGATCAGGAGGACGTTGACCAGCGTTTCGACGTTGTTGACCGCTGTCGGCTTGCCGAACAGGCCGACCTCGACCGGGAATGGCGGCTTGTTGCGCGGCTCGCCGCGCTTGCCCTCGATGGATTCGAACAGGGCGGTCTCCTCGCCACAGATGTAGGCACCGGCGCCGCGGCGCAGCTCGATGTCGAAGGCCCAGCCGGAACCGGCGACGTCGTCGCCGAGCAGCCCATCGGCGCGTGCTGCGTCGATCGCGCCGAGCAGGCGCGCTTCCGCGAGCGGGTACTCACCGCGGAGGTAGATGTAGCCGCGCGATGCGCCCGTCGCGAAGCCCTCGATCGTCATAGCCTCGATGACCGCGAACGGATCGGCTTCGAGCAACACGCGGTCCTTGAACGTGCCGGGTTCCGACTCATCGGCATTGCACACGACGTAATGCGGCTGGACAGGCTGACTCGCGACGGCGGCCCACTTGCGGCCGGTCGGGAATGCCGCGCCGCCGCGACCAACGAGTTTCGCGTCCGTGACCTCGCGAGTAGACGCTTCGGCGCCCATTGCCATGGCGTTGGCCAGGCCTCGATAGCCGCCGTGGGTTCGGTAGTCGGCAAGGGATGTCGGATCGACCGAACCGATGCGGGCAAGCAGTTGGAGCTCCGGACTCCCTGCCTGGGGAACGGAGGCTCGCGCGGCGGCGAGGTCCGTGGCAGAACCGGTCGAAGGATTGGCCGCCCCGGATCCGGCCAGTGCCGCTTCGAGCGCGCCGACGATCCCGACCGCATCGATCGGCGCGAGCTCTGTTCGGATGGGCGTCTCGCCGGCCACCGTCAGGAGCGCCGCGGGAGCGAGCTCGCATCGACCGAGGCACGGGCTCCGTAGCCAGGTCATGGTCCCATCCCGAGCCGGTGCGCCAGCCGGACCCAGCGACCGGGTGAGGTCGGCGCAGATGTCCTCGGCCCCGGCCAGGCGGCAAGCGATGTCGTCGCACACGTGGGCGGCCGCCGAGGCACGAGGCTGCGTGGTGAACAGTGCGTAGAACGTGGCAACGCCGTAGGCCTCGGCCGGAGGCACGGAAAGGCGCTTGCAGACGTAGTTCAGTCCCGGCTGGGTGATCTGACCCACGCGATCCTGAAGCGCGTGCAGGGCGGGGAGCAGGAGGTCCCGCCGGCTTCGTGAGGCGTGGCCGCCGCGGGCCACGTGCCCGTCGAGGGCGGAGTCCCGGGCGCCCCCGGACCAGCCGGACTCCGCGGGACCGATCACCGCATCCACGGCGGCTCGCTCGGCCGGCAGGGCGAGGGGTCCGATGACGTGAAGATCCATTGCGATCGAGTGTAGCCTCGGGTGCGATCGCGCGCGGCGTTTGCCCCGGGAATCGAACGACCCCCGGACGGGCCGGGGGTCGACGGGCTGAAAGCCTGGCAGTTATGCCGGACTAGCCAGCCTGGACGTTCGTAGCACGCGGGCCCTTGGGGCTCGCCTGGACTTCGAAAGTGACAGCCTCGCCGCCGTTGAGGCGGTCGAAGTTGAGCGGTGCCTGAAGGGCATCGCGGTGGAAGAAGTATTCCTTGCCATCCTCGGCGGCGATGAAGCCAAATCCTCGGTCGGCAATGACCTTCTTGACTGTTCCTGCGGTCACATTGACCCCTTTGTCTTCCCGAACTGATCTAGAGGCGCACGGCCTGTTCGAGAAGCAGGTCGACCACGCGGAGCATCATCGCGCATCGCAATGACCAGCGAAGAGTACGCGGGATCCGGGATTCGTGGGCTGGACGGCTGGCACCGAGAGGACCACGCGCTTCACCGCCGGGCCACTTCGGCAGTCAGATGACTCGGCTGAGGCCCTGTTGGATCAGGAACAGAATGATCGGAAGGAGAACAGCCGACAGGAATCCGGTCAGGGCGACCCGATCCGGCGTGTTCAACCTGGCTAATGTGCTACCTTGTGCTACATGACGGAATCGAACACGGGACCGGCGAGGGTTGGTGTCCGGGACCTGCGCCAGAACCTCAGTGTGTACCTCGACCGCGTGAAGGCCGGCGAAACGCTCGAGGTGACCGAGCACGGTCATCCTGTCGCTCGGCTTGCGCCGAGCCCACCGAAGGCGCTCTCGATCCTTGATCAGATGATCGCCGACGGTCTTGTGACGCCGGCGAAATTCGACCATCGCCTGATCCCGCCGCCGCCGAGTATCCCAGGCTCCCGGCCGCTGTCCGAGATCATCATCGAGATGCGAGATGAGGACGAGCGGTGACAGCGCTCGCCTACGTGGACGCGTCCGCACTCGCCAAACTCGTGCTCGACGAGCCGGGTGCCGTCGAGATGCGCCGCTGGTATGTCGAAAGCGAACGGGTGGTGACGAGCAGGATCGGCATTATCGAGACGCGACGTGCCTGCTCCAGACAGGAGTTCGATGCTCGTCACCTCGAAGTCATCCTGGAGTCGGTCGAGACCGCAGAGCTCACCACTCGCATCGCCGACGCCGCGGCCATCCTCGGAGCGCCGACCCTCCGCACCATCGATGCGATCCACGTCGCGACGGCGCTCCAGCTCGTGCCGGACCTCGACGCATTCGTGACCTACGACGACCGTCTCGCCGACGCGGCGCGGGCGCTCGGGCTTCCGGTGGTTCGCCCAGCCTGAGGGCGCAGGCTCAAACCGCCGGGACGGGCTCCCCGAGTTTCTCGATCCGGATGGCCGTGGCCTTGAATTCGGCCGTGCCGGATTTGGGGTCAACGGCGTCGATGGTGAGCAGGTTGACCGCGACATCGTCCTGGAAATGGAGGGTCATGAACGTGAGACCGGGTCGAAGACCCTCGTCAACCCGCACCGGCACCTCGATCTGGCCGCGCCGGGACGTAACTCGCACCCGCTCACCCTCCACGAGATCGAAGCGGACGAGATCCTCGGGCGACATGTCGAGCGTCTCGCCGCGCCGCAGCGGCGACTTCAGGCTGCCGCTCTGGACACCCGTGTTGTAGCTGTCGAGCCGGCGCCCGGTCGTGAGGCGGATAGGGAAGTCGGCATCGAGCTTGTCGACCGGCGGGTCATGGTCCACGGGAACGAACGGCACGCGACTCCCCGGAACCGGGTCTTCCCACAGGCGTGAGTGCAGGAACTGCTCGCCCGGGTGCGTTTCGTCCCAGCACGGCCACATGATCCCACCCAGCTCCTCGAGCCTGGCGTAGGTCATGCCCTTGTGCACCGGCGAGAGCGACCGAACTTCGTCCCAGACCAGTTCTGCCGAGGGCTCGCCCCAGTCGTGGCCCATGCGTCGCGCGAGCTCGAACAGGATCCACAGATCGTCCCGTGCATCGCCAGGGGGGTTGAGCGCCTTCCGCACGCGCTGCACGCGCCGTTCGGAATTCGTGACCGTGCCTTCGGATTCAGCCCACGCGGCGGAGGCGGGAAAGACCACATCGGCCATCTCTGCCGTCGCCGTCAGGAACAGGTCCTGTACGACCATGAACTCGAGGCCGCCGATGAGCTCCTTCGTTCGCTTCTGGTCCGCTTCGGACTGGACCGGGTTCTCTCCGATGACGTACGCGGCCTTGAGCTCGCCGCGCTCCATGGCATCGAACATCTGGGACAGGTGCAGGCCCTTCAACGGCGGGACGGGCACGCCCCACGCTGCATCGAACTTGGCGCGCAGTTCGTCCCGCTCGACGAACTGGAATCCCGGCAGGCGATCCGGCAAGGCGCCCATGTCGCCACCGCCCTGAACGTTGTTCTGGCCGCGCAGCGGGCTGAGGCCGCTGCCGTATCGCCCGACGTGGCCGGTCAGCAGGGAGAGCGAGATGAGGGCGAGGACGTTGTCGACGGCGTTGTGGTGCTCCGTGATCCCGAGCGTCCAGCACAGCATCGCGCGCGGCGCCTTCGCGTAGGCGTGGGCCAGCTCGCGGATGGCCGAGGCAGGAACGCCGGTCTCGCGCTCCGCATATTCGAGGGTGTACGACTCGACCTTGTCGCGATAGGCGTCGAAATCGAACGTCGCGCGCTCGATGAATTCGGTGTTGGCAAGGCCGGCATGAATGATCTCGCGTCCCACGGCGTTGGCGAGAGCGATGTCGCTGCCGACGTCGAGGCCGAGCCACGTGTCGGACCACTCCGCCGAGCTCGTCCGGCGCGGGTCTACGGTAAAGAGACGGGCTCCGTTGCGGACCCCGCGCAGCAGGTGATGGAAGAAGATCGGATGCGTCTCCCGGGCATTGCTGCCCCAGAGGATGATCAGATCGGTTTCCTCGACCTCACGATATGAGCTGGTTCCACCACCAGCGCCGAAGACGGTCGCCAGACCGGCGACAGACGGGGCGTGTCAGGTGCGGTTGCAGCTGTCGATGTTGTTGCTGCCCAGGACCACCCGAGAGAACTTCTGCGCGGCGTAGTTGACCTCGTTGGTCGCCTTGCTGCAACTGAAGACTCCGAACGGCGCGTGCGTATCGGGGGCCCTGCGGGCACCGATGGCGCGAAACGCCGTGACGGTCCGATCGAGCGCCTCATCCCAGGTTGCGGGACGGAGCTCGCCGCCCTTCGTCTCGCGGACGAGGGGCTGGGTCAGGCGAACATACGACTTCGGCAAGGGTTCCGTGCCTCCGTGCTCTGGCTCGCCGGGGACGGCGAACTGGTTCGTCACCGCCAAGGCTGACGGCATGGCGAGTGTACTTGCCGGGACGCGGGATCGGCTTCCGCGGATGCGCGCGATCGTGAGGTGCGACGGCCTCCGGCAGACGGCGGCCGTGTGCGTTGCCGAACGACGTCAGACCCCGAAACGCCTCAGATATTCACGGTTCGCGCGCTGAACCGCGACGACAGATTCGGGCGTGTCGGCCGCGCGAAGATACTGATCCTGCTCGATGACGAGCCATCCAGCGTAGTCATGGCTCCGAAGGGCATCGATGACCGAATCGATCCCAGAGTCTCCGGTGCCCAACTGGCAGAAGACCCCGCGACGGAGGGCTTCCTCGAGACCTTTGCCTTCTGCCTTCACGTCGTCCATGACCTTCGTGGTGCAATCCTTGATATGGACGTGGCGAATCACTTCGTGGTAGTCGTGTACCGCCTGGGTCGGGTCGGCGCCGCCAAACCGGAAATGGCCCGTGTCGAGGCACAGCCCGAGCAACGAGGGATCGATCCGATCCATCACTCGAGCGATCTCGTCAGCCGATTCGACGTAGGTTCCAGCGTGTGGATGAAGGACCACATCGAAGCCCATCGACTGGCAGAGTTCTGCAGCTCGATGGAGATTGTTGATGAGAGCTTCGAACCGAGCTGGCGAGAGCCACGTTTCCGGATGTGCCGGGATCCGACCCGAGAATGCCCGGCGGTCGGGCTCATCGAACTGGTCGGAGAGAATTGCCAAGGGTCGCGACCCGTCTGGAGAACCTTCACGCACCAACTTCAGGCTGTCGGCTAGCCAGGTTCGATCGTCTTCCGCCAGCTCATTCCGACTGAAGTGCTGCGGAAGGAAGGAGCCAACGAGTTCCAATCCTCGGGACGACAGGCGCTGACGTAGCTGCTCAGCATCCCCGAGGTAGCCAGGCGGGCCGAGCTCCGTGCCCTCGACGCCGATGTCGACGAGCCAATCAAGCACGTCCTCCGGTCCGGGCATCCAGGCGTCGTCGACCATGATCTCGTCCACCCCGAACGACACCGGGGCCCCGGCGACACGCATCCGAGCGTTTGACATCGAGTCCTCCGTTCACGTGGCCATCGAGCGGTCACGTTCCACGTGACCGTGTCCTCGTTGACGCGACAACTGGGCACGTGCTAGGTTACTGCAATCGGTTGCGCACGGTCAATCACGCACGACCGAGTCCCAGGTTGGGTACGCGGAGACGACACATTGCGGATGCTCATCGCGGGTGAGTGGACAGACGGTGCTATCCGTGAAGACGTCACGAATCCGTTCAACGGCGACGTGATCGACACGGTGCCGGTTGCGTCGCGGGCGGACGTTGATCGCGCGCTCGCAGCCGCGGTAGGGGCGGCCGACCGCCAGCGCCATACCGCAGCCTACGACCGTCAGGCGATCCTGCTCCGCGCGGCCGACCTCGCGGACGAGCGGGTTGAGGATCTGGCTCGAACGATCTCGCTCGAGTCGGGAAAGCTCCTGACCGAGGCGACCGGCGAAGCCTCCCGGGCCGGCGACATGCTTCGTCTGGCTGCGTTCGAGGGCGCTCAGCTCTACGGCGACAGCCTCCCGCTCGACGCACACCGCGGCGCCGGGCAGGGTCGACTTGGTTTCACGCTCAGGCAGCCGTGTGGGGTGGTCGTCGCGATCACGCCATTCAACTACCCCTCGTTACTCGTCTTGCACAAGATCGCGCCTGCACTGGCCGCGGGTAACGCGGTCATCCTCAAGCCCGCGCGCAAGACGCCTCTGACGGCGCTCAAGCTTGCCGAGATTCTTCTCGACGCCGGCCTCGATCCCGAGGCGATCTCCTGTGTAACGGGCTCAGGAGCCGAACTCGGTGCGCAACTGTGTAGCGATCCGCGCGTGCGGAAGATCAGTTTCACCGGCAACTCGGCAACCGGCCAGGCGATCACCCGGGTTGCCGGAGTGAAGCGCCTGTCCCTGGAGCTCGGGGCCAGTTGTCCCGTCATCGTCCTGCCGGATGCCGACCTCGAACTTGCCGCCAGGGCGGTCTCCATTGGCGGCTACGTGAACGCCGGTCAGGTCTGCATTTCGGTCCAGCGAGTCCTCGTCGACCGGACGGTCATGAGTGACTTCCTTGATGCGCTGACGCCGCTCGTCAAGGCGATCCGTACCGGTGATCCCCTCGATCCCCAGACGACGGTCGGCGTCCTGGTCAGCGATGTCGAGGCGCGGCGGGTGGAGCAGGCGATCAACGCGAGTGCCGCGGCCGGGTCGCGCGTGTTGGTTGGTGGCGAGCGCGAAGGAACGATGCTCCGGCCAGCCGTCGTGGCAGACGTCGATCCGGCGAGCCCATTCAGCCGCGACGAGCTATTCGGACCGGCCGTGGCCGTCTCACCGGCATCGGGAATGGACGACGCCATCCGACTTGCCAACGACAGCCCGTACGGCCTCGGTGCCGGCGTCTTCACTCGAGACGTGACAAGCGCGCTGCGCTTCGCGCGGGAAGTGGACGCAGGTATGGTGCACATCAACTGGACTCCGCTTTGGCGGGCCGATCTGATGCCGTACGGCGGCCTCAAGAACAGCGGAATCGGCAAGGAAGGCGCGCGCTCGGCGGTCGAGGAGATGACGGAGTCAAAGACGATCATCCTTCATGGAGCGAGCTGACAGGAGGGTCCCCAACCCATGCCCTCGACGGTCCGATTGACGACCGCGCAGGCGATCATTCGATACCTCGGCCGGCAGCACACCGTCGCGGACGGCGAGCGGGCGCGCTCCGTGCCGGCAATGCTCGGCATCTTCGGCCACGGCAACGTCGCCGGGCTCGGCCAGGCCCTCGATGAGTTCCGGGCAGAGATGCCATATGTTCAGGGCCGCAACGAGCAGTCTCTGGTCCACGTTGCGACCGCGTTTGCCAAGGCATCGCGCCGGCGGGCCGTGCTCGCCGTCACCGCGTCCGTCGGGCCGGGCGCCACGAACATGGTCACGGGTGCGGCGCTTGCCACGATCAACCGCCTGCCGGTGCTCCTGCTGCCCGGCGACACTTACGCCACTCGCCGCCAGGGTCCGGTACTCCAGCAGCTGGAGCACCCGTCCGCAGGCGACATCTCCGTGAACGACTGCTTCCGACCGGTGGCTCGCTACTTCGACCGGATCACGCGCCCGGAGCAGGTCCTTACGGCTCTGCCCGAAGCGATGCGAGTCTTGACAAACCCGTCCGAAATGGGTGCCGTGGTCATCGCCCTGCCGCAGGATATCCAATCAGAGGCGTACGACTATCCCGCAGCGTTCTTCGCGCCTGCCGACTGGGTCATCGCGCGCCCAGCTCCGGATCTCGAGGCCGTGGCCGCGGTGGCTCACCTACTCGCCGAGGCCCATCGCCCGCTGATCGTGGCCGGAGGGGGCGTCCACTACTCCGAGGCTGGGGAGGCGCTGGCAGGGCTTGCGGGGGAGTTCGGGATCCCTGTTACCGAGACGTTTGCCGGCAAGGGCGCTGTGGAGACCGATGCCTGGTGGGGCATGGGTGGCATTGGCGTGGAGGGAAATCCGGCGGCAAACAAGCTCGCCGCCGAGGCCGATCTCGTCCTTCACGTGGGCACGCGCCTGACGGACTTCACGACTGCCTCCCAGTCCATCTTCGCGGATCCTGCGGTCCGATTCGCCTCCATCAACGTGACCGACCATGACGCGCGCAAGCAAGGTGCCCTGCCAATCGTCGCCGACGCTCGTCGGGCGCTGCTGGCGCTCGTTACCGCGGCACGGGATGCGGGTGTCCGGCCACGGCCCACGTGGGAGGCACGCGCTCGGGAAGTCAAGTCTGCCTGGCTGCCGACGCGAGCTGTGGCCCTCGCCGCCCCGGGGCCGGACCGGTTCGGCGGGGAAAGCCTAATGACGCAGGGCCAGCTGATTGGGATCCTCCAGGATGCGGCCCGGCCGGGTGACACGATCGTCGCTGCCGCTGGCGGACCCCCCGGCGACTTGCTCAAGGTCTGGGACGCGACCGGCGGCAGGTCGTGCCACCTCGAGTTCGGGTATTCGTGCATGGGCTATGAGCTTCCGGCGACCCTCGGGGTACGCCTTGCCCAGCCCGACGGCGCGGTGATGGCGCTGATTGGCGACGGGACGTTCCTCATGCAGCCGACCGAACTGGTCACTGCCCTGCAGGAAGGTCTGAACGTGACGGTGGTGGTCTCGGAGAACCACGGCTTCCAGGTCATCCGGCGTCTTCAGTTGATGCGCAATGGCGCGGGATTCGGGAACGAGTTCCGCGGACGAACCGGGCCGCTCGCGACTGGCGCGCTGGATGGCCCATACCTCGATCTCGACCTCGTTGCCCTGGCTGCCGGGCTTGGGGCACGGGCCACCAGGGCCGGAACGCCGGACGCTATCCGTACCGCTCTGGAAGAGGCCCGGTCCCACCCCGGTCCGAGCGTCATCGTCGTCGCGACGGATCCCGACGTGAACTTGCCGTCCTCGGGCGTGTGGTGGGATGTCGCTTCGGCCGAAGTGTCGGACGTGACGGCCGTGGCGGAGCGACGACGCGAATACGAGGCAGGGCTCGCCAGTCAGCGATGGCATGGCTGATGACTGAGCGTGGGCCCATCCTGGCGCTCGGTCCGATCGATGACGTCGTGGTGGACCATCTCCGCCCCTTCGGTGATGTCATCGAAGTGGGCGCAGGCGACGTGTCAATAGCCGACCTCCTGCCGATGGCCATCGGCCTGATCGCACGCGGTAGCAGCGTTGTCGACCGTCAGGTCATCACCGCCGCAGGAAACCTGCGCGTTATTGGAAGGAGCGGGATCGGGGTCGATCTCGTCGATCTCGCAAGCGCGAGCGAGCGGCGTATCCCCGTGGTCGTGACGCCGAACGCCGGCACGAACGCCGTGGCGGAGGGGGCGCTGGCGCTCATCCTGCACCTCGTCAAGAGGCTCGGGCCGCTCACCGAGCTGGTTCGCGAGGGTCGCTGGGCCGAGCGTGAATCGGTCGACGTAGGCGATCTTGAGGGTGCGACGCTCGGGATCGTCGGCTTTGGCCGGATCGGGCGGCGGCTCGCTGAGCTGGGCGGTGCTCTCAACATGAGCGTCGTGGCATTTGACCCGTATGCGGATCCGCTCACGGCATCTGGGTTGGGCGTCGATCTGGTCGACCTCGATCGACTTGCCGAGACCGCCGACGTAATCAGCCTCCACGCCCCTCTTACCGCCGAGACGACGCACCTCATCGATGCCGCCGTCCTGGATCGGGTTCGTAGTGGCACCGTTCTCGTCAACTGTGGGCGCGGTGGCTTGCTGGATCTGGACGCAGTCCATGCGGCGCTGCTTGATGGGCGCCTGGCCGGGGTGGGTCTCGATGTCTTCGAACCGGAGCCTCCGCCGCCCGGCGGGCATCCGATCTTCCAGCACCCAGCCGTGGTCCTCACGCCCCACGTACTCGGCCTGTCCCGACGGGCCAAACGCCGGATATTCCAGGAAATGACCGACGGAATGGCGTCCGTCCTCGCCGGCGGACGCGCCATGAACATCGCCAATCCGGAGATCTACGACGAGGCCTGACCGCCAGCCGCCTGGCGATCGCGCTCAGGTCAGGGCGTGATGATGATCTTGGTGGCCTGACCTGATCGTAGCTGTGCGACCCCATCGAGGACCTCGCTCAGGGGCAACACGGCCGACACGATTGGTGCGAGGTTGAGGGTGCCGCTCTCCACGAGGCGAATGGCGGCCGGAAACGTGAAGTTCGAGATGTAAGAGCCGAGAATTGACAGCCCCTTCTCGGTGATCTCGACCTGATGGATCGGCGGACGCGCCGCTCCGTTCATCCCGAACACGATAATCCGCCCGCCCATCCCGGCGGCCTCGATAGCGGGACCGAGGACGCTCCCAACGGCATCGACCACAATGTCGGCGCCACCGGGCAGGATTTCATGGCGCCGGGCGGCGAATTCGTCCGGCGTGAAGGTGAAGTCCGCCGCGACGGCTTTCGCAACGGCGGCCCTGACAGCGTTCGGCTCGATCACGATGACCGGCCCGGCGCCCGAGGCTTTGAACACCGCCGCGAACAGACACCCGATCGTGCCGGCACCGATGACGACCACGGATTCTCCTGGTCTGGCGGCCGCTCGATTTGTCCCGTTCACTACACACGCAAGCGGCTCCACGAGAGCCGCCATCTCGAGTGGTACGTCCTCTGATATCGGGTAGACGGCCGCCGCGGGCGCAATCACGAATTCGGCAAATGCACCATCCCTGTAGACTCCGAGCGCGCGGATGTTTTCGCAGTTGGCAGGCCGGCCGGCGCGACAGGATGTGCAGGCATTGCACTTCGGATCCGGGTCGACGACGACGCGCTGACCGACACCGACGCTCGTCGCCGCCTCGCCGACAGCGGTGACGCGGCCCACGAACTCGTGCCCGAGGATTGTGCCTGGCGTCGCCGGATGACCCGGAGGGACATTGAGGATCTGGAGGTCACTCCCGCACATCCCGCACGCCTCGATGGCGATGAGGACATCATCCGCCTGCTCGACTTGCGGGCTCGGGCGGTCCTCGAGGCGCAGTTCGCCGTTACCGTGAAAGACGGCGGCACGCATCACGTTCCCCTTCGTTTCATCAGACGTCGACCGACTCGCAGGACGAGACCGGAGCCAAAGAGCAGGGCGACTGTCGAGAGGAGCAGCACCGTCGCGACGGCGTTCACCTCGGGTGTGACCCCAAACTTGATCTGCGTATAGATATACAACGGGAGCGTGACCTGTGGTCCAACGGTAAAGAACGTAATGATGAACTCGTCGATCGAGAGCGTCACGCTGATGAGAGCGCCGGCCACGATCGCGGGCGAGATGAGCGGCAGGATCACGTGGCGCAACGCCTGGCGCGGGCTGGCTCCGAGGTCGGCCGCCGCCCACTCGAGGCGGTGATCGAAGCCCTGGAGCCGCGCGGCGACGATCAGGACCACGAACGGCGTCGTGAATACGAGGTGGCCGGCAATCACCGTCAGGAGCGACAGCTCGAGGTCCAGAACCCGACGGAAGAAGATGAGCATCGCGATGCCCAGGAGGATCCCGGGCAGCATGATCGGCATCGTCGCCAGGATACGGACAGCGTCGGGGTGGCGGATTCCGCCACGGACCAGAGGGAACGCGGCCATCGTTCCGATCAGGGTCGCCAGGAATGCGACGGCTGCAGCGACGATGATCGAGTTCTTGACCGCCTCGAGCAGCAAGCTGTTGCCTGCCGCTACTTCGTACCAATGCAAGGTGAGATTGACGATCGGGAGACCTGGGGTGCGCGGCTCGTTGAATGAGAACAGGACGAGGAAGGCGATCGGCACGTAAAGGAAGACGAGCACGGCGACCGCCCAGAGCCAGAGGACCCAGCGCGTGGGCCGGGCATACGGGCTGACGGGCATCGTCTCCAGCGGATCGATCTGCTTACCCACGAGCCACGACATCCTCTAGCCGGAGGTACTTGCGGAAGACGACCAGGAGAGCCGTGACGAACACGGCGATGATGATCGCGAACGCCGCACCTTGAGCGATCTGCGCGCCCCGGAAGAAGTTCACCACCAGATTCGCGATGAGGGAGCCCTGTACGCCGCCTACAAGCGTTGGCGTCAGGAACTCACCCAGAATCGGGATGAACATGAAAATGCAGGCGGTGATGATCCCGGAGCGAATCTGCGGCACGAGGATGTGCCTAAATGCCTGATCAGGCCGCGCGCCGAGGTCCTGGGCGGCGTGCAACTGGCTGAAGTCGAACTTCTCGAGCGCTGCGTAGAGTGCCAGCGCGGCGAATGGGAAGTAGACGTAGACAAGAACGATGAACACCCCGACGTCGTTGTAGACGAACAGGCGCGACGGTTCGTCGAGGATGCCGACTGCCTGGAGGGCCTGGTTGAGCGCGCCCCGCTCTCCAAGAATCGCCTGCCACGCATAGACACGCAGGAGATAGCTCGTCCAGAAGGGCACGATGACCGCGAGCAGGACCAATCGCTGCCGCCGGCGGCTGACGTACCGGACGAGGAAGTAGGTGAACGGCACCGCCGCGCCCAGGCCGGCGGCCGTCACCGCCGTTGCCATGAGCATCGTCTTGATGAACGTTCGAATGTAGGTCGGGACGGTGAAGAACTTCAGGTAGTTATTGAGGTTCCATTCCGGAACCAGATTGAAATCGACGTCGGTTCGCCAGAAGCTGAAGACGACCATGAACGCCATCGGCGCGATGAACAGGAGGAACAGCGCGATCGCGCCCGGGATGGCGGGTGCGATCCGTCCAAAAGAGCGCGATGGTGCCGCCGATCCGGGCTGGACCAGCGGCACCTCGTTCAGGCTGACGCCTGAGGTCTGGTTCATGGGTGAGGCCGGTTCCCTGACTTCGGTCAGGCTCCGAACACCTCGTTGAACGCGTCGATGGCGCCCTGCGTCGATGACCCAGGGCCCTTGAGGGTCATGGTGTTGACCGTCTCGGGCTTGTTGTAGAGGAACCGGTCAGCGCGGTCCTTCTGGCCCTTGTCCACGAGCAGCTTGTAAGCGGCCTCGTTGAACAGCGGCCGGCCATACCGGATGAAGTTCTCGGCAATGTGCTCGGCCTGCTCGGCAACTTCCAGGAACGGCTTGAGCAAACTGTTGTTCTTGCCGCCCTTGACCAGCATCTCCGCGTCCATCCAGCCGACGGTCCCCTCCTTCGGGGTGAAGCCGATGATCTCGGGTCCGCCACCCTCCTTGACCCTTTCCTCGGCTCCCAGGTTACCGGTCGCGATCCACGCCTCTTCGTTGATCAACGACGTGATGGTCTCCGTGTTCTGTTGGGTCAGTTTGAGGAGGTTCGGCTTGAGGAGCGTGAGCATCTCCTTTGCCTGCGCAAGCTCCTCATCGGTCATGTTGTAGGGATCCTTGGCGCCGGCGAACTTGGCCATGTAGGCGACAATCTCGACCGGCTGGTTCTCGACAACGATATGACCCTTGTACTTGGGGTCGAGCAGCACCTCCCACGAGTCGGGCGGCGTCGTGACGTACTTCGGGTTGTAGTAGAGCTGGACCGGGGACCAGCCGAACGGATAGCCCAGGTAGCCCTCGGGCTTCTTCCAGATCGAGAAATCGCGCGCGATCGAGTAGAGCTGCTTCGCGACCTGGAGCTCGTTGATGTCCCAGGCTTCGATGAGACCGTCCTCGAAGTACTTCGGCACCCACAGCGCATCGCCGGAGATCATGTCGAGCTGTCCGCCGACTTCCTTGACTTTCGTGTAGCCCTCGGAGTTGTCGGCAAGCTCGGTGATGCTCGTCTTGAGCTCCTGGTCCTTGGCGATCGCGGCGAGCTGTTCGTCGTAGTAGTGATCGCTCCAGGTCATCCAGTTGAACGTGCCCTTGGTGCTCCCGCCACCGCCGCCGGTAGTACAGGCAGCGGCCAGGCCCCCAAAGGCCACTACGCCACCCATGGCTGCCGACGCCTGCAAGAAGCGACGCCGGGATAGATTGTTGTACCTCGCCATTTGATCCATCGCTATGTCCTCGCTTCCGATCCTGCCATGACGATCGCCGCTGTTGTTGACCACCAGACGCCTACCTCCTCGTCGACATGCCCCTCCGGATCCTGAGACTCAACGTCACCTCCATGAAGTCGATGCACGACGAGGGCACCTGCCGCCGTGCCGACCGTAACTCGAGTGTGATTCCCCAAGAACGCCATGCCCAGGACTCGTCCCCGAATCGCCGTCGCAGGCGCGCGTTCAATCGGCGCGATGACGAGCGATTCCGGCCGCAACATCAGCGTCGCGGGTCCATCGATTGCCGTGTCAGGAGCGGGTATCCGCTCCCTGCCTGCGACGAGGAACCACGTCTGCAGATCCTCGTGCCGGATCACTCCCTCGATGAAGTTGGATTCGCCGATGAAATCCGCCACGAACCGATCCACGGGCTGGTAATAGACGTCACGCGGCGTTCCGATCTGGCTTACACGCCCGCCCGACATGACGGCGATGCGCGTTGACATCGAGAGTGCTTCTTCCTGATCGTGCGTGACGAACACGAACGTCGTGCCAACCTGGCGATGAATCCGCGCGAGTTCAAGCTGCATCTGGTGACGCAACTTGAGGTCAAGTGCGCCCAGGGGCTCGTCGAGAAGGAGTACCGCCGGCCGTCGTGCCAGCGCCCGAGCCAGCGCGACACGCTGCTGTTGGCCACCCGACAGCTGGGACGGAGCCCGCTGTGCGTGGTCGAGGAGGCCAACGAGATCCAGGTACTCATCGACCCTCTGACCGACTTCGGCCTTGTTGAGGCCGGCCATGCGCAACCCGAACTCAACGTTCTGGGCCACCGTCATGTGCGGAAATAGGGCGTAACTCTGGAACACGGTGTTCACGTTCCGCTTGTGGGGCGGCAGGTCATTGACTCGGCGCCCCTCGATCCGCAGCTCTCCGGAACTGAGCGGGATGAAGCCGCCGATAAGGTTGAGGGTCGTGGTCTTGCCACAGCCGGACGGCCCGAGGAGACAGAAGAACTCGCCGGGTTCGATCTGGAGCGAGACGCCATCGAGCGCCACGACGTCACCGTAGCGCTTTGTCGCGTCGATCAGCTCGATGGCCGGCTGGGGCTCAGTCATGGGCGGCCCCCCCGGCAGCCTGAGAAGCGCGGGAGCGCGTGCTCTCACGGATGGCCAGCTCAACGGGCAGCACAACGGCCTCCGGCAATTGTCCCGACCGGATCGCATCGACGAGTGAGGAAGCGGCCAGACGTCCAAGTTCAGTGAGCGGGGTGACCACGGTCGTGAGGCGAGGATTGGACATCTCCGCGAAAGGGATGCCGTCGAAGCCCACCACCGCGACGTCGTCGGGGACACGCACGCCGAGCACCCGGAGGGCATCCATCAGGGCGAGGGCCAGCATGTCGTCGTAGCAGATCAGGGCCTCCGGAAGGTCGGCGGCAATCAGTGCGGCGGTAGGTGCCGGTGTGAGCCAGCCGTCATCCGGGCTCGGGTAGCGATCTGTCCGATGAGCGATTCCGTGCTTCTTCAGCGCCCGCTCGACCGCTTCTCGACGGACCGTGCTCGATACCAGGCCGCCGCTGCCGACGTACGCGATGTCGCGGCGCCCAGTCTCAACGAGATGATCAACGATCGCCTCAACACCGCTGGCGTCATCGGTCAGAATCAACGACGGCTTCGCGAGCCCGGTATCTGGTCCCATCAAACGCTGATCAGGCAGCACGAAGATCATCCGGTCCGGCCGCGCATGCGACCGGGCTTCGTCGATGGTCATCACGCCGGAGACCACGGCGATCCCGTCAACCGCCTGCTCCGTGAAGACGCGAAGAACGTCCCGCTCCAACGTTGCATCCTGCATGCCGGTACCAACGATGACTCGATAGCCGCCGGCCAACGCCTCCTGCTCAAATGAGGCCGCAATCTGTCCGTGGAACGGGTCGCTGAGGTCCGGAATGAGCAGTCCCAGGATCCGGGTCCGTCTTGCGCGGAGGCCGCGCGCTGCGGCGTTCGGGACATACCGCAACTCGACCGCAGCAGCCTTGACGGCGTCGCGCGTCGGCTCGCTGATCCGTGGGTCGTCCACCAATGCGCGAGACGCGGTCGACCGAGAGACGCCGGCCATTCGGGCGACGTCCTCGAGGCCGACGCGGCGATGCGGAGTCGGGTCATCGAGAGCCATGGGTTCGCTTCATCCGCTCACGACAGGTATCTCGAGGCCACGGTTCGGAACGTTTCTGCCCGTTCATGCGCGGTGGCCTCACCGTCACGCATCCGTAGCCCAAACGGAGCCAGATTCGGATCCTGGACGCCGATCGAGAAGCTCATGGATCGCTCGAGGAGCCGGTCTGTGACAGGGAGCATGCCAGCCCTGTAGGCGGCCGGCCGGTCATCACTGCATGAGCAATCGAACGGACATCCTCGACCGGTGATGGTGCGTCCCGTGAGGACGTGCTCCATGTGGTGGTACACGTGCCAGCCGGATGCCGCCAGCGTGATCGAACCCAGTTCGGCGGTTACAGCGGTAGCGGTCGCGGCGTCGGGAAAGACGACAACGAGATGCGTGGCGAGGTCGCCGTCCGGGTCTGGCAGCGTTCGGAAACTGATCCCCGGGATCCCTTCGATAACGCTCCGCACGATGTCCCGGTTGGCACGCAGGTGGTCACGTATTCGATCAAGCCTGCGGACCTGGGCGAGCAGGACGGCCCCTTGAAGTTCGGTCATCCGGAAGTTCAAGCCGAGAAATGGCCGATTGCCGACCTCGATGCCACGCCGGTTTGGACTGTGTCCCTGATCGTGCATCGCGAACGCGCGCCGGTAGAAGGCCTCGTCGTCGGTGATGAGCATGCCGCCGTCGCCACAGGTGATCGTCTTGAACTCGTTGAAGCTGAAAACCCCGGCATCCGCGTGGCCTCCGACCCAACGGCCCCGATAGGTGGCCCCGAACGCCTGCGCAGCATCCTCGATGAGCGGCAGCGAGTGGCGCGCCGCGACCGCTTTGAGTTCATCGAGTCGAGCCGGATTGCCCAGCATGTGGACGACGACGATTGCCCTGGTGCGCGATGTGATCCGCGCCTCGACGTCGGCCGGGTCGAGGTCGAATGACTCGTCGATTTCGGCCAGGACCGGCCGGGCGCGCGCATAGATCACCGAGCTGATCGTGGCGACGAAGGTAAAGCCGGGGACGATGACCTCGTCGCCCGGTCCGATTCCGAGTCCGACCAGTGCCAAATACAGGCCGCTCGTGCCTGAATTGAGGGCCAGCGCGTACTTCGTCTGGGAGAGATCCGCGACGAGTTCCTCGAACCGGCGCACCTTGGCTGGAAACGTGTCGTCGTCGGGTCCGTAGCGCGCGAGGTGCCCGCTGGCGAGGACTTCGGCCACCTCGGCCAACTCCTCTGGCCCGAGGAGATCGAGTCCTGGACCCGGCATTTCGTGCAAGCCCCTTCCCAGTGCGCAACCGATTGCAGGGACGGTAGCATCCGGACCAGACGGGCGTCAAGAAGCGCTTCGCGATGTGTCCCAGCGCGGGGCCGTCGCAGGTGGGTCCTGCAGCGCGAGGGTGCCCCGTTATTCGGCGGGAGGCTCTCCTCCGACTGGGATCGCGACAGGCTTGCCAGCCCAGTCTTCGGCCACCCAGATGTAGGCCGGATCAAATTTCTGGGTCACTGGTCGCACGTCCCCGCCGAGGAAGTTGAGGTAATAGGCGTTGGTCCCGGGAGCAGTCGCGACCGTGTGATAGCCCTCGTGGACGAGGATCAGATCCCCATCCCGTGCGCAGAAGGAGAGATCGAGGTCACCCTCGGGCGAGTAGATCCGCTGGTAAGCGAAGCCGTCACGAGGCTGGAGACGAAAGTAGTAGGTCTCCTCGTGATACGAGGTCCCATCCTTGCCGTCATGACGGTGAGGCGGAAAGCTCGACCAGTTGCCGCTCGGGGTGATGATCTCGTACGCGATCAGTCGCTCCGCCGGAAGGCTCAGATCCAGGGTGCCGGTCACGCCTCGGCTGACGTTCGCACCTCCACGGACAGCAGTCGCGAGCTCCGCCGGAGTGATCAGCCGCGCCGGGTAGCGCCCTTCCGCAGGCACCCCGCCGGTCGCGAATTCGAACGGTGTGATCGCCGTGATCGCATATGCCGTCCGCGGCGGTAGGTAGGCCACATGCGGCAGGTCGGTGAAGACGTCGCGTCGCGAGACCGTGTGGTCCTGGCCGGCAAACTCGAAGCGCGCAGTCCCCGCGAGCGGGACCAAGGCAACCTCATTCGGCCCGCTTTCGGCCCGCAGTCGTTCGCCCGCCGCGAGGGCCACGACGCTGGACGAGACGTATTTCCAGTCGACGGTCTCAGGCGTGATCTCGAGCAGCGTGCCTGGGCCGGCGGCCGAGACCAGATGCCGGAGCGGTTTCGTGGTCATGCCGACCTCCTCGTCGTCGTGTCCTGGAGCTCGAGTCTGGCTCTGTCCGCGATTCGGGCCGCCGTGAGCCCGTGCTTCTCGAGCAGGAATTCATTGGGAGCCGATTCGCCCCAGCAATCCTCAAGTCCGATCCGGACGAGGCGCCTGGGCAGATGGGCTGTCAGGATTTCGGCGATCAGACCACCAAGGCCGCCGATGACCGAGTGTTCCTCCACGCTCACCACGAGGCTCGAAGGGTCGATGGCCGCGACGATCGTCTCGACATCGACGGGCTTGATCGAGGGGACATGGAGGACGCCGGCAGACACGCCGGAGGACTCCAGGATGACGGCAGCCTCCAGGCAACGCGACGTCTGTGGGCCGGTCGATATCAGCAATACGTCCGTCCCTTCCCGGAGTTGATAAACACGGCCCGGTTCAAACCGATACGTGCTGTCGAACAACTCGGGCGCCGGGTCCCGCGTCAATCGAAGGTAGACGGGACCATCGAAGTCGGTTGCCCAGCGGGTCATCGCCGCGCACTCGACCTCATCGGCCGGTGCGAGGACCGTGAGCCCGGGCATCGCCCGCATGATCGCCAGGTCCTGAATGTCCTGATGCGTCTTCCCGGTGAGCCCGGTCAACAACCCTCCATAGCCGGCACCGACCTTGACGTTGGCATGCGGCTGCGCCACGAGCAGACGGATCTGGTCGAGCGCGCGATGGGTCAGGAAGACCGCGAACGACGACAGCCAGGGGACATAGCCCATCGACGCCAGCCCGGCCGCTACTCCGACCATGTTCTGCTCGGCTATCCCCATCTGGAGGAAGCGCTCGGGATGCCGTCGGGCGAAGATGTCCGCCTTGGTCGACGTGGCAAGGTCTCCGTCGAGCACGAGGATGTCCGAATTCGTATCGCCGAGCTCAGTGAGCGTCTCGCCCCAGACCTCGCGCTGCGATCTCACTCGGGGCCGCCTGGGGCATCGATGTCCAGCTCGAGGCGGGCAGCCTCCAACTCGTCGGAGGTCGGGACGCGAGCGTGCCAACCATGCTGACCCTCGGTGAAGGACAGGCCTCGCCCCTTGATCGTCCGTGCCAAAATCGCCGTCGGCCGACTGTCCGGGGTCGCCTCGGCCGCCGCTGCGCACGCGCCGATGATGGCGCCGAAATCGTGGCCGTCGATTTCGATCACCCGCCAGCCGGATCCCTCGAACATGGCGCGCAGCATGCCTCCAGGGAATGGCTCACTGCGGTCACCGCGAGCACCGGGCTCGTCCTGGAGCGACCAGCCGAATTGTTGGAGGCCGTTGTCATCGACGATCACAATCAGGTGGCCCAGTCGATAGCGAGCAGCCACAAGCGCTGACTCCCAGACCATTCCCTCCTGACACTCGCCGTCACCAAGCATCACGTAGGTGTGGAAGTCACGACCTCGGAGCCGTGCCCCGAGTGCGATCCCGACCCCCACCGCAAGGCCCTGCCCGAGCGATCCGGTGGACGCGTCGAGTCCCGGCAGGCGGGTCATGTCCGGATGGCCCTGCAGCCGCGAGTCACCTTTGTCGAACGTGGCTAGCTCCTCAATCGGGAAATAGCCGCGTTGAGCCATCACCGCGTACAGACCCACGGCCGAGTGGCCTTTCGACAGGATGAACCGGTCGCGGTCGGCCCAATCGGGATCCTCGGCGCGGATTTCCAGCACCCGGAAGTACAGAGCGACCAGCAACTCCATCGCCGACATCGGCCCGCCGACATGGCCGGCCCCACTTCCGGTCACCGTACGCATCACGAGCCAGCGACCCAGTCGCGCCCGAGCCTCGAGGTCGGCGTGCGGAGAGGGCTCGCTCGCCTTCGTCACCCGAGTCGCTGCCGGGAACGTGCCTGGTCGTACCCGTCGCGCGCCGCCCGGATCCCCGGCTGGGCGCTCACCTCGGCTGCGGGAACGTCCCACCATCCCTCGAAGCCGGGAACGCGCTGCTCCGGATCGACAGGCACGACGATGACCGTGACTCGATCGGCCCGTTCGGCCTCGGCGAGCGCGGCATGCAATTCGGCAGCCGTGCGGGCGAAGATGGCCAGGGCGCCCATCGCCTCCGCGTGCTGCCGAAAGTCCACTGGCACGTACGGCCCTGTGAGGCGGTTGCGGGCCTTGTCGCGGAAGCGAAGGTCGTTCCCGAAGTCGGGCACGCCGACCGAGCGCGCGAGGCCCGTGATGCACCCGAATCCGTGGTTGTCGAGGAGGACGATGGTGAATTTCAGGCCCTCCGCGACCGCTGTCACGATTTCCGAGTTCATCATCAGGTACGACCCGTCACCGACGATCACGGCCACCCGTCGCTCGGGTTCCGCAAACGCCACGCCGAGCCCTGCGGCGACCTCGTAACCCATGCATGAGTAGCCGTACTCCACGTGGTACGACTTCGGGTCCTCAGCGCGCCACAGTTTGAGTAGGTCACCGGGGAGGCTCCCGGCGGCGCAGATCACCGTGGCCTTGCCTCCGAGGGCGTCGTTGACGATGCCGATCACCTCGGCCTGACCGAGATCCGCGTCCTTCGGGCCTTCCGCCCGGAGGGCCGTCACGATGCCGTCCCACTCCACCTTGAGCTGCCCGATCCGCGCGCGGAATGCCTCGTTTGTGCCTCGATAGCCCGCGGCATCGAGTGCGGTCGAGAGTGCGGCGAGGGCCTCGCGCGCATCGGCGACAAGCGGGATCGCCCGCAGCTTGTGGGCGTCCATGGGCGTGACGTTGACCCCGACGAACTTGACGTCGGCGTGCTGGAACGTGGTTCTCGACGACGTGACAAAGTCGCCCATTCGGGTACCAACACACAGGACCAGATCTGCTTCGCGGGCAAGGTGATTCGCGGCCAGGCCCCCATTCGCGCCGATCGGACCCACCATCATCGGATGGTTCCAGGGCAGGGCGCCCTTCCCCGCCTGCGTCTCGGCAACCGGGATGTTGAACCGCGACGCAAGGGCGTCGAGTTCATGGGTCGCCTCCGAGTAGATGGTGCCGCCACCGGTGATGATCACCGGCGTCTTCGCTCGCATCAGAAGCTGAACCACCTCGGCGACGACCGAAGGTTCCGGAACCGGCCTGCGAACCCTCCAGATCCGACGCTCGAAGAACGATTCGGGCCAGTCGAACGCCTCGCTCTGGACGTCCTCCGGCAGCGACACGGTCACGGCGCCGGTCTCTGCCGGGTCGGTCAGCACGCGGAATGCCTCGGGTAGGCTGGCGATCAGTTGGTCGGGACGTGAAATCCGGTCGAAGAACCGGGACACTGGCCGGAATGCGTCACTCGCGCTGACATCGTGCTCGCTTGGATGCTCGACCTGTTGCAGGACGGGATCCGAGGACCGGTTGGCGAAGTAGTCGCTCGGAAGGAGCAGGACGGGGACGCGGTTGACGGTCGCTGCAGCGGCGCCCGTGATCATGTTTGTGGCGCCGGGACCAATCGACGACGTGCAGGCGAAGGTCTGGAGACGGTTCCGATGGCGCGCGTACGCCGCAGCAATGTGGACCTGCCCCTGCTCGTTCTGGGGTCGGTAGTACGGCATCTCCTCCGCGTCGCCGAGCTCCTCGAGGGCCTGCCCGAGGCCGGCGACATTGCCGTGTCCGAAAATCCCCCAGACGCCGGCAATGAAGCGCTGTTGCCGGTCGTCACGCTCCACGTACTGCTTGGCCAGGAACCGGACGACGGCCTGGCCGGTGGTCAGTCGAACAGTCGTCATCGAGTTCCTCCCCGCAACGTGTCTGGATTCGGAAGCATCACATCGTCCACCGTTCTGACCAGATCCCAGTACGAGGCGATGAACCCGCGAAGCGTACGGACCGTCGCGCCATACGAATCGAACTCATTCGGGGCGAGCCCGTCCTCGTCATAGGCGCGCCGGAAGTCGGGAAGCCGGTCAAGAAGTTCATCGACGAGTCGAAGGTCGACAGGTTCGTCAAAGCGCGGCCGGACCTCGACACGCGACCCATTGAAGCGACGCTGCCAAACCGGCGGAATCGTCAGGATGATGTCGCCTCCGATCACCTCGGACCAGTGAAGATGGTGGCGATACGCCGCGGCCAGGAGGCGGGTCCGATACCCGCGCGCTCGATAGATCGGCGCCGCCTTCTTGAGAACAGCGATGCCAGCACGGTCGAGGGCGCCGGGGTCGACGATGATGTTGTCCCGCTCGGCAACGACCTTCATCCAGTCGTCGAGCCTGCCAACCATCAGCGTGCAAACAGGGCTCATCGTGCTGACGTCGTGGCCGGCTGCGACACGTCGACGGAGCCCCGCTTCAACGGCTTCGCCGACGGCGAGGGCTTGACTGAGGGTGAAGCTGACGGTCGCGTTGATCGAGACGCCCGCGGCCGTGGCTTCCTCGATCGCCGTGATCCCCGCTAGCGTCGCCGGGAACTTGACCTGCATGTTCGGAGCCAATTTCTGGAACCGAAGGCCCTGCTCCAGCATGCGCTCAGCAGACCCGTGGAAGGTCGGATTGGTCTGAATCGATAGGCGGCCTTTGAGGCCGCGCTCACGATCGAAAATCGGCTCCAGCAGTGCCGCGGCACCCGCTGCCATCGTTTCGATCAACCACCAGGCGATCTCGACGTCGGTCGCGGACCGTTTGGCCGCCTGGAGGGCCAGGATCCTCGGATGCCAGACGTCCCACTCGCTACGTAGGACTTCGCCCACGATGGTCGGATTGGACGTCGCGCCGACGCCACCATGGTCGATCGCGTACTTCAGATCCGCCAGAGAACACGAGTCGTTCCAGAAGTCGGTCGGTGTCGTGCGCACCATTCGGGCAAGCGGGCTTTCCGTGCTCACATCCATGCAGCCCCTCCGAACCAGGTGCCCCGGCCGTCGCTGAGTCGACTTGCGCAACCGATTGCAGAACGGTAGCATCGGCCAAAGGCGCACGTCAACAGATCCTCTCGGCGCCGACTTGCCCAGAGTCATGGAGGTCAGATGGAGACCCGCGGTCGCCTCCCGGATCTCCGGATCGCGATGATTGGCGCCGGGACGATGGCTCGAGCTCACAGCGCGGCCCTGTCCAATATCGGATCGCTCTATCCGGCGCTCAGGGCCAGGGTGCGGCTCGTGGTTGTCGCGGACGTCAACGCATCACTGGCCGCCGACCTGGGTGCCCGCTACGGCTATGAGCGGGTGGAGCCGAACTGGCAAGTCGCCGTGTCGGCGGCCGACGTGGATCTGGTCGTCGCCTGCTTGCCGCCGATCCTGAACCGTCCGGTCATCTTGGCGGCGGCCGCCGCCGGCAAGCACATCGTGTCCGAGAAGCCGCTGGCCGAGACGGCCGAGATTGCGGCGGAACTCCTTGCCGCCTGCCAGGCCGCGGGCGTGTTCCACGGCCTCGGACTTGGTTATCGCTGGTCGCCGGCGGTCCGCGCGATCCGAGAATTGATCGCCCGTGGCGATCTCGGCGAGATCCGCAGCATGCGCGGGTCGTTCATGCTCGACTACGGTTCGGACCCTGACGTGCCTCTCGTCTGGCGATTCCGGCGGGAACTGTCCGGCGGCGGCCTGGCCATCGACACGGGCTACCACCTCGTTGACTGCGGCCGGTTCCTGGTCGGGGAGATCGAGTCGGTCCAGGCTCTGACGTCAACGTTCATCGCCGAGCGACCGCTGCCCGGATCCGATGCGATCGGAAACACCGGGGGCCCCGGCAAGGACTCAGCCGAGCGGACGATGGGGACCGTTGACGTCGAGGATGCCGCAGCCGCGATCGTCAGCTACGCAGGTGGGGCCTACGGCGTGCTCGAAACCAGCCGCGTCGCCATCGGCAAGCGCGTCTCGCTCCAATTGGAGGTCTTCGGGTCACTTGGATCCGCTGATTGGGATCTCGAGCGGCCCGATGAATTCCGGGTCTGTTTGCCTGGGGACCCGGGGACCTTTGGTTATCGGCGAGTCCTGGTCAACCCGGGTCATCCTGGGGCGGCCGCGCTGCTGATTGGCGGCGCGGACGGCACGTCGATCGGGTGGCTCGGACAGGAGTGCGCCATGTGGGCTGAGTATGTCGCCGCGATCTGTGAGGGCCGCCGTGGGCGTGCCGACTTCGACGACGGTGTCCGAGTCAACGCGGTGATCGATGCGCTCTATGCGTCGGCAGCGAGTGGCGTTCGTACGCCGGTGGTTCTGCCGTCCGGGTTCTGATCCACTTTGTGCGGCCGGGCCGGACGTCAGGCGCGGAGAAGAGGCCTCATGAATGCGGCGCCGAGCTCCACACCCTCCTGCGGAGTGACGCTGGCATCCTCGTTCTCGATCGCCAACGCATCGTCGTAGCCGACCTCGCGCAGGGTTGCAACAAAGGCCGCCCAGAAGGCACGACCGTGGACGCTGCCGACCGTCCGGAAGACCCAGGCTCGATGGGCCGCATCCTCGAACGGGCGCTGGTCCAGGACACCGGCCAGGGCGATTTGGTCGGCAATCACCTCGGTGTCCTTCAGATGGACGTGATGGACGGCCGGGCCCAGGGCGCGGATGACCGCGAGTGGGTCCATCTGCTGCCAGAACAGATGCGACGGATCCACGTTGGCGCCGATGATGGGCCCGATCGCGTCTCGCATGCGGAGCAGCGTCGGGACGTTGTAGACGAGGTGCAAGGGGTGCAGCTCGAATGCGATCTGCTCGACGCCATGGGCCTTGGCATCGAGCGCAAGGTCCCGCCACAGTTCCAGGGCCTGGTCCCACTGCCGGTCCAGCAACGCCACGGCGTCGGACGGCCACGGGTACCACGCGAAGTTGACGGTCGTCGCGGCCGGGCCGTCGCCGGGGCTTCCGGACATGGACACGATCTTCGTCACTCCGAGTTCGCCGGCCAGCCTGAATGTGGCCCGGATGAGGGCCACGTGATCCGGTCCGTACACCGGATGCATGGGCCAAGCTGAGCAATTCAGGGCTGCGGTCCGTAGTCCGCGATCCGCGAACGCTCGGGCGAACGCTGCTCGCCTGTTTGGATCCCCGAGTAACTCGTCGATCCGAAGATGTGGTGCGGACGACTGCCCGCCGGTGGCAATCTCAATACCGGTTGCGCCGACCCGCTCGGCCAGATCAAGGGCTGCCTCGAACGTTTCGTCCTTGACTGAATCCGTGTACAGCCCAAGTTCCACCGAGCACCTCACGGCCGTATGCGAGCTGCCTCTGGTGGCTGTGCATTCGGTTGCATGGACGCTAGCATTGTCCCAGGAACGACGTCAACGCAGGCTGTCGGAGGGGCAGGACCGTGGGTGGAGCGACTCCGATTGGTGTCGGCTTGGTTGGTTATGGCCTCGCCGGGCGGTTCTTTCATGGCCCATTCATTGATGCCTGCGACGGGCTGGAGTTGCGCGCCATAGTCACGTCCGATCCGGATCGAGCCGGGCACGCTGCGCGCGAGCATCCGGCGGCTCGGGTCGTTGGAAATCTTGACGAAGTCCTGGCCCGCAGCGACGTGGATCTCATCGTTGTCGCAGCGCCAAACCGGTTCCATGCGCCTATGGCCATGCGTGCGCTTGGGGCGGGAAGGCACGTGGTCGTCGATAAGCCCATGGCGATGGATGTCGCGGAGGCCGAGTCGTTGATAGCCGCGGCCGCCGCAGCCGGCCGGCTCCTGTCCGTATTCCAGAACCGGCGCTGGGACGGCGACTTCCTGACCATTCGCGGCCTCATTGACGATGGCGCACTCGGCCCAATCGACAGCTTCGAATCTCGATTCGAACGGTGGAGCCCGGTCGCGGACGAATGGCGCGAAACAGCTGCTGAGGCAGCGGGGCCGCTGCGTGACCTGGGCGCCCATCTCGTTGATCAGAGCCGCGTCCTGTTCGGGCCGGTCCGCCGGGTCTGGGCCCAGACGGATTGCCGTCGCCCCGGGACGCAGGTGGAGGACTCGATCTTCGTCGCTCTCGACCACACGAATGGCGTCAGATCACGCCTGTGGATGTCCATGATTGCGGCCGGGACCGGACCGCGAATGCGCCTCCGGGGTCTCAACGGTGAATACATCAAGCACGGTCTGGATGTCCAGGAGCCGCAACTGGTGGGAGGGATGCTCCCGACGGCTGCTCATTTCGGCGAGGAGCCACGTGATGGGTGGGGGACGCTGTTCCAGGGCGGCGGATCGCCGAGGGTAGTCCCCTCCCGGCCGGGTCAGTACGGCCGGTTCTACGAGTTGCTCAGGGATGCCATTCGGGACGATGGCGAGCCACCCGTCGAACCCTTGGACTCGATGCGCGTGCTGGGCATCCTCGATGCAGCGTCGCGCGCGGCCGCGACCGGTGTGGCCGAGGTCCTCGCGGACGGGTAGCAACAGGCGCCGTTTCCCTCCACTTGCGCAACCGATTGCAGGGCGGTAGGATCGGCCGACTGGACGAAGTAGATCGGAGCCCGGATCGTGAACGTTTCAGGCGGCCCGGCGACTGCTCTGGCCCGCCCGATCCTGCTTTCCAACGCCTGGAATGCCTCCGATTCGGACCTGGCCGTCCGTCTCGACCCGCTCTATCGGCAGGCGCTCGAGCGCGTGCCGGAGGGCGATCAGGTCTTCCGCGGAATTCCGTTCCACCTCGGTTCACGTCAGCTCGGACGGCGCTGGCTCCTGGTCGATCGCGAACACATCATCGATCTTCGGGGCCTTGGGCCAGCCAGCCATCTGGTCATCGCGCACTTCTCCGATAGCTGGCGTGATTCTGCCGGCACGCGACCGGCTGGCATGCCGGTTGGCTGGGTAATGCCGGCCGGCGAGACGCTCGCACGGTATGAACTTATCGGCAGGGACGGCCGAAGCCAGAGTTTCGATATCAGACGAAGGTTCGAGATCAATGACGGGATCATCGGCTGGGGCTTTCTCCCGTTCGCTGCCGTCGGGCACCTGCCGGACGAGGTCGTAGATTGGCGCGGACCGCATCCCCGCCAGGGACCAGGCCGCTACGCTTCCGCCGGGCAGGCAGGGCCGCTGACCATGCTGCCCGGAGCTTGGGGCCCGGCCCAGACCGGCGTCGGCGATCATGTGCCCGCGGCGGATGACGACATTACGTACTGGTTGCACGCGATCCCTATCGACGTCACAACCGAGCTTGCCGAGCTTCGCGTCGCCCCGCTCGGCGATGGGAGGCCGGGGATGGCCGTCGTCGTTGCCGGGCTGACGCTGTTTGCCGGCTCGGCGAGCCCACTCAACATCGGACCGCGCCGCCAGATCCTGGTCCAGGGGTTTGGTGAGGGCCTCCCGAGCGTGGACCTCGGCATCACGATTGCTTCACGCTCGCCCGAGCGACCCTTGGTGGAGCCGCAGTCCGAAACTCCGATTGGATGGGGTCGCGCAGGCCGACGGGGCGGCGATCAGGCCGCCGCGGACCGACCCGGCCGCGTCGTCGACATCGCAGTTGCACCGGATGCCGTGGTGCGGTTGGGAACCTGGGATCTGCCGGTCGCGCTCCTTGATGAGCGAGCAGTCAGCCCGGACGGCCGGATCGTGATCGAGCCACTGCCACCGCGCGACATTCGGGTCGAGGTGACCGTCACGGACGGGTCGACCGGCGAGCCAACTCCGGCGAGGGTTCGATTCGTCGCCGCGGACGGACGCTATCTCCCGCCACTCGGCCATCGCGAGGAAATCAACCCGGGGATCTTCGAGGATTCCGGGGCGGATCTCATCCTCGGCGGGGACGCCTATGCCTATGTTTCTGGCGTGTTCGAGATCGACCTACCGCCCGGGGCGGTCGAGATCGAGGTCGTCAAAGGCTTCGATCATCGGCCCGCCCGCACCGCCCTGATCGTGGACGCTGCGATACGGCGCCTGAACATTCCGCTTGAGCGCCCGATCGACCTTCGCCCGGCGGGCTGGCAGACGGCCGATCCTCATGTCCACTTCATCTCGCCGTCCACCGCCTTGCTCCAGGCCGCCGCTGAGGACGTGGCGTTCGTCCACCTCCTCGCCACCCAATGGGGCGACCAGTACACGACGGTCAACGATCTCCCATGGGGCTCCTCCACAGATCCCGCCGGTCGACATACGGTCATCGTGGGAACCGAAAATCGATCGAACATGCTCGGCCATCTCGGTCTGCTTGGAGCCCGTCGCCCGGTGCTCTCCATGTCAGCCGGCGGTGCGCCGGAGGGGCGGATCGGCGGCGAACTGACGGAGCTCCTCGCGGACTGGGCAGACCGCTGTCATGCCGAGGGCGGATTGGTCGTGGCTGCCCATTTCCCGCTGCCTTATGCGGAGATCGCGACCGACATCGTCACCGGTCGAATCGATGGGGTCGAGATGCAATGCTTTGCGCCCGGTCTCGACAACCCGTCCATTCTCGAGTGGTACCGGTTCCTCAACTGCGGCTACCGGTTGCCGGTCCTGGGCGGGACGGACAAGATGTCGGCCGAAGTACCGGTGGGCGCTATACGGACCTATGCGCACCTCGATCCCAATGCGCCGCCGACGTTCGATTCTTGGTCAGCGGCGGTGCGGGCGGGCCGTACATTCGCAACATCAGGTCCGATCATTGAGATGACCGTTGATGGGCACAGCCCCGGCGACGTGCTGTCACTCCCAGCGACCGGTGGACATCTCGAGGTCCTCGTTCGTGCTCGGTCGGCACAGCCACTGATCAGCGCCGTCGAAGTCGTGGTCAACGGGCGGGTCGTAGCGGTCGAGGAATCGGCGAGTTCGAGCGACGACCTCACTGTCACGACACTGGTCGACATCCGGGACGGCGCGTGGATCGCGGGCCGGTCCCGGAGCAAGCACGAGATCCACTCCGCGTTCAACTCGAGCATGGCTTCCCACACCTCGCCGGTCTACGTTGAGGTTCAGGATCGCCCCCTCCTCAACGAAGGTGACGCCGGGATCATCCTCGACATCATCGACGGGACGCTGGGATGGGTCCGGGACATGGCTGCCGTCGGCCGGCCGCATGACCGGGCACGGATGGTGAGCCTCATCGAAGACAGTGCCGCACTGCTCAAGGGTCGTCTCAAGCATCACCGCCGGGAGGGTCGTCCGACATGAAGATCGCACTTGATCCATACATGCTTCGCGGTCTGCCGTTCGGAGATGTCTGCAGGATCGCGGCGGATATCGGGTACGACGCGATCGAGCTGTCACCACGCTCGGACTTCATCCCATTCTTCACCCACCCGCGCGCCGACCGCAGCCGAGTCGCGGAGTTTCGCACGGCCGTCCGCGAAACAGGCATCGAGATCTCGTCGGTCCTGCCGCTCTATCGCTGGTCCAGCCCGGACGAGGACGAGCGTCTGGCAGCGGTCCGTTACTGGAAGCGGGCCATCCACCTGACGGTCGAGCTCGGTGTCACGGTGATGAACTCGGAGTTCAACGGCCGGCCCGAGGCGGCAGCGGCCAGCGAGGGGCAGTTCTGGAAGTCGCTCGAGGAACTCCTTCCGATGTTCAATCGAGAGGGGATACAACTCAATCTCGAAGCGCACCCGGACGATTTCGTGGAGCGCAACGACGAAGCCGTCGACCTGGTCCGCGCCATCGACTCACCGGACGTCGGCTATCTCTTCTGTGCGCCCCATACCTACCACCTGGGCGATGACATCGGGACGATGATCGAATACGCCGCTCCGGTCCTTCGGCAGGTGCACATCGCCGACGTCTTCAACCATCGCGCCTCATCCGGCCTGCGCTACATCGTCAACCCGCCCGGGTCTATGGCGCGAGTGCATCAGCATCTCGACATCGGTCAGGGCGAAGTGGACTGGGACTCCTGTTTCGCGGCACTTCGGAGGGTCCGTTTCGACGGCATCCTGACCAGCTGTGTCTTCGCCTGGGAGGAACGGGCTGTCGAATCGTCCCGCTTCATGCTCGAGAAGATCCGGCACTACCTCGACGCGCATCCGAACACTGAGGGCAATGAAACGTGAAAACCAAGCGTGTAGGGATCGGCCTCGTGGGTGCCGGGCGCATGGGCTCCATCCACGGGAGGCTCGTGAATTCGAGCGTGCCCCAGGCAACGCTCGTCGGCATCGCGGACCTGAATGTGGATGCGGGCAATCGTCTCGCGGCGCAGGTCGGCGATCCGCCGGTGTTCGCCTCGCTTGAAGAACTGCTCGAGACGCCGGGTCTCGATGCCGTCCTGATTGCCACGTCGTCAAGCCAGCACCTGGCGGCGATCGGGCTTGCCGCGAGTGCCGGCAAGGACATCCTGTGCGAGAAGCCCATCGCGCTGACGCTTGCGGATACGGACGCTGCGATTGCCGCCGCGGCCGAGGCCGGCGTGCGCCTGCAGGTGGGGTTCATGCGCCGCTGGGAGCCCGACTACGTCCGCGCCAAGGCTCGTCTGGCGTCAGGCTCGCTTGGGCGGCCGATGCTGTTCAAGTCACTCCAGTTCGACCCCGAGCCGCCGCCACTCACGTTCGCCGATCCGTCGGTCAGCGGCGGGATCATGACGGACATGGGAATCCACGAATTCGACCTGGCTCGATGGCTCATGGACGACGAGGTTGTCGAAGTCCACGCCTACGGCTCGACGTACGCTCATCCAACTCTCGCTTCGGTAGGTGACGTGGACAGCGCAGTCGTCAATCTTCGCTTCCGTAGCGGCGCGACCGGATCGGTTGAGCTGGCTCGGAACACGACGTACGGGGAGGATGTCCGTACCGAGGTGCTGGCGATGAATGGCTCAATCTGGGTTGGGCTTCTGTCCATGACTCAGGGTGCATCGAGCGGAGGCAACGTGACCGACGCGATCGCGGTCGACGCCCTCGATACCGCCATTCCTCGCTTCGAGCGTGGATTGGCAGCACAAGCGCGCGGATTCGTGTCGGCGATCCTGGCCGATCGCCCGGTGGCGGTGACGGGCGGAGACGGCAGGGCTGCTCTCGAGATCGCCGTAGCGGCCACTCGATCGCTCCACGAGGGCCGTCCAGTCGAGGTGCAACGGGAAGCATGACGACCGGGACCGCTCGAGGTCTTCTCGGACCGCGGCCCGGTCCCGGGGAGCCAATCCGCATCGGGTTCCAGGTGTGGGGGCAGTCAATCAGCTGGGCGGATCTGATGGCGACGGGCCCGCGGATCGAAGGTTTAGGCTTTGCGAGCCTCTTTGCGAATGACCACTTCATGCCCATCCTCGGGGATGGCGATGGCCCAGTGGTCGGCCCTCCTGGTCCAGTGTTCGAGGGCTGGATGACGCTCGTCGGCTGGGCCGGCCTTACAAACCGGATCCCTCTCGGCGTCCTCGTATCGGGTGCGGGCTATCGAAACCTTGGGCTGACGGTGAAGATGGCGACCTCGCTCGATCACGCGAGCAACGGCCGCGGGATGCTCGGTCTTGGCGCGGGTTGGCACGAACCAGAACATCGGGCATTCGGCTACGAAGTCGTGCCAATCGGCGAGAGGATCAGTCGGCTGAATGAAGCGTCCCAGGTCGCCCGCGGTCTGCTCCACGGGAAGGCGGTCACCTTCGAGGGGTCGTGGGTGACGGCCCGCGACCTGCGCAACCTGCCGCCACCGCTCCAACCTCGTCTTCCGCTCCTCATTGGCGGAAGCGGGGAGCGCCGCACGTTGCGGATCGTTGCCCGAGATGCCGACATCTGGAACGGCGAGGGCGACCCGGCGGTCTATGCCCGCAAGAACGCAATCCTGGACGGTCACTGTGCCGAGATCGGGCGGGACCCGGCGGAAATTCGCAGGACCGTCGGAGTGCCGCCGATCTGCATTCGCGACACAAGGCTTGGCGCAGTTGAGGCCCTGACGAAGATCCTTGCCGCTCAAGGCGGGACGACCGACGATGCCGGCGGCTGGGCGGCGAGTTCGCCCCTTGCCGACACCGAGGAGGTCGTGGCGGGTCTCCTTCGCGCCTGGCACCTTGCTGGTGCCGAGGAAGCGATCGCCGACCTGCCGTGGCCTCACGATGACGAGACACTCGAGCGCCTGGCCGGCCCTATGCAGGCCCGCCTGGCCTGAGGCTCTCGGCCCGCACGCGCGACGTTGCCAGCATCCGTCCGACGGTTCCGGGTGGTCCGGTGCAGTCGCCTTACACCCAGCTGACAAATGCACTGCGTTCGACGGTTGTGATCACCCGGCGTCTCGAACAGTCTCGACCAGCGACATCCGATATGGGTGTCTGAAAGGGACTCGACAGACCAATGCGAACCGTCAATAGCCACCGAACCCACCTCGTGATCAGCGCAGCCCTCGTCGTCCTGGTGGTCGCCGGATGTGGTCGCCATGCCGAAGTTCCCAACGCCGGATCGCCGACATCGCCGTCAACCGTCGATGCGACATCCGCGCCACAACTCCCGGCGGGCGCTCTCGTCGGCGCAACCGGAGAGCCGGTCGCAACCGACGAACCAGCTACGACGGCCGAACCGTCCGAGCCGGCCGCGACCGCCCAGCCCGGAACCACCCCCGTACCCACGCCGGACTTCGCCTCCATCGAGGCGCTGCTGTCCGGGATCGATGGCGATCTTGGCGATGACGCCAGCGCCGCCTCATATGAAGGGAGCCCTCAGTGAACAAGCACATCACTCGTTTGGCCGGCACGTTTGCCGTCCTCGCCCTGACCGTCTCGGTGGCCATGCCGGCGCTCGCGTCCGCCGCGTCGTCGGGTCGGGTCAGCGACCGCTCGGCAGCGCCCCTCAGCGCGGAGACCGACGCCGCGCGTTGCCGGCCCGATTGGCAGGCTGCCAAAGACGACCGAACCCTGGCGAAGGTGCAGGCGGTCGGATTCTGCGAGATCGACCGACGCCTCGTGACCATCAACCGGCTTCAGGCGCTGGTCCGCGCCTCGGATGGCCTGACCGATGCCCACGCAACGGCCCTCACCCGGATCCTCGACCATTCGGAGATCGGCCTCAAGGCGCTGCGTCGCGAGATCGCGGCCGATACCACTGTCGCTTCGGCAACGGAGGATGTCCGCCGGATCTTCACCGACTTCCGGATCTACGCCCTCGTGACGCGACAGGTCGCGCTTGTTCGGGCCGACGATCGCGTGGACACGGCAGTTAATCGGCTCACCCATGCCTCCGATCAACTCGCCGCGGCAATCGCCCGGGCTGCCGGCAACGGCAAGGACGTCACGGTGGCGCAGGGTCACCTCGACGCGATGATCGCGGCAATCGGTGAGGCTCGGGCCGAGGTGGCCGGTGACGCCGGCGCCGTGCTGGAACAGACCCCCGCAACCTGGAACGCCGGCACGGCCAAGCCGATCCTCGACGCCGCACGCGCCTCGATCGCCGCCGCGCGATCCGATCTTCGGACTGCCATGACCGAGGCCCGGGCCGTCCTCGCGGCCCTGCGCTGATCCGCAGCTCAATTCGTCTCGCTCCAGCCCCGTGCCCGTTGACCGAGTGTCGGCGGGCACGTCGTCGCGCGTAGACTCCCGTTCGATGAAGACGATCCTCGTCGTTGACGACGCGCCGAACATCGTCGAGCTGGTTCGCCTCTATCTCGAGGGCGCCGGCTACGCCACGATCGTGGCAACCGACGGTCCAAGCGCGGTTGAGCTGCACCGTCGCCACCATCCGGACCTCGTGCTCCTGGACGTGATGCTGCCCGGCATGGATGGCTTCGAAGTCTGTCGGGCGATCCGCCGGGAAGCGGACACGCCGGTGATCATGCTGACCGCCCGGACGGACGACATCGACGCGATCGTCGGCCTCGAACTCGGCGCCGATGACTACGTGACCAAGCCGTTCAACCCGCGGGCCCTGGTCGCACGGGTGAAGGCGATCCTCCGGCGGACCGACGGCACCGTTCGCCTCGGACGCCCGATCGAGGTCGGCTCGCTGCGTATCGATCCACGCCGCCGTGAGGTCGTCCTGGGCGATGTCATCGTGGAGCTTCGCGGCCGGGAATTCGACCTGCTCGCCGCGCTTGCCCGCGACCCCGGCGTCGTGCTCAGCCGCGAGACGTTGCTCGAAGACGTCTGGGGCACGGACTTCCCCGGCGAAACACGCACCGTCGATGTGCACGTGTCGGAGGTTCGCA
Organism: Chloroflexota bacterium; assembly: GCA_031373765.1. Lineage (GTDB taxonomy): Bacteria > Chloroflexota > Limnocylindria > Limnocylindrales > CSP1-4 > UBA5189. Next base: position 43,768 of record JANMNF010000071.1, read on the forward strand.
AGAAGCTCGGGCCCGACGGCCCCGTGATCGAGTCCGTTCGGGGCGTTGGCTATCGGCTGGTCCCCGGTGCCTGATCGGGTCCCCTCGCGGATTGCCGCGGCGTTCATTGCCGTCGGGCTGGTGGCGGTACTGGCGGTCGGAGCCGGACTCTTTGTCAGCCTCCGGTCGCTCCACCAGGACGCCACGGCTTCCAGCCTCGGTGACATCGCCCAGCCGATCGTGACGCGGGCCCGTGCCCTTGGCGCGGCGGACCTCCGGGCCGCGATTACCAACCTGCGATCCGACCTGCGGCCGGAACTCGGGCTCTATGCCGTCGTCGGCGAGCGCCTCGTCACGGCCGATGGAGCGGTGCCGATCCTGACCGCCCGGTCGCTTTCGGTGCCCGTGGATCTCGCCGTGGGGGCGTCGGCCGGGGGCACCGTGGTCGCCACGGACGGCACTCGCCTCATCTACTCGGCGACAGTCCTGCGCCGGGAGGGCGCCGCGGTCGGGCGCGTCCTCGTCGTCCTCACCGCGCCCGACAACTCGGGCGCTCTCGCGGTCCGGGACCTCCTGCGCGTACTGCCTGCCGTGGCCATCGTCATCGTGATCATCGTTGCGCCGATCGCCTGGTTCCTCTCCCGCTCGATCACGCGACCCCTTCGTCGCCTGGCCGATGCGACGACGGCCCTTCCGGTGGCCGGCGCATCCGCGGAGACCGTTGAAGCCGAAGGGCCGCGGGAAGTCCGAGATCTGACGGAACGGTTCAACGAGATGACCGCCGCCCTCGATTCGGTCCGACGCGAAGAGCGCGAACTGCTGGCGAACATCCGTCATGACCTCAAGACGCCACTCACCGTGGTGTCCGGGTTCGCCGAGGCGCTTCGGGACGGCACCGCGACGGGGCCTGGCGTCCCCCGTGCGGCCGCAGCGATTGCCCAGGAAGCGTCCCGGATGGAAGCCCTGATCGAGGATCTGCGATCCGTTGACGAGGCCGGGACCGCCGGCCTAACGCTGCGGCCGGGATCGATCGATCCGGCCGTGCTCGTCATGGATGCGGTCGCGCGATTCGGTCCACGCGCCTCAGGTGCCGCCATCGATCTCCGGGCCGACGCGGATCCGGGCATGGCGCTCGTCGCGGATCGGGCAGCGATCGAGCGGGTCCTCGGCAATCTCATCGAGAATGCCCTGTCCGTCGTGCCTTCCGGCGGCCACATCCTCGTCGAGGCGCGCCGTGCCGCCGATGGATCGGTGGCATTCCGGGCGAGCGACGATGGACCTGGGTTCCCGCCAGGCTCGCTCGAGCGTGTCTTCGATCGGTTCTATCGGGCGGATCCTGCGAGGACAGGTCCCGGGACTGGCCTTGGGCTCTCGATCGTCCGCGCCCTTGCTCGCGCCCACGGGGGTGAGGCCGTCGCGGAGAACCTGGCCCCGTCCGGCGCCCGCGTGACGGTCACACTGCCGGGAGTCCCAACGCCCGTCTGAGCGGCGCTGATCAGCCGAGGACCACGCCAGGACCGGCCACGCCGGCCGTTTCGACCTGACCGACGAGCCAGCTCGGGACCCCGCGCGCCTCCAGGGCGGCGACGACGCCATCGAGTTTGTCGGGCGAGATCGCGGCCAATAGGCCGCCCGAGGTCTGCGGGTCATGTGCCAGGGTGACGAGGTCCTCGCCAACACCCATCGCGATCGTCAGTACTGGCGCGACGAACCGCCGATTGTGTGCCGCCCCGCCCGTTTCCATGCCGGCACGAGCCAGGTCGAGCGCGCCGTCGAGGGCCGGGAGGGAGGCGGAATCGAATACGAATCGCGTTCCGGAGCCACAAGCCATCTCGAGTCCGTGGCCCAGCAATCCAAAGCCGGTCACGTCGGTCGCGGCTCGCACGCCGTGCTCCGTGAGCACTTCGGCAGCATCTCGATTGAGGACGGTCATCTGATCCGTGGCCGCGACCAGGTGCGCGTCCGAGGTCCGTCCGTGGCGCCGTCCCGAGACCAGCAATCCCGTGCCGAGCCGCTTCGTGAGGAGCAGCTGGTCGCCCGGCTCCGCGGCGCCCTTGCGCAGGAGACGGTCCGGGTGTGCGGCACCGATCACGGCGAGTCCATATTTCGGCTCGGGATCCTTGATCGTGTGGCCGCCCGCGAGCGTGCCCCCGGCCTCGCGGACCTTGGCCGAGGCGCCCTCGAAGATCGCTGCGAGCGTGTCCCGAGGCAGATCCTCGGGGAATGCGGCAATCGACAGCGCGAACAACACCCGCCCGCCCATCGCGAAGATATCGGACAAGGCATTTGCCGCCGCGATCTCGCCGTACAGGCGCGGATCGTCCACCAGCGGTGGAAAGAAGTCGAGCGTGCCGATGATCGCGAGATCCGGCGAAACGAGATACGCGGCGGCGTCGTCGGGCGGGTTCAGGCCGGCGATCAACTCGTCTGGCGCTACCTGCGCGCCGAGCCCGGAGAGCGCGTCGGCGAGCAGGTCGGCACCGAGCTTCGCGGCACACCCGCCGCAGTCGGTCATCTCGGTCAGGCGCCTTGCACGGGGGAGCTTCAGCGACGGGACGTCAGCGGTCATGCCCGGATGATAGGCCGGGGTACCCATATGGCCCGCGAACGGCACACGGCCCCCGACTTCGATGGGGCGTCGCGTTGACGGTCTCCCGCCGTGATGGTTGACTGGGTTCCCTAGTTGAGTTGCCGAACCCGTGTCCGACCGTCTCCTCGTCGTATCCAATCGCCTGCCCCTGACCACACGCCGCGCCGGAACCGAATGGCATGCCGACCTGAGCAGTGGCGGCCTCGTAGCCGCCCTCACGCCGGTCATGGAACGCGCCAAGGGTCTGTGGATCGGCTGGCCCGGTGATGCGCCATCCGGCGATACCGCTGGTCGCGACGCGCTGCTCCGGTCCTGGGAGAAGCAGCATCGGTTCGTCTCCGTCGATCTCCCGCCCAAGATCACCCGCGCCTTCTACGAGGGCTACAGCAACAACACGATCTGGCCGCTCCTCCACGGCTTTCCGACCCTCGTCAGCTTCGATCGAGAAACCTGGCATGCCTATCGCGATGCGAACGAGCGCTTCGCGGCAGCCGTCCTCGAGCGCACGAAGCCCGGCGACCTCGTATGGATCCACGACTACCAGCTGATGCTCGTCCCGAGCCTGCTCCGGGCGGCTCGCCCCGACATCCGGATCGGCTTCTTCCTGCACGTGCCGTTCCCGCCCGCCGAGGTCTTCCGGATCCTTCCGCAGCGTGAGGAGGTCCTCAATGGCCTGCTCGGGTCTGACCTGATCGGATTCCAGACTCATGAGCACCTCGGCGCGTTCCGGCGAACGCTCCTCCAGGTACTCGGCACCGACAGCCGGATGGATCGGGTCGAGGTGGACGGGCGGGTGGTATCGCTGGAGGCGCACCCCATCGGGATCGTGACCGACGAGTGGGAGCGACTCGTCACCTCGGACAAGTCGGTGGGCAAGCGCGTCGCCGACCTCAGGGCGCGGCACGCCGGCCGAAAGCTGGTTCTCGCGGTCGATCGGCTCGATTACACGAAGGGCATCCCGGAGCGACTCCGAGCGTTCCGGCAATTCCTCATCACGCGCCACGAGTGGCGCGGAAGGGTGACCATGATCCAGGTCGCGGTCCCATCGAGGGAACGCATTCCGCGCTACGTCGAACTGCGGCGCGAGGTCAGCGAGCTCGTCGGCGAGCTCAACGGGGAGCTTGGTACGGCGACCTGGAACCCGGTCATCTACCTCCGACGGTCCATTTCCCGGTCCGAGCTCGCTGCTCTCTACGCGGCCGCTGACATCGCCTGGATCGCATCGCTCCGGGACGGGATGAACCTGGTGGCCAAGGAGTTCGTGGCCTGCCAGCAGGAACGGGCAGGCGTGCTCCTGCTCAGCGAGTTCGCCGGCGCCGCGGGCGAAATGGGCGAGGCGATCCGGGTCAATCCATACGACGAGCAGGGCTCGGCCGAAGCTCTCGAACGGGCGCTGATGATGCCCGAGGATGAGCGACACGAACGGCAGCGCGCGCTGCTGGCGCGCGTTCGGCGGAGCAATGCGATCACCTGGGCGGAGGGCTTCGTTGCGGAACTGAAGGCCGCCGCAGCCGACCGCAACATCGCCAGCGGGCCGGTGGGCGAGCCGAAGTTGGTGGCGCTCCGACGCGCCTTCCGGTCGGCAAAGCGGCGGGTCTGCTATCTCGACTACGACGGAACCCTGGTTCCGCTTGCCGCCCGACCGGCCGATGCGGTGCCCAGCCACGCCGTCAGCGAGATCGTCGGATCCCTAGCCAAGAAGCGCGGGACCACCGTGGTGATCGTCTCGGGACGGCCTGCGGTGGACCTCGAGCGCTGGTTCGGGCATCTGCCGAGCGTGTGGTTGGCCGCGGAACACGGCGCGCTCCTGCGCGAGCCCGGCAGCACCGAGTGGCAGTCGCTCCGTCCCGGTGCGGGCACGGACTGGAAGGATCGCGTTCGGCCCGTCCTCGAGCACTTCGCAGCCCGCGCGCCCGGGAGCACGGTCGAGGAGAAGGACTACGCGCTGGCGTGGCACTACCGCCTGGTCGAGCCGGAATTCGGAACGTGGCTATCGAACGAACTCGGCGTCACGCTGGATCAACAACTGGCCGGCACCGAGCTTGCGGTCCTGCGCGGCAGCAAGGTCATCGAGATCCGCTACGCCTGGGCAAACAAGGGCGAGGTCGTATCCCACGTCCGATCGATCGGCGATGCCCCGGAGTTCGAACTGGCCATCGGCGATGACCGAACCGACGAGGACATGTTCGATCGCCTGCCGCCCGAGGCATGGACCATCCACGTCGGGACCGGACAGACGCGCGCTCGATACGCGGTCCCGGGTCCGGCGGCCGCCCTCTCCCTCATCGCAGCACTCGCCGGCGCATCATCCGCGGCCGAGCGCGCCGCCGACTGAGCGGGGAGTCGGGCCGCGGGACCGCGGGCACGCCGGGAACCGCTGGGAGCGGGAATTCACGAGCCGCTACGATGAAGCGGGAGTGGGTTCGGGCCGGTGCCCGGTCCGGTCTTCAAAACCGGTGGCGCGGCGCTTGGCGTCGCGCGGTGGGTTCGACTCCCATGCGCTCCCGCCACGATCCACAGGAGGCTCCTTGGCTGCGAAGTCCGTGACCGCCGAGTCGGGCCAGCACGGCAACCCGCCGAGCGTCGAGCGCGTGCTCGCGGCTGCTCGGCCGCGCGCCGGTTCGCGTGGACCCGACGCAATCCTGGCGGTGGCGCGGGCCGTGGTTGACGCCGAGCGCACCCGGATTCAGGGTGGGACGCCCGCACGGACGGTCGATGCGCTCGGCGCCCAGGTCGTGGCCGCGCTCGAGGCTTTCGATGGGCCACCGCGCACGAATCCTCGCGAGCCAGAGGCGACCCCGGTGATCAACGCAACCGGCGTCATCGTCCACACGAACCTCGGCCGGGCGGGCTGGCCGGAGGCTGCGATCGAGGCCGCTCGCCTGGCGGCGAAGGGGCCGACGCTTCTCGAGATGGATCGCGCGACCGGGCGCCGCGGACGGCGCGATCGAACTGGCGAGGAGCACCTGATCGCCCTCACCGGCGCCGAGGACGCGCTGATCGTCACGAACAACGCGGCGGCGATTGCCCTGGCCGTCGGGCTGGCGGGCCGCGGTGGTGGCGTGGCCGTCTCACGCGGCGAGTTGATCGAGATCGGCGGGGGCGTGCGGATTCCCGAGATCCTGCGGCGGGCCGGGGTTCGCCTCGTTGAGGTCGGAACCACAAACCGGACGCGCGTCGCTGATTTCGAGGGTGTCCTCGATGAGCCGAAGGCCAGGATTCGCGCCATCCTGCGGGTGCATCCCTCGAATTTCACCCAGTCGGGATTCGTCGAGGCACCTGATCCGGCGGCTCTGGCTGACCTCGCGCGTCGTCACGGTGTCATCGTCATCGACGACCTCGGGAGCGGCGCGCTCCTGCCGACAGAACGGGTCGGTCTGGCCCACGAGCCGATGCCGGGCGAGCGGCTGGCCGCCGGTGCCGACATCGTGACGTTCTCGGGTGACAAGCTCGTCGGAGGGCCCCAGGCCGGTCTCATCGTGGGTCGTGCCGACCTTGTCGGGAAGCTGCGCCGGGACCCTTTGGCCCGCGCGATGCGGCCGGACAAGACGATCCTTGCGGGCGTCGCGGCGACCCTGGCCCTGTACCGCGGCGGTCGGGCCCTGGCGGACATCCCGGTCTGGCGGATGCTCGGGACGCCTGTCGCCGATCTCCGGCTCCGTGCCGAGGCGCTCCTCGCGATGCTCCCGCGGGCCGCCGCCGCGCCCGTCGAACTCGAAGCGACCGTCGGAGGCGGCTCGGTACCCGGTCAATCGATCCCATCCCTCGGCCTCGCGTTTTCGCCCGTCACCGGTCGATCGGCGACGAACCTCCTCGCGGCACTGCGCGCAGGCGAGCCGTGCGTGATAGCCCGGATCGAGCATGACCGTGTCGTTCTGGACTTGCGGACGGTCGATCCGAACGCAGATGGTGCCCTCGCTGCTGCGATCGTGCGCGCCCTCGAGGGCTGACCGCCATGACTGTCGTCATCGGCACGGCCGGACATATCGATCACGGCAAGACGACGCTCCTGCGCGCACTGACCGGGATCGACGCCGACCGACTGCCCGAAGAGCAGCGCCGGGGCATGACGATCGATATCGGCTATGCCCACCTGGACGTGGGTGACGGGACGTCGATCGACTTCGTGGACGTGCCCGGCCATGACGCGCTGATCGGCAACATGCTCGTGGGCGCGGGCGAAGTCGACGCGGTGATGGTCGTGATCGCCGCGGACGACGGACCGCGGGCGCAGACGATCGAGCACCTCGAGCTCATCGACGCGCTCGGGCTGCGGGCCGGGATCGCGGTCGTGACCAAGTCCGATGTCGTCGACCCGAAGCGAACGACCGCGGTGATCGCCGAGACGAGGGACCTGCTGGCCCGAACGAGCCTTGCCGGCGCTCCGGTCCTTGCTGTTTCGGCTGCCACGGGTGCCGGCCTCGACGACCTCCGCGCCGGGATCCTGACGCTCCGTGACCGCGTGGCCGCGGACCAGGCGATAGCTGCCCTCGGCCCGCGCCGGCTGGCCGTGGATCGTGCGTTCGTGGTCCGTGGCCGGGGCCTGGTCATGACCGGTTCGCTGCGCGGCGGCGAGCTGCGCGTCGGCGATGGACTCCGGCTGGAGCCGGGCGGCGCGAAGGTTCGGATTCGGGGCCTCCACGTCCATCACGGAGCCGTTGAATCGGCGCAGTCCGGCCGCGTCGCGATCAACCTCGCCGGGGCGGAGCTCGAAGACTGCCGGCGTGGGATGGTCGCGACGTGGGGCACCGGGATCGAGGCGACCTCCCGGCTCCTGGTCGCGCTGCGACCGCCGGCGCGCCTCGATCGGCACGGATCGAGGGGTAACCGCCCGAAGTGGCCGCCGGTCGATGGGACCAGGGTCCGCATCCATCTCGGGACGGCCCAGGTCGATGGCGTCCTTGGCCGGCGCAGCCGTGATGCCGTTGATCTGCCCGACGATCGCGTGACGGCGATCGTCCGTCTCGCCGAGCCGGTCGCGACCTTCGTCGGTGATAGGGGCATCGCGCGGAGGCCTTCGCCGGGCGACGTTGTGGCTGGTTTCGAGATCCTCGATGCAGATGCAGCCCGGGGTGCCTCTCGCCGGCGCGCGACGCCGGAACGTCTCGCCGCCCTCGCCGCTGCCGTGGGCGACGCCGACGCGGATGCCACCGCCGATGCCTTGGTCGGCGTGCACGGGATGATCAGCGTCGATCGGGTCGGGCAGGTCGCCGCCGCCCTGTCGCGGGCGGGATCCACCGATTCCGTGCCGGGCGGGCGTGGGCTGATCCTCGCGCCCGATGTCGAGGCGGAGCTGGTGGGGGCGGCTCTCGCCTCCGTGGCCGCATTCCACGCCACACAATCGATAGAGTCGGGAGTGCCGACCGGGCCGCTCCGACAGCACCTGCGAACGACGCTCCGCCGCCTCGTCACCGTGGGTCGCGATCAGTCCGCGGCCGTGGATCGAGCCATCGATGGGGTCCTGGATGATCTCGTCCAGCGCGGGAAACTCGCAAGGGACGGGGACCGGCTCCGTGACCCGAGTCGAGCCGGGGCGACGCCACCAGCGCTGGCCCTCGCCATGGATCGCCTCGAGGTCGCGCTCGACGTGCCCGCGCCTCCCGATCTCGCGGCAGCTGCGGTGTCCGCGGGTTGCCCGCCGGAGGGCGTTCGAGCCCTCGAGGCCGCCGGGCGCATCATTCGGGTCGACGCGGACCTGGCCTGGGCAACGCCCACCTTCCACCGGCTCTCGGCGGTTGCCCTTGACATCGCCCGGCGTGATGCGCTTTCGCCGGCCGCCCTTCGCGATGCGACCGGCACGAGCCGGCGTTACGTCATGCCGCTCATCGAGGATCTCAATCGGCGCGGGATCCTGACGCGAACGCCGGCCGGCCATGTGCCCGGCCCGCGAGCGCCACGCGAACCGGACAGCGCGAAATGATGCAGGCTGTACCGATGTTCGACGATGTCACCGCGGTCGTCCTGGCCGGCGGTCGGTCCTCACGATTCGGGTCCGACAAGCTGGCCTTCGAGATCGATGGCCGAACGATGCTGGACCATGCCGTCGCCGCAGTCGGGGCGGTGACCTCGCACGTCATCCTCGTCCTGGCGCCCGGCACCGAGATGCCGCTGGCACTCGCTCCGGCAGTCGCGGGACACGTGCATGACGCAACGGCATTCGAGGGGCCGCTCGCCGGCCTCGCCGCTGCGCTTGCCGTGATCGAGACGCCGGTCGCACTGGTGGTCGCCGGGGACATGCCCAGGATGGTCCCGGCAGTCCTTCAGCGCCTTGCCTCGACGGTGGGAGCAGACCGACCGGCAGTCAACCTCGAGGTCCCGCGTCGCATGCAGCCGTTGCCCATGGCGATCTCGGTCGAGGCGGCCCGGCCTGCGGTGGCGGCTCTTCTTGAGCGTGGCGAGCGCTCGCTTCGGGCGCTGCTCACGGAACTCGGTACCTCCTCGATCCCGGCTCCGGTCTGGCTCAGCCTGGACCCGGCCGGGATCACGATCCTGGACGTGAACCGACCCGGCGACCTGCGCGGATAGCGATCCGGCGGACTCAGCCGGCCTCGAGCGCGGGTGCCTCGAAGACGAACGCCCCGCCAACGACCGTACCGACAACTGACGTGTCACCGATGGGGCCCGGATCGGGTGCGTCGATGTCCCGGTCGAGGATTGCGAGGTCGGCAAGCCGGCCGACGCCCAGCCAGCCCGCGTCATCCTGGCGGTTGACGAAGGCAGAGCCGACTGTCGCTGCGGCGAGGGCCTCATCGAGGGTGATCCGTTCGGCTGGCAGGAACGGCGCGGCGTCGCGATGCTCGGGCCAGACCCGCCTGACCGCCACTTCGATCTGCGGAAACGGATCGGCCGTGCTGACCGTCCAGTCGGAGCCGAAGGCCAGCCGCGCGCCGGCGCGCACCAGCGACCCGAACGGGTATTGCCACTTCGTCCGCTCGGGGCCGAGGAACGGGATCGTGAGCTGATCCATCTGTGCTTCGTGGACGGCCCACAGCGGCTGCGCGTTGGCGACCGCCCCGAGTGCAGCGAACCGTGGCAGATCATCCGGGTGGATCAGCTGGATATGGGCGATGTGATGGCGTGCATCTCGCACCCCGTTGGCGGCGCTGGTGGCCTCGATGGCATCGAGCGCCTCGCGGACCGCCCGATCTCCGATCGCGTGATAGTGGAGCTGGAATCCCTGCGCATCGAGGGCAATCGAGAGCCGATTGAGCTCCTCTGGTACGAGCGTTGTCATGCCGATGCCGCCGTTCGGCTCGCCGTGCGCATCGAGGTAGGGGTCGAGCAGCGCCCCGGTCCGATTCTCGAGGATGCCATCGACGAAGAACTTGATCGCCGTGGCGCGCAGTCGGGCCGGGCCGGGAGACCCCAGCTCGGACGCACGTCCGTCCGCAGCCACGGCATCACGAACGGCAACGAGCCCGTCGATGCCGCCAAAGTCGTCGAGTTCACTGGCGCCCATGGACAGGACGACTCGGGCCGTGAGCGCACCGGATGCTGCGACCGCCCGATACGCGTCGACCTCTTCCGGATCGACCTTGGCGTCGCCCCATCCGACGATCCCGAGCGCGTGGAGCTCAGCCTGAGCATCGCGGATGGCCTTCTCGAGGGTGGCCGAACTGTGGCGCGGAATGAACTTCCGGACCAGGTCGATGGCCGCTTCCTGGAGCGTGCCTACCGGCGAACCATCGGGGTCGCGTTCGATTCGGCCCGTCGGCGGGTCAGGCGTCTCCGCGGTGATTCCCGCCATCTCGAGCGCTCGCGAGTTGGCCCATGCGCCATGCCCGTCCCGGTTGGTCAGGAAGAC
>JANMNF010000216.1:0-4135 GCA_031373765.1 Chloroflexota bacterium
GATCGGGTCCTCTATGGCGGCCCGGATGTCCAGCGCGTGACCCTTGGCGCGCTGGCCGGCGCGACGGCCGTCGGTGCCCTCGTGTCCGGGTTTGTCCTGCGGATCGCCGGCCTGAGGGCCGTGACGGTCGTAGGGCTCCTCATGAGCGCCGGGGCGCTGTACGTGATGTCGAGATGGACGCCGGGAACCGGTATTACCGAGGTGGCCGGGATCCTCGCCATCTTCGGATTCGGGTTCGGCGTGACGGTGACGCCCAGGTCCACGGCTGCGGTCGAGGCCGTCGGTCGCGCGGCGTTCGGGGTCGCATCGGCCACGGTCACCGTTGCCCGGATGATCGGCATGGCTATCGGGCTGGCCGCTCTGACGGCATTCGGCTCGACGACCATCGACCGGCTCTCGCGCGAGATCTACGCGACACCAGACAGCTACAGGCTGTTCATCCCGGAGGCGCTTCGGGATCGGACGCTCCGGGACGGGCTGGTCGTCCAGGCTCTTGAACGATGGGCCGCGGACGAGGCCGGCCGCATCCTTGTCGGGATCTTCCTTGTGGCAGCCGTGGTCACGGCGCTCGCGCTCATCCCGGCCCTTGCCCTCCGACGGCCGCGTATCCTCGACGGATCATGACCGCTCGTCCACCGATCACAATGCCCCGCGGCGCACCGGCACATGACGGCGAGGTGACCCTCGCAGTGCTGGCCGACGGTGTCGTGCGCGATGTCCATGATGACGCCGCCTTCGAAAACCTCGCGAGCTTGCTGATTGAGGCTCGCCAGGGGCAGGGGATGGTCTGGATCGACCTGTCCGACCCCTCCGCAGCCCAGGTCGCCCGTGCCGCGGATCTGCTGGGATTGCATCCGCTCATAGCCGAGGACATCCTCGAGGGCAACCAGCGACCAAAGCTCGAGGCGACCGACGATGTCATCCACATCGTGCTCTTCGCCCTCGATGATTCGTCCGATTTCCAGGCCCACGAGATCGACCTGGTCATCGGCAACGGGTTCCTGCTGTCGAGCCATCCAGCTGCCTGGAACCCGAGAGGCGGGGCGCATTTTCGAGATGGACTCGCCGGCCTCATGCGACCCGGACCGGACCACTTGCTGTGGGCCATCTGTGACGAGATCGTGGATGCCTACTTTCCGTTCGCGGACCGGCTCGAGGACACGATTGACGCCCTCCAGGACGCCGTCATGGAACGAACGGACCGCGACACCCTCAAGCGGGTATTCGAGCTGAAGCGCCAGCTCATCGATGTGCGTCGGGCGGTCAGCCCTGTGCGCGAGGTCCTCAACCAACTCACGAATCGCGACCTGGCGCTCATCGACGCCGGCGAACTCCTCTATTTCCGGGATATCTACGACCATGTCATCCGCCTTACCGACGAACTGGACAACGATCGTGAACTCGTGACGGCGACGCTCGACGTGTACCTGTCCCAGGTGAACAACAACCTGTCCGCGATCATGAAGCGCCTGACCGGCGTGACCGTCATCATCGCCGGTATCGGCGCGATCGCAGGCATCTTCGGCATGAGCGAGGCCGGACTCGCCTTCAGCGGTGGCGAGGCCGTGGGTTTCTGGGCCGTCGCCGTCGCGACGATCGCGGTATCCGCCCTAGCGGCCCTCATCCTCCGGCGACTCGACTGGATCTGACCGGACTCGCCTCAGGCACATACCTGCGGCTTGGCTACTGGATGCGCGGCGTCGTGGTCCGCCGGCCCGGCACTGACGAGTTCGCCGACGACCTGGGTCTTGGGTCGCGTGCCCTTCGGGCCCTCGGACGTCTGGAGCCAGATCTGATCGGTCGTGGCGGCAACTGCCGCGTCGAGGTCGAGCTGGTGACGGCGGACCTCGGTGATCGTGTAGACGAACAGCTGATCGTCGCTCGTGTAGACCTCAACGGTCATCCCGAGCATCTTGGCGCCGTTGGCGATCTTCGAGGCGTTGAGGATCGGCAGGAACATGCCCGCCCGGGCGTGGGCGTACAGGTACGTGGCGCCACCGAACCCCGGCTGATGGAGTTCCCGCAGGTACATCGCGACATTGCACAGCGGGTAGGTCACGTTCGACGGCTGGTCGATGACCGGGAGGTCGATCTTGAGGGCCTTGATCACGACGCGCGTCGCGACACGATCGGCCGGCGGCGTTGGTGCGGGGGATGGCGTGGGTTCGTCCGAAGGCGTCGCCGTGAACGTCGGCGCGATCGTGGGCGGGGCAGTGACGATCGTGGGCGCCTGCGACGGCTCGGGGCCGGCCGAAACCGGTGCCGTGTAGGTCAGCAGCCCGGCCATGAGCAACGCCACGCCGAGCGCCGAGAGGATCGACGGTACGAGCCGCGTGCGTAATCTGATCGTGAGTTCGTCCACGGGGCAAGGCTAGCAGCGCTTCCGCCTCTCCGCCCGAACCCGCTCGTACTGGTACGCTCGCCCAATGGGACCTCGTGCGACGGTTGCGGTCGGGTTGGTCACCGGGGCCATGGTCGCGGTGGCGATCCTGTTTTCGGCGGTGATCCTGCTGCCCGAGCCATCACCCGCTCCAACCGACGCGGCCAACGCATCACCCGGCGCCAGCCAGCCTGCGGTCGCCACGCCCACGACCGGGCTCACGCCGCCGCCGTCGATCGAGGCGAGCATCAGCACGACCGGATTCCATATCGGCGAGGCCGCCCCCCGGCTGTCCGTTCCACAGCTGGGCGGTGGCCGGATCGACCTGGCGAGCCTCCACGGGCGTCCGGTCTGGGTGAATTTCATGCAGACGACCTGTCCGCCGTGCGTCGACGAGTTTCCGCTGATGAGCGGCTTCGCGGCGCGCTATGCCGACTCGGGACTCCTGGTCGTCGCGATCGACATCCGTGAGGACGAAGGCACGGTCGCATCGTTCGTGCGATCGCTCAGTGCCCAGTTTCCGATCGGACTCGATTCAGACGGATCGGCCGCCCAGGACTGGGACGCCATCGCTCTGCCGGTGCATTTCTGGGTCGATGCGGACGGAATCATCCGCGGCGGAGCGCTCGGGGGCATCGGGCCGGACATCATGGCCGCCAACCTGAACCTGATCTTGCCGGGCGTCAACGTCACGCCCTGACGGGCCTCGCAGGGCGCCGAGCGCGCCCGTGCAGATCGGCGGTATCGCGTCCTAGCCGATCGCGCGGGCCGCGTTCCCGACGATCTCGAGCAGCGGCCCCGGAATGAGGCCGAGGACCACGGTCAGGATCGTGGTGATCGCCAGGCCCACCCACATCAGGCGCCCGTGCGACAGGGCCGGTTCTTCCGAAACCGGTTCGCGCATGAACATGTAGACGACGACGCGCAGGTAGTAGAACGCAGCGGCGGCGGCGTTGAGCACTGCAACGACGGCCAGCAGCCCGAGCACCGACGCGCCGTCCTGGCTCGCCTGGACCGCAGCAAGGATCACGTAGGCCTTGGCGAAGAACCCGGCGGTCGGCGGGATGCCGGTCAGGGACAACAGGAAGAGGGTCATGAGGATGCCCATGGCCGGTTCGCGGCGCCCCAGACCAGCGAAGGTATCGAGGTTCGACGTGACGCCGGCGCGCTTCTGGAGCGCGGCGATCACAGCGAACGCGCCGAGATTCATGACCGAGTACGCGGCGGCGTAGTAGAGCAGCCCCTCGAGGCCCTCGAGTCGACCGGCTGCCCAGGCCGCCAGGCCGACGAGCATGTAGCCGGTGTGGGCGATCGAGCTGTAGGCCAGCATCCGCTTGACGTTGGTCTGGGTCAGTGCCACGAGGTTGCCGAGGGTCATGGTCAGGACGGCCAGGACAGCCACCACCGCGAGCCAGTCAGCCTTGAGTGGCCCGAGCGCCTCGACGAACAGCCGGAGGATCAGCGCAAACGCCGCGACCTTGGGACCGACACTCAGGTAGCCGGTGACCGGCGTCGGCGAGCCCTGGTACGCATCCGGTGTCCAGTAGTGGAACGGGACCGCGGCGATCTTGAACGCGACACCTGTCGTAAGGAACGCCAGCCCGAGGGCGAGCCCGGCCGGGAGTCCGCCGGTCGCTGTCATGGCCGTCAGCTGATCGGCAACCTCACCGATCCGTGTCGTCCCGGTGAGGCCCCAGACGAAGGCAAGGCCGAACAGGAAGATTGCCGAGCTGAACGACCCGAGCAGGAAGTACT
>JANMNF010000223.1:0-3399 GCA_031373765.1 Chloroflexota bacterium
TACAACATCCAGCTGCCGATGACGATGGCCGGCGGAACGCTTGCCGCGGCCCACGCGAACCGGCGGACGGACTACGCGATGGTCACGGACGATCCCGCGGACCTGGCGAACCTCACCAACTACGCGGACTTTCTCGACCGCATGACCGACGTCATCGGCCAGCTCCACCGGGTCCTCCGTCCGGGCGGGTACGCGGCCCTGATCGTCCGTGACGCGTACCAGGGCAGTCGGTACGTCTTTACGGGTTCGGATCTGGCAGTCCGCGCCGAATCGGTCGGCTTCGTGGCCAAGGGAGACATCATCTGGTATCAGGCGGGCACCCGGCTGCGGCCGTACGGATACCCGTCGGGCTTCGTACCGAACATCGTCCACCAGCACATCCTCATCCTCCGGAAGGGCGCGGCGAAGCGGTCGGGACGGGCGGGCCGGGTCAGTTCCTGATCCGTGGGCTCGCGCCCGACCTCGGCCTAGATGATCCGCCGCTGCATGCCGCGTGCCGTCAAGAGCGCGGCGAGGGCATTCTCAGCGTCCGGCGGGTGAGCGAAATCCTCAATTTCCCAGGTTCGACGACCGGATCCGAGCGGCTCCGTGAGCGCCGTGCGATGGATCCAGCCCTGTCGGCCGTCCGGACAAATGATCCGACAGAAGGTCCCACTGCGGCCCTCGACCTGCAGTTCGTCGCCGGCCGTGACCTCGCCGATCTGCGTGGAGCGAAGCTCGTCCGGGCGATCAAGAAGGGCAGCGACGGTGTAACGGACCTGCCGACGTTCGACATCGTCGGGGATCCCCGATGCCTGCCTGGGGAAGGCCATCGCTGGCCGGACCGGCGCCGGATCGCGTATCGGATCGGCCTTGCGCGCCACCAGGAGTGACGGGCGTCGCCAGCGGGGCATGTTGTCCTCGGGATCCGGGAACTCGGCGAGGTCAGAATCCGGCGCGATACCCGTCCCGTTGGCTGCGTGGGCATGGAGGACCTCGTCGGGTGCCGGCGCCTCCTCGTCCTTGCGCTTCTTGTTGAACAACATGAAGGCCATCCAGGTCGAGACAGCGATGGTCGAGACGAGAACAGCCGGGGTTGTGGGGATGTGGCCCGGGCCCTGCAGCCCGAGCGCCGCGAGGCCCCCGTTGAACGGCCCGCTATAGGACGGTACGAATGCTGATCCGGAACCAGGGCCGCGATTCGTGGTCGAGTTTGTCCCGGCGCCAGAGCCGACAGTGCCGCCACCGAGCCCGCCGTCGATTCGGGCGGCCTCACTGTGGCCGGAGGACCCGGCCAGGGTCCCCTTCACGCCCCCTGAACCAGTGCTCGCACCCGGTCCGCCCCATGACGTCCCGTACGAGCCTCCGGTCGAGCCACTTCCGGTTCCTGCTTCGCCGGGCCCGTCTTCGTTTGGTCGTCGCGGACCCGTGGCGCTGTCGCCGCCCGTATTGGTCGTGCCGCCACCGCCTATGGTGCCTGTGGGGTCCGAGCCGGATGTTGAACCGGAACCGGAGCCGCTGGCCGTGTCGTTGCCGCCACTCGAGCCACTCCCGGTGGATCCGCCACTACCCGATGTCGGAGCGGGTGTGGGTTTGGGTGTTGGCTTCGGTGTGGGCGCCGGCGTCGGGTCGGGCTGACCAATCGTGACCGAACCGCCTTCGACGGTGTCGACGAACTTCTCGGTGTCCTTCGCCTCGAATCGGACCGAGGCCGTGCCGACCGGCAGCGTCGTTTCGACGCTGAACACGACGCCCTGCTTCCAGTTCGATCCGGGCGAGGTCATCGGAAAGGTCGACGAGCCGACAACGACCCGGACATAGTCCGGAGCCGATCCCTTGACGCTCCGATACGTGACGCTGAAGGTGATCAGCGTAGCTGTCGTACCCGTGCGCGGGCTGACGGACGGGTTCTCGAGCTTCGTCGGGCCAACGGCGGCGCCGAACGCCGGCAGGACCAGGGCGAGGCAGAGCAGGCCGGCACCAATCATCGCGCCGACAAGTTGCAGGCTCAGCCGTGTCTGCCGATCGCGAACGCGCTGCATGCGGACTCCTCGCACGGACGTCGTTGCCCGTCGTTGTCGAGAGTCTCGCCGAGAGCATGGGGCGATGGCTATGGTACGGCTGTCTCACGCGCCAATGGCCCCTTTGCCCCCGGCCCGCAGGATCGCCCGGCCTCCGAACCACTCGCCGAGCCCGCCAACACGGCGCCGTGGGATCGCCCGGACGCACCGTTCCATGCACGGCGGTGGCGGTTGTCAGCCTTCCGTCACCCCTGGAAATGGCCCGAATGTGTCATGGCCTTTGGGCGAGCGATCGTCGAGGATGGACGGCATGCAGGTGATCGCCTCCGAGCGCCCCGATGTCGATCGTCCAGGTCTCTGGCCGATCATGCGCGCGCTTGTTGTGGGCAGCATCTTCCTGCTCGGGGCCACCTTCCTGGCGTATACCGTCTTCGGGACCGGCCTCCTGGGCGCCTTCACCCCCACAGGTCGGGCCACCTCAACGCAGATGGCGATCGGAGCCATGGTCTGGGCCTTTGGCCTGATCGCACCCGCGGCCTTCGGCATCCTCGGGGTTGTCCGTGTCAGCTCGGCGCTGGGATCGATGTCGGACCGGCGCATCCAACACACGCCGGCCTACAGCTCCCGGATGACACTCGGTGCCGACCACGCCGTGGCGACGCGCGTACCCCTGCCCGATGGCAGCCGGATCATCCCCGAGATCGTCATCGGCCCATTCGGAGCGGCCGTCCTCGAGGTCCTGCCTCCGGCCGGTGCCGTCATCTCGCGCGGCGTGCGCAGCTGGGAGGTCCGCGTCGCCAATGGACGCACGCACCTGATCGACCACCCGCTCGACCGTGCGTCACGCGACGCGGATCGCGTCCGGGTCTGGTTCGGGGGTGACGATGCCGACCATGTCGTGAAGGTCTATGCCGCGGTCGTCGGGACGGACCCGAAGGTGCAGCGCACGCCGAACTGCGCTCTCATCACGCCTCATCAGGTCGGGCCGTGGCTGGCGTCACTGCCGGCTCAGCGCTCGTTCGACGCAGACCGCCGGGAGCGGATCATTCGGATGGTGCGGGCCGTCGTCTGAGCCATCCCGCGCGCGAACTGTCACGCGGCGGCCTGGATCCGCAGGTTCTGGTGATACCGGTTGGGTGGTAGGGGAGCCTGGGCTCGAACCAGGGACCGGCCGTGTATAAGACGGCTGCTCTTACCAACTGAGCTACTCCCCCAGGCGATCGTACACCCGGTCGGGATGGGCAAACGGCCAGCTCTTCAGGCTCCGGTCGGCCCAGGCATCGTCGCTCTCGGGCGACCCATCGTCACTGCTTCGATCGGTCCTCGTCCCGGCTTCCGAGGATCCGGTTCGAAAGGACGCGAAGGCTGAACGGCTTGGATGTCAACGCGGGCGTCGGCG
>JANMNF010000227.1:0-4695 GCA_031373765.1 Chloroflexota bacterium
CCTCACGAGCCGTCGATGGCCCTCCCTCGTACCATGAGTCGAACGGCGGATGCCGGGCCGCAACGCCCGGGCGAACGAGAGGTCACCTGACATGGCAAAGATCGGCTACGCGGCAATGCTCGAGCAGTTCCACCCCACGGATCTGCTCGACTGGTGCGCCCAGGCCGAGGCCGCCGGCTTCGAGGCCGGGTTCATGGTCAGCGAGCACTTCCACCCGTGGACCCCGCAGCAGGGCAATTCTGCCTTCGCGTGGTCGTTCATGGGCGCGCTCGGCGTCCGGACCTCGCTGCCGTTCGGAACGGCCGTGACGTGCCCGGGATTTCGGTATCACCCGGCGGTCATCGCCCATGCGGCGGCGACGCTCGGGGCCATGTTCCCCGGCCGGTTCTACCTGGGGCTCGGTGCCGGCGAGGCGCTCAACGAGCACGTCGTCGGGGGCGTCTGGCCGGAGATCGGCGTCCGGAGCGCGATGATGTTCGAGAGCATCGAGATCATCAACAAGCTGTTCACCGGCAATGTCGTCAAGCACAAGGGCGAGTACTTCACGCTCGAGAGCGCCAAGCTCTACACGCGGCCCGAGCAGCCGGTCCCGGTCTACGTTGCGACCGCCGGCCCGATCAACGCCAAGAAGACCGGCAAGTTCGCCGACGGGATCATCACGGTCGGCGCCGCGGACGAGAAGATCGGGATGCTCTGGGCGAAGTTCGAGGAGGGGGCTCGCGAGGTCGGCAAGGACCCGTCGATGGCCCCGAAGATGCTCCAGATCCACGTGTCGTGGGCCCGAACGGACCAGGAGGCCATCGACCAGGCAGTCCTCGAGTGGCCGAACGGCGGCATGCCCTTCCCGAAGCAGGACATCAAGAATCCCGAGGACTTCGCAGCGATGGCCAAGATGGTCGGCCCGAAGGACTTCAAGAACCGCGTCCTCATGACCTCCGATCTTGCCGCCCACGCTGCGCACATCCAGCATTACCTCGACATGGGCTTCGACGAGATCCATCTCCACAACGTCGGCCGCAACCAGGCCGAATTCATCGAGGTCTTCGGCAAGGAAGTCCTGCCCCAGCTCAAGTTGGGCTGAGCGCGGGCCGATCTCGGGAGGACGGGCACGCCTTGACCGATGCAGCGGAGGACCCACCGACGACGCGTCAGCGGATCGCTGCCTGGGCGATCACGCTCGGCGCCGTCGCGGCGCTCGTGTGGGGAGCTTTCACGGTGACCAAGGGCGTCACCGAGTCGATCGACTACTGGACCATCGATGACCGGACGTTCGGCGTGCTTGCCATCAGCGGCCCGAATGCGAACTGTGAAATCGCGCAGATCACGGAATCGCCGGCCAAGGTTCAGGTCGTAGTCGTATGCCAGGATCACTACCTTGTCGTCGGGTCCTCTGCCGTCGGGTACCCATACGAGTTGGTCGTCTCACTTCGTGATCCGTTGGCCAACCGCCAGATTGTGGATGGAAACGGTCGGCCGGCGAACCTGTGCCAGACCGCTCGTTGTCGATAGGCCGTCAGCATCGAGAAGGAGCTGCAATCGTGGCGGATGAAGTCGACGCCTGGTTCGAGGGAAGTTCCCATCCCCAACTCGAGCTCATGCGCGCCGTGCGGGGCGTGATCCTTTCGGCTGACGCGCGCGACACCGAATCGATCAAATGGAAGACGCCGACCTTCGCCTATCTCGGCAACATCGTGAGCATCAACCCACAGGCCAAGTCGTACGTGAGCCTGCTCTTTCATACCGGCGCCCGGATTTCCGGGGATCACTTGATTCTCGAGGGCGGCGACGGCACAGCGCGCTATGTGCGGATCGATTCGGCGGCCGATCTGGAGGCCAAGTCCGCGGCCCTGACCGCTGTCATTCGGGGCTGGTGCGCCGATCGGGATGAGGGGCGGTAACTGCGTGCGGCGAACGATTTGGGCGCTGTTGGCGCTTGTCGTTGTAGTCGCGGGCGGATGCCAGCGGACCCAGACATCGGTCACCGAGGCGACGACACTCACATTCCGCGGAGTTGACTACGTCGGGTCGGGGACCGGTGGGTACGAAGTCACCGCCACGGACCTGATGCCGATCGGCAATGCTGAGTCGATGAACTTTCCACATACTGAGTCGACGGTCTACGAGCTGGCCGGCGTGGACAGGACACAGGTCGTCGTCGCCTATGAAGGCTCGAATCGAGCCCTCAGCATGTTCTTCAGAGCGGAAATGTTTCGGAACCAGAGTCCGGAATCGAGTGGGGTGGACGTTCTCAGCCTGATCCCTGGACTCTGTCGCTACTGGGTCGGATCCGGTCCAAGCGCATGTAGCGCGTCGCCGACCTGACCGAACTCGCGCCCCAGCCCACGCCTGGTAGCTGAATCGCCACCCGTGTCAGTAGATCGGAGGCGAGATCCAGACCCAGCTGTCGAGGACGGCCTGGATGAGCAGCGGTGCGTCTGAGGAGTCGGCTCCCCAGCGCGCCTCGATGAACTCGGGGGCTCCTGGGAAATGGATTCGAATCGACATCGCTCCATCCGACCGAAATGCAACTCGCCCACCGACATCGACACTTCGTTCACCGGGACCGGGCGTCGCCGCGGGCAAGGAAACGATCGGACCGAGCCACGCGCCGAATCGGTAGGCGAGCACCACCCCGTCCGGCGGCACGACCCAGTTCGGGTCGGCCGGGCACGAGACCGATGAGGAATCCACCACGCATCCGGTATTGAACTCGCCGATGCCGACGGCACCCATCACGGTCGGGCCGTGGAGGCCAAAATGCGCGTACTGGCTGAGGACCTCCCAGCTCGCCGGGTATGAGAACGTGAATCCTTCACCAACGAACGTCGATCTGTCTGCGGAGGACGATGGTGCTGGCGACGCGGCCGATGTCGTCGGCGTTGCCACCGGTGCTGTGGCGGACGGGGCAACCTGTTGTTGGAGCCAGTCGGAGAGGGGACTGCCGGGAAGAAGTGCCCCGATCGCGACGACGACCGCAATGAGCAGCGCCGCGGCCATCGTCAGGGCCACTCCGCGGTGAGACCGCCGATTCGCGGTCGAAAGGAACGTGATCGCGAGCAGTTCGGATTCGTTGGCCAGTTTGGCGCGAGAGCCCCGGTCGGCCAGGAGCCGACGGAGATCCTCGTCGGATGGTGAGTTCATGATGGAATCTCCTCTGCGAGGGCCCGGGCAAGCGCTCCTCGAGCCGTGAACAGTCGTGATTTCACGGTTCCTTCGGGAATGCCAAGGGTCTCGGCGATTGCGACCACCGATAAGTCTTCGATGTGGTGGAGCACAAGCAGGGCCCGGGCATCGACGTCGAGGCGTTCGAACGCGCCCTCGAGGGCCGCACGGTTATCGACGTTTGCAACATCGTCCGGTTCTGAATGCCCGGTGGCCTGCGCCGACCCCAGGCTCGAATTGAGCGAAATCTCATGCACGCGCGTTCGGACGCGTCGTCTCAGGACCCTGCGGCTCTCGTTGACAAGGATCCGCGTTGACCAGCCGTCGAATCGCGACGCGTCTCGCAACCCCGGGAGCGTCGACCAGATCGCGACCAGCGTTCCCTGCAATGCATCGAGGGCATCCGTCTCGTTGCCGAGAATGGCCGACGCGATTCGGAGCCAACGTTTGAGGCGAGGCGACACGAGCGCCGTGAACGCGGCTCGATCTTGATGCCGCGCCCTCGCGACAATGGCGGTCGACTCTGGATCTTCGAGTACGTCCATCAGGTCATAAGAGTCGCAGCATGGCTGCTGGGTTCACCATCCCCGAGATTCCCGACCATCTGAGCTCAGATTGGGGCATCTCGAAGTCCTTCAATCGCCTTCGTCATGACCGCGACGACCGCCCGGACCGCGTCGCCCTGCCCGTCCCAGTCATCGGCACACGTTCCCAGGTAAACGTCCCGCGCCTGCTCGATCAAGGGTCGATTCGGCGCCGGGAGCCGCTCGATGGCCCAGTTCGCGGCGGCGTCCTTCGAGACGATCTGCCCGGTCGCCAAGGTCGTCCAGATGCGCGTGAAGGTCAACAGGACGTTGGCCTCGTCTCCTTCGAGGTCGGTCAGAAGGCCCGGGATTCCCTCGACGATCGCGCGGCGCAGGTCCGACGCGGGCACCGGGTCGAAGACCTCGGCGGGCAGCGGCCCGAAGATCGCACGGCCACCCTGGAGGACCATCGTCAAGAGCGGCGTGAGATCCGGGCTCTCGATGGGACCGGGCGTCAGGCCGGCCGCGTACTCGGCGCGCAGCCACTCGCCGTACTGGTAGTCGCTTCGAGGCGGATACCGCCACGGGCGCACGCCAGACCCCACAACGATCGTCAGCTCGACCGGCCGATCGTCGGGATGTCGGCGTCGCCGACCCGAGATCGCGAGCAGCCCGTCCGTGATCGAGCGTCTCTCGGCCTCGGTCGTGGGCCGCTCGACGAGGACGAGCACGTCGAGATCGCTCCGCGGCCGAAGCACGCCGAGGACCGCCGAGCCATGTGGGTACGCGCCGATCACGTCTTCCCGCCCGAGGACATCGACGGCCAGATCGAGGACGTCGTCCAGCTGCGACATCAGGCGGGCTTGCTGCCGCTCCGAACGATGCGCCGCGCTCGCATGGCCACCCCGACGAACTCGCGGAAGTGGTGCATCGGGCGGATGTGGCTGCGCTCGTCGCCGTAGATCGTGGAGATTGGAACCCAGCGGATCGGCCAGCCCTCGCGAAGGCA
>JANMNF010000231.1:0-3052 GCA_031373765.1 Chloroflexota bacterium
GGGCAGATCTCCAGGACGATGCCGCGCTCACTGATCATCGCCATGGCGCGCGGGTCGTAGGCAGCCTTGATGCCGTGCCCGATTCGATCCGGCTCGAGGAGCTCGACGACGCGTGCGACCTCTTCGATCGGTCCGGATTCGCCAGTGTGGACGGTGATCCCGAGGCCGTACTGGCGGGCGCGGCGCATCAGCTTGCGGTAGTCGGCGACGCGGAACGTCGACGATTCGGGACCCGCGATGTCGAGGCCAACCACGCCGCGATCACGCCACAGGATCGCCTTCTCGGCGATGATCTCGTTGAGCTCGTACGGGAAGGCGCGATCGAGGCAGAAGATCAGCCCAGGCTTGATCGGATATTCGAGCCGGGCGCGATCCATGCCCCGGACCGCGGCCGCGATGATGTGGTCGAGGTCCTGCTCACCGCCGCGATTTCGCTTCATCGGGTTGAAGCGCAGTTCCATCGTGGTCACGTTGTTCTTGCGATACGCCCCGCCGACCACCTCATACACGCTCCGCTCGACGGCCAGCGGGGAACTCTGGATCAGTTCCGTCCAATGGAAGAGCTGGAGATAGGTCTCGAAGGACTTCGCGGCCCGCGGGTTGACCGTGATCAGCTGTCGGAAATCCCAGTAATCCTTGGTCGGAAGCTTGATCCCCTGGGAGTGCGCAATGCCCCACATGATCGAGGGCGTCACCGCCGCACCGAGATGACAGTGAAGTTCAGCGAGCGGGATCGAACGGGACAGTTGGCGGGTCATCAGACCTCAGGATACCGCGCCACCGTATCAAGGTGGTGCCGGGCGAAGGCCGGCCCGTTGGTGCCGGTGTGGACCAGTACACTTCCGTGCCATGACCCGTGTTACCTCGATGCCTGGCCGATCCCTTCCGGCGGATGCCGCGCTTGCCGCTGCGAATGGAAGTATTACCGCGACGGACATCGCGTCGGCCGTAACGCTGAGCTCCCGCGAGTACCTGGATCCGGACATCTTCCAGCGCGAGCGACGGTCGATCTTCGGCAAGACGTGGCAGCTTGCGGGCCGGCTCAAGGACCTCGAACGACCCGGGGACTTCGTCCCGGTGACCATCCTCGACGAGCCCATCGTCCTGGTGCGCGACACCGAAGGGCTGCTGCGCGGGTTCTACAACGTCTGTCGACACCGAGCCGGGCAGGTGGCACTTTCGCGGGGCAATCGGAAAAGCCTCCAATGCCAGTATCACGGCTGGACCTATGGGCTCGATGGCGCGTTGCGGACGGCTCCCGAAATGGACGATGCGGCCGGCTTCGATCGCGGCGAATTCGGACTTCGGCCGGTCCGCGTGGCCGCGTGGGGGCCGTTTGTCTTCGTCAGCCTCGACATTGATGGGCCCGAGCTCGCAGAAGTCATGGGTGCCATCCCGGACGAGGTGTCTCGATCTGGCTACGACATCGACCGGATGAGCCTTGTTGAGCGCCGCGAATACGTGGTCGAGTGCAACTGGAAGGTGTACGTCGAGAACTACCTCGAGGGCTATCACATCCCCATCGCCCACCCCGCGCTGTTCAAGGAACTCGACTACGACGCCTATTCGGTCGAGACATTCCGTTGGTACTCCAAGCAGCACGCACCAGTCCGCGAGCTCAAGGCAGGCGAAGTGCATGGTCGCGACCGACGCTTCATTCGCTCGCCGGATGGCGAGGACGAGGCTCTCTACTACTGGCTCTATCCGAACACGATGTTCAACATCTACCCGGACAACATGAGCATGAACCAGGTGATCCCACTCTCGGCCGACCGGACCCTGACCGTCTTCGAGTGGTACTTCGCGGAACCCGGCACGGGCGAGGGCTGGGAGTCGATGCAGCAGGCGATCGCCTTCTCGGACCAGATCCAGCAGGAGGACATCGTCATCTGCGAGCAGGTCCAGCGTGGCCTGCGGTCCAGTTCATACGAGGCGGGTCGCCTCAGTCCGCGCCGTGAAAATGGCGTCTATCACTTCCAGAACCTCGTGCGCGAGGCGCTCGCCTGACCGGCGGTCACGATGGCTCCGTCGCCTGCCCGAAGGCGTCGGTGATCAGCCCGCGAGCGGGATGACCCGGCCCTCGGCGTCGAGGGTGGCTTGACGGCGGCGCATGGCCTTCAGCTCGGCGCCGGGGACCTGGTCGCGAGCGTGGTAACTCGAACGAACGAGCGGACCGGATTCGACGTGCTTGAAGCCCAGGGCGAGGGCCTCGGCCTTCATCGCGACGAACTCATCGGGGTGGTAGTAGCGCTCGAGGGGCAGGTGCTTGAGGGACGGGCGCAGGTACTGCCCGATCGTGAGGATGTCGCAGTCGACCTCCCGCAGCGCCACGAACGCCTCGGTCAGCTCCTCGGCCGTCTCGCCGAGGCCGACCATCAGCGAGCTCTTTGTATGGACGTCGTGCCCGTACTCGGCGGCATAGACCTTTGCCCGTTCGAGGACGCTAAGCGTCCGGTCCCAGCGAGCCCGCTTCCGAACCGGCTTCTGGAGCCGCTTCACGGTCTCGAGGTTGTGGTTGAGGATGTCGGGACCGGCGTCCATCACGGTGCGAAGGGGCGCCTCCTCCCCGTTGAAATCGGGGATCAGGACCTCGACGCCCATCCCAGGCACGCGAGCCTTGAGCTGCCGAATGGTCTCGGCGAAGACGCCGGCGCCGCCGTCGGGCAGGTCGTCTCGGGCCACCGATGTGACCACGACGTGCTCCAGGCCCAGGCCCTCGAGGGCATCGGCGACCCGGCGCGGCTCGTCGTCATCGAACCAGGTGGGCTTGCCGGTCTTGATGTTGCAGAAGCCGCAGGCGCGGGTACAGGTGTCGCCGAGGATCATGATCGTGGCGGTCCGTTGGTCCCAGCACTCTCCGATGTTGGGGCAGTGGGCCTCCTCGCAGACGGTGTTGAGGTTCAGGCCGCGGAGCAGGCGCTTGAGGTCCTGGTAGTTCTCGCCGGACGGCATCCGTGCCTTGATCCAGTCCGGGTGCCGGCGAAGCGCCTCCGACCCGTCGGCCGCGGGCAGCCCGATGAGACCGCCGCCGCCCATCGCGATCGAGATCGGC
>JANMNF010000244.1:0-3272 GCA_031373765.1 Chloroflexota bacterium
AGGAAGTCGAATTCGAGGTTGGCGCCCCGTCGAATGATCTCGAGGTAGTGGTCAAGGACCGGGTGGGAATCGGCATGCCCGATGACGACCCGCGAGAGGTCGGCGCCCTCATCCTCGAATGCCGTGAGCTGGGCGAGGCCCACATCGCTCATGACTCCGTGGGTGGTGATGGCCAGGCCGGTTCGTTGCGCTGCCCGAGCGGCAGCCCGGTGGACCCGCTCCTCCTGGGCCGACAGCCATGGTTTGTCGGTTCCGATCTCGCCGATGATGCCGGGGCGAACGGGGGCATCGAGGCCGGCGACGACAATCCCTTCGGTCGCCTCACGGACGAGTTCGTCGGCCAGGTCCTCGACAGATCGCCGGTCGATCCGGGCCTCGGCCTGGTAGTACGACTCGCGGTACCAGCCGCAGCCCATGACCAGGTTGAGGCCGGTGGCTTTGGCCAACTGAACCAACCACGTCGGATCTCTGCCGACACCTGGAAGGGTCAGATCGACGAGCGCCGAGCCTCCGGCGTCGCGAAAACGGACCAGCTCTTCCGTGATGATCGGGGCGTCCCGGGTCAGTTCCCAGTAATCCCAACGATTCGGGATCTGCCAGAGCGCGATCGCCGTGTGTTCATGGGGCAGGGTGAATCCCAGCGTCGCGGGATCGACGGGCCCCAGTACGGTCTGAACGTACGGTGCTGGTGAGGGGGACATTGTGGCCGAGTCTACGCCGCCGAACCCCGCTCCCGGGCGCCGCTGGGTACCGGTCCGACCACCGAATACGGTTGCGCGGCGACCTCGGGAATGGACGGCCTCGTTTCGCTCAGGGCGCCGGCGAGGACCAGAGCCAGGATTTCGCGTGCCTGACTCTCCGCATCGGCCCGGCGGAACGCGGTCCCCTCCTCCGCCCGGACCAGGAGCATGCCGTCGAGGAGCGCGATATACGCACGAGCCGTGGCCTGGGCATCCATCCAGCGCGGCAGCTCGCCGCGCGCAATCCCCTCCTCGAGGAGGAACGTCCCGGCCATGACCAGCTGCGCGCGTCGCCGCTGGAGCATCTCGCGTGCCGCCGGCTCGGCGTCCGCCTGGGCCCATGCCTGGACGAGGAAATCGGCATCGCCGGGACCGGCCGCGCTCTCTTCGGCACTATCGAAGTAGAAGGCAACGGCGATCGCGAGCCGATCCGCGACGGTTCGCCCCGTGGCGAGCCTCGTTGCCAGCTCGCCGAGCCCGCGCCCCGAGGCCATGTCACAGGTTGCCAGGAAGAGGTCTTCCTTGCCCTTGAAATAGGTGTAGATGGCGCCGACCGAGAGCCCACACTCGCGAACGACGTCCTGAATCGTTGCGCGGTGAAAGCCACGCTCCCCGAAGACGCGGAGCGCAGCACCGACGATCCGCTCACGGACCTCCTGCCCGTGGGCAGGGGTTACGCGCGGCACGCCCGAACTCGATTCATAGCGAACATATCTTCCCCATCCTAGTCCGAACGCGTACGGCGAGCAACCGATCCCGGGTTGACAAAGAGAATGACCATTCTCTAATGTGACGGCGTTCACCTCGACGAACGGTGCCCGCGGGTGCCGCCACTGCAAGGGAAGGGATCCTGATGTTCAGCCGCTGGGGCGCGTTCGTCTACCGACGACGCCGGTTCGTCCTCCTCGTGATGCTGCTCGTGGCCGCCGGTGCGGCGCCACTCGCTGCGGGCACGTCAGCTCAACTGTCGGCGGGCGGCTGGCTGGACAAGAACTCCGAATCGGCGCGCGTCTCGGAGCGGCTGCAGGCCGAGTTCGGTGGCGGCCAGAGTGCGTATCTGGCCCTCTTCCACGCGGAGACAGGTGGCGCCGACGCTCGCGGTGACGACTTCCAGACGGCGATTGCGACAACCCTGGCCGGCCTCAAGGGTGACTCCAGGGTCAGCGGCGTCACCGGGTACGCCGAGACCCACGACGATCGCTTCGTGAGCATCGCCGGCAACGCAGCCTATGTGGTGATCGGGCTCAACATGACCGACGACAAGTCGGTTGAGGCGGTCGATTCCATCGAGGCACTCCTCGCACCGCCGCCCGGCTACGAGGTTGCGCTGACCGGCTTCGGGCCGGTCCAGAGGGACTCGGCTGCGCTCTCGGAGCGAGATCTTGTCAGGGCCGAGACCGTATCCCTGCCGATCGCGGCCCTCGTGCTGATCCTCGTCTTTGCCTCGCTGGTCGCAGCGGGGATGCCGTTGGTCGTCGCGGGCCTCGCGATCCCAACGTCGCTCGCGGTCATCAACCTGGTCGCCCGCGAGACGGAAATGAGCATCTACGTCCTGAATATCGCCACGATGCTCGGGCTCGCCCTGGCCATCGACTATTCGCTCTTCATAACGAGTCGGTTCCGCGAAGAACTCGCGAAAGGCCGGAGTACCGAGGCTGCGGTCCAGATCTCGATCGCGACCGCCGGCACGGCGGTCGTCTTCTCCGGCATTGCCGTCGCCATCGGATTGTCCGGTCTCCTCTGGTTCAAGGCGAGCGCGCTCAGTTCGATCGGGCTCGGTGGGGCCATCGTGGTTCTCTCATCGGTGATCTTCTCGATGACCTTCCTGCCGGCACTGCTCGGCGTGCTCGGGCCACGGGTCAATGCTGTTTCGACGGCCGGCATCCTTCGTCGGCTCGGTCTCGGCGGCGCCGCGGCCGCTGCGGCCAGTGAATCGCGATGGGCGCGAGTTGCGCATGCCGTCATGCGCCGTCCGATCGCCGTTCTCGTGCCCGTCCTGGCCGTCCTGTTCCTGGCTGGCTCACCGTTCTTCCGGCTCCAGCAGGGCGTACCGGATGCCAGCATCTTCCCGGCCGGTCTTCCGAGTCGCGATGCCTGGGTCTCGCTGCTGAACGACTTCCGACCGGGCGAAACATCGCCGATCACCATCCTCGTGGAACCACGGGCCGGCACGACGGATGTCGAGACAATCCAGGCGGTCATGGAATACTCCGCGAGCCTCGTCGCCATCGATGGCATCGATCGGGTCGAGGGCCCGTTTGCCCTGAAGGATCCAGCGACCGGGACCGAGCTGACGGCCGAGCAGGTAGCGCAACTCTATGCGGCGCCGGCCGGGTCGCTCCCTCCCGAACTCGAAGGCGCGAGAACGGCACTTCGTTCCGCGTACATCCGCGATGGCATCATCCGGCTCGATGCCATCAGCCCGCTGGCGCCGGCCGTCCCGGCCGGGACCGCCGTCATCCCGAAGGTTCGGGCTGTCGATGGCGGTGACGCTATTTCGACCATCGCGGTCGGCGGCGTCGCAGCCGTCTC
>JANMNF010000256.1:0-2256 GCA_031373765.1 Chloroflexota bacterium
GCTGTCACCGGTTCTGACGCGCACCGAGCAGATTGGTTCGCATGGGGCCTTGCTGACGGGTATCGTGCCTTGACCGAGGCGGGATTCCCGTCGCTGGCCTTTCGTCGCGGGATGGATCGGGTTCTGATCGATCTCCCCTGACGGTGGAGCATTGCCGGCGTGGAGGGGGAGTCCGCCTAACGAGGGGCGGTTTGGTTCGTTGTGACTATTGACGAAGAGGCGCTTGAGCGGCTCATCCGTGATGCCAAGGCGGGTAACGCCTGGGCATTCGGACGGATCTTTGACGAGTTCCACCAGCCGATCTATCGCTTCATCGCCAGCCGCGTCCATCGCCCGAGCGACGCGGAGGACCTGACGCAGCTTGTCTTCGTCAAGGCCCTGGAAGCGCTCCCGCGCTATGAGCAACGGGGCATTCCCTTCGGGGGCTGGCTCTTCAGGCTGGCCCGGAACACGATCATTGACCACATCAGGACACGCCACGATCACGCCGAACTGGACGCAGTCTCGGAGCGCGCGTCGACCGACGCGGGTCCCGAGCAACTCGCGTCGGTCCGCGACGATATGGACGCCGTGTCACACGCTCTCGCCGGTCTGACCGATGAGCAGCGCGAGGTCATCGAACTTCGGTTCTTTGGCGGGCTCTCCGCTCGCGAAGCGGCCGACGTGATGGGAAAACAGGAAGGAACGGTCCGAGGGCTCCAGTTCCGGGCAATCGCGTCACTCCGACGCACGCTCGGGATGGATCTGGACATCGAGGAGCGAGTCGACGGACTCCTCCCCAACGTTGCGGACCGGCATGGATGAGGTAGCGGTGCACGAAGAGCATCCGGGGACAGACGAACTCGAGCGACGGCTGGGCGCCTATGCGTCGGCACGCCTGGCGCCCGATCGCATCGCCGTATCGCGCCTGCGCTCGAGCGTCATCGAGGAAGCTCGGATGCACGTGCTCGATGCGCGGCTGTCCCGACGCCGCAATGGCCGACGACGCCTCGCGGCCTTCGCCATGGCAGCCACCCTGACCATCGGCGGAGCTGCGAGCGTGGCTGCCGCCTCCAATGCCGGTGGTCCGCTGTATCCCGCCAGGATCTGGCTCGAGACCGCGGCCATGTCACCGGACCAGAGCACTCGAGCGCTCGAGCGTCTTCACCAGGTGGATGCTCGGGTCCTGGACCTCGAACGGGCGGCTTCCGCGGGGGACCAGAACGCGATTGCCGCCGCCATCAATGCGTATCGCGACGCCGTGGCTGCTGCAGTCGACGAGGCCGAGACCGGACCGGACAACGATCGCCTCGAGACGCTGAAGGCCGCGCTCGGGCTGCATCTGGTTGTTCTAGATCGCCTCTGGCATCGTGTTCCCGACAAGGCGATGGAGGCCATCGGGCACGCGATCGACGCGAGCCACAAGGCCGTGGATCGGATCGATACGCCAAAGGGCAACAAGGACAAGGGCGGCGGCGGGAGCAACGAGGACGGTGCCGTACCAACACCCGCGCCGTCGTCGCAGCGCCTTCCTCGGGGGACCGAAGTCCCGTCGGCAACCTCGCCTTCAGGTTCGCAGGACGAGGGCGGCCAGGGTCACTGATTCATCGGCCGACCAAGTGGCCGGTGCGTGGATCTCGCTGCAGGTGGTCCGGCAACACCGCTGACCCGCCCCGATCGACACGCATTGGCCCCGTCCGGCAGGAGGCTCGTTGCCTGACCCGCTCCATGTCGTCCCGAAGCTCCGGGAATCCAAACGACCGGGAGGGGCACCTTCCGGTCGTAAGGGTTGCTCGGGGACAGCGAGCGCCGTCTAGGCGACGGAGTCTGACGCGCGGCGGCGGGTTGGGGCGAAGAGGACGCCGGCGCAGACCATGAGGCCCAGCCCGGCGAGCATGAGGTAGGACGAGGACGGTCCCGTCCCGGTCACGGTGTCGGTGGCCGGCATTTCGATCGTCGATCCGCCGTCGGTCGTGCCCAAGATGTCTTGGGTCGGGCCGGTGTTGTCGCCGTCCGTCTCGCCGAGGACGTCCTGAGTCGGGTCGGTGTTGTCGGTCTCGTCGCCGGCGTTGTCACCGGTGTTGTCGGTGTTGTCGGTCTCGTCGCCGGCGGTGTCACCGGTGTGGTCGGTGTTGTCGGTCTCGTCGCCGGCGTTGTCACCGGGGTTGTCGGTGTTGTCGGTCTCGTCGCCGGCGGTGTCTCCGGAGTTGTCCGTCTCGTCGCCAGCGGAGTCGCCGGAGTTGTCCGTGTCGTCGGCAGAGTACGGAAGAGCAGCCG
>JANMNF010000323.1:0-1654 GCA_031373765.1 Chloroflexota bacterium
CGACGATATCGGCATCCGTGTGGCCACGCCCGAGATACCGAAGGTTGACCGGGCGCCCGCCGACCTCGAGCGTGACAGCGTCCTCGAAGACGGCGTCCGGCGGATCGATAACCATGCCGCGAACGTCGTCCGCGATGTCCGGCATTTCGTTGATGACCCAGTCTCGTTCGGCCTCACCGTGAGCCAGCATCGTCGCCCGGCATCGCTCGTGACCCCAGATTGTGGCTGGACGAAATTCGTGATTGCCGAACACGTGGTCCCAGTGCCAATGCGTGCTCACGACGGTCGTGATCGGAAAGGGCGTGATCCTCGCGATGTCTGCCCGCAGGTCCCGGGCGTGGCGCGGTGAGCTGCGCGTATCGACCACGAGCGCCGCGCCGTCACCGAGGACCAGGCCGATCTGCTGGTCCAAGAACGCATATCGACGCGCGAAGACACGGTCCCCCAGCTCGATCCAGTCGGTGTCTTCCATCCCCGGATGGTATGCCCGTCGTGCACGCGGATGGAGCATGGGAGTACGCTCCAGCCATGACTTCAATCGTTGACAGCGCCTCGAGCCGTGACGGCCTTCGACTCCTGACCCGGCACTGGGTTGCCGGCGCGTCCGGCGGCGACGGTGCCCTGACCCGCCATTGGCCCGAAGAGGCGCCGCGTGCCGGCGTCCTCATCGTGCACGGGGTTGGCGAGCATTCCGGGCGGTACGAGGAGGTCGGCGAGCAGTTCGCTGCGGCCGGACTCGAGACGTTCGGCTGGGACCTGCGCGGGATGGGCGCATCGAGCGGGGAGCGAGCGTGGGTCGATCGCTTCGACCAGTTCCACGATGACGTAGAAGATCGCCTGGCCGCGACGCGTGCCGCGCTCCCGGGGCGCCCGGTCGTCCTGTACGGGCACTCGCTCGGGGGCCTGATTTCGCTCGGGTACGCCCTCTCAGATCGTCCGAAGCCGGACCTCCTGGTCCTGTCCGCGCCGGGGATCGATGACGATCAGGCAGCCTGGAAGCACAAGCTCGCCCCGATTCTCGCCCGCGTGCTTCCGAAGATGCGCATCGCCAATGGGATAGCGCCCTCGATGCTGTCACGTGACGAGGCGCGCCAAGAGGCCGCCCGAACGGATCCACTCATGCTCAACTCGTCCACGACCCGACTCGGCGCCAATGCGTTCGCCGAGCAGGCACGGGTCCGCACAGCCGCACCGACCCTGAGTGTCCCGACCCTCGTGATCCACGGGCTTGACGACCCGATCGTCCCGGCGCGCGCCACCGAACCGCTGGCCCACATCGCCGGCGTCACGCGCCGAACCTACGCGGGGATCCGTCACGAACTGCACAACGAACCCGAGGGACCGGCGATCATCGCTGACGTCATCGCCTGGATCGACGGTCGACTCGCCGCGAGTTGAGGTGCGGACCCTCTGCGGGGCCCTCGTGCGGACCCGGTGTAGACTCCGCGGCAACTGAAGATCGCCTCCGGGGAGCGCAGCAGCGCTGAGAGTGTGGCCCCAGGCCACAGACCCGCCGAACCTGATCCGGCTCGTACCGGCGAAGGAAGCAGGCCCGTTCGAACACTCGAAGATGCCGTCCTCCGTGGGCGGCATTTGTCGATTTCGAAGGAGCTCCAGCATGACCATGACCCCGGCCTCGGCACCGACCGCGCCG
>JANMNF010000087.1:0-5768 GCA_031373765.1 Chloroflexota bacterium
CCGGCAAATCTGACCAATGTTGTTGGGCAAGTTTCAGACTGCGTGGCCGGAGGCGGTTCCCTCGGCGGAAACGGCCAGAACCAGTGGTACTTTTTGGTCGGCTTCGCCGCATTCCACCTGAACCAGTCCTATATCAACGGCAATGACGGCGGAATCTGTGATGCCTACGACACGCATTTGGTGGCTGGCGGCAACGGCTCCACATCATGCCTGGTCGGGTATTTCGAAGGCCCGCAATTCGCCGTTTCCTTGGGGTCATCCGTCGGGGCGGGTGGTGGATCAGACACCGGCACCTCCGTCGTCGGGGTTCAACTCATCAGGTGACCGAGATCGGCGACCGACTGCGTGCTCGGTAGCCATTCGGGGTCGGGGGCCCGGGAGCCGCGTTTCACGATTGTGAGGCGCGGCTCCTTCGATTCCGGGCTGGTGCGCAGCGGATCCCTAGGGTGTGGTCCGGTGAGAAAACCGGTACTTCCGCGTTCAAAAATTGCCCCCATCGGGCTATGCACCTGCGCACCGCGGCAAGTCATCGTGCAAGGAAGCGACGCCAGTCTTCTGGTTGTGCAATCCCTCAAGCATCGAGGCTCCGCCATCACGATGGGTATCAAGAAACTTCTCCGCCGCCGACACGAACGATCCCTGGGCCAAAGCCTGGTGGAGTTCGCGATTGTGCTGCCCGTGTTCCTCGTTATCCTGTCGGCTGCCATCGATCTTGGCCGCATGACGTACGCCCGGATCACGATTGCCAACGTCGCCCGCGAGGCATCCTTCCAGGCAGCGCAGACGCCGACCTCGTACGTCGCGGGTGCGGCCTGCAACACCAGCACCAACATGGTCATCTGCCGCGGGGTTCTCGAGTCGAAGGGTTCGGTGATCACCGTCAACCCTGCCGACATCACGCTGACCTGCTCACCGAGCTGTACCGGCGCGATGGGTAACACCGTGACGGTCAAGGCCGTCGGCCGGTTCACGCTGCTGACACCCGTGATGGCCGCCTTCTTCGGCGGGTCGACGGTGACCTTCAGTTCGTCGGCCACGAATCAGATCAATGCCCTCCCCCCCGCGCCAACCGGCGCGCCAACACCCACGCCGAGCCCAACGCCCACCGGGACACCATCACCAACGCCCACGCCGAGCCCGACGCCGGTGCCGACCCTCTCGTGCTCCGGGGTCAGCGCAGGGTTCACCTACACAAGCTCCCCGTCGAGCAATCAATCGCCGGTTACGGTCACCGTGACTGACACGAGCACGTACAACATCCTGTGCTCGAACGTCTGGGCCTGGAGCTGGGGAGACGGTGTCACCACCTACGGCCAGTCGCAATCGCCGCACGTCTTCTACAACCCAGGACCCGCCAACAACAAGACATTCACAATCAGCCTGACCGTCACCAGCGGCGCGTTCACTTCGACAACCGGTGGATACACGATCACGGTGAAGAAGTGATCCGCATCGGACGGATCGCGGCGGCCGAGGGATCGCGCCCCGGTCAGCGGGGCCAGGCTCTTGTCGAGTTCTCCCTCGCGCTCATTCCGTTCCTGTTCATGATGATGGGCGTCATCGACCTCGGACGCGGCATCTACACCAACAACGGTGTGGCCCAGGCGGCTCGCGAGATCGCCCGTGCCACCAGCGTCCACCAGTGCGTGGGCCCGTGCACGACGGCCAGCTGGTCGGCTGAGACGACTGCCACCTTCAACACCCAGAGGAACCTGGTCCCCGGACTCGCTACCACCGGCGTGACGATCACGTGCGTCGACGTAAGCGACGCCAACGTCACGGTCGCCGCGGGCGCGTCGTGTCCTTCACGTAGTTACATCAAGGTCACCGTGACCGCCACGTTCCGGCTCGTCAGCCCGTTGCTGCCGGTGCCTAATCCAATCACGTTGGGCTCTGCGGCCCACGTCCAGGTCCCATGAACAAGGAGTCGAACGCCATGTCTCGTCCCACGCTCGCCGGTACGCGACCGGCCACTCGCCGCCCCCGCCGGGAGCGGGAGCGCGGGCAGATGCTGGTCATCTTCGCCCTCGCCCTGATCGCCCTCATCGGGATGGTCGGCCTGATCATCGACGGTGGGGATTCGTTCCTCCAGCGCCGAGATCAGCAGAACGTTGCCGATGCGGCGGCCATGGCCGCCGGATATGCAAGCGCGAACGGCCAGGACGCCACGGCCGCCGCCAAGACCGTGGCCGCGGCCAACGGGTACACGCATGGCACAAACGGAACCACCGTCACGGTGACGGTCGCTGCTGGGTCGATCAAGGTCGACGTCAGCAAACCGCATCAGAACTACTTCGCCGGGGTCATGGGTTTCACGTCGTGGGGCGTATCGACCACGGCGAGCGTCGAGGCCGGGCTACCCAACGGTGCTTACAACCCGATGCCGCTGATCTTCAACAAGAAGGCGTTCGACAATCCGGCCAACAGGAACTCCAACGCTCCTGCCGCCTTCGATGAGCCTGGCAGCGGCAACGCCGACGTGCCATCCACGAGCACCACCTTCAACTGGACCATCTTCTGCACCGCGAATGGCAACCCTTGCAATGCGAACTCCAGCGGCGTCGACGACATCATCAACAACAACGGCACCGGAACGACCATCTACTTGGATGATGCCATCGGCCCGCTCAACGCCGGCTCGCACACGTCGCTATTCAGCAGCCTGTCCAATGTCGTAGGCAACGCCTACCCGGTCGCCATCGTCAACGACAGTGGCGCCGTTCAGGGTTGGGCATGGTTCCACATTACCGGCTCGGTGGGTGGAAGCACCAAGCAGATCAGCGGCTGGTTCGAGGAGCAGGTCAATCCTGGACCCATGGTCATCACCCCCGGACACGGGGCTGCCCTCGGCAACTTCGGTGCCTACAGCGTCGATCTCACGAACTGAAATTCCGGGCGCAAGCCCTCAAACCGCCGGGGAACACGGAGCCGCGTCCGCACGGGCGCGGCTCCGCTGCGTCCGGTGGGTCCTCTGCGTCCGGTGGGTCCGCTGCGTCCGGTCAGCCGAGGCGGTACGACCCGGGTCGACGATTGGCCAGGGCCGGGATCTGGCGCCTTACCTCGGCGACTCGATCCGTGTCGATCACGGCGTACACGATGGCCTCGCGATCGGGCGCCTGGGCAATCACGATCCCCCATGGGTCGATCACCATCGTGTGCCCATAGGCCGGGTGACCCGGCGGCCCGCCGATCTGCGACGGCGCGATGACCCAGGCCCCGTTCTCGATCGCTCGAGCCCGCAGCAGGACCTCCCAGTGGTCGCGGCCCGTTCGCTCGGTGAAGTTCGATGGCACGGAGAGGATTTCCGCCCCTCCGAGTGCGA
Organism: Chloroflexota bacterium; assembly: GCA_031373765.1. Lineage (GTDB taxonomy): Bacteria > Chloroflexota > Limnocylindria > Limnocylindrales > CSP1-4 > UBA5189. The sequence continues at coordinate 3,323 of JANMNF010000087.1, forward strand.
GTGACCGATACAGCTCGGGAAATCGCAGGTCGTAGCAGATCGACATCCCGAGCCGGATGCCGTCGACCTCTGCGATGACCGCCTCGTTGCCACCCATGACCCGCGCACTCTCGATGTCAACAGGTCCGTCATCAACGGCGACATCGAAGAGGTGGATCTTTCGGTATCTGGCGACGATGTCACCGTGCGGACCAATCAGGGTCGATGTGTTCCACGGCCGATCGGGGTCGCTCGATGTCTCCGCGAGGCTGCCAACCAGGATCCAGCATCCGTGGCTCCGCGCGATTTCCGAGAACGGTTCCGTGAAGGGGCCGGGAATCTCGCGAGCCGACGCACGGAACCCGTCGTCGGGACCCCGGTATTGGAGGTATTCGGGCAGGGCCACGAGCCGCGCCCCGGCGGCGGCCGCAACGTCGGTCAGCTCCGCCGCACGCGTGACGTTGGCATCCGGATCGGGGCCGGCGTTCGTCTGGATCAGCGCGACGGGCAGCTCCACGGGCCGATGATACGAGGGCGACTCACGTGGGGTGGCAGGATCGGCGGCCGGAGCGGGCGGCGGCCGGAGCTGGCGGCGGCCCGATGCACCGTTGCCCTTACGCCCCACGTAAGGGGCAGGGCACTTCATACGCCCCGGGTATGAAATCGACGAGGTGCGGCCCCGATTCAGCCGCGAACCGGCTTTGGGGTCGGGGATGCGCCGATCCAACTCGGGCACCACGGGGCGCCGGGGCCTACTGGAGCGCGCCGCCGGGCAACGGGTCGCCGGTCTCGCCCGCAAGTTTCACATCGCCCGAGGCAGTGACCTCGAATGTCCAGTTGTGCTTGTTGATGCAGCCGGCAGGGCAATCGCCCCACCCATTCGTGAACGTGATCCGGAACCCGCCGCCGGTCATCACTTCGGACGTCCACCAGGCCGACGCACCGATCAGTGCCCTCGACTGCTCCGCAAACCCGAGGAACCGCTGATCGACTTCTCCAACTCGAGAGGCCGCCTGCTGTGGAGTAGTGATCGTCCCTCCGGGCGCCTTCACGGGCGGCGGTGTCGGCGTGGCCCCACCCCCGCCCCCGCAGGCAGCGAGTAGAACCGCGAGAGTGAGCGCCACGGAGATCGGCGCAACGAGTGTTCGAAGCTTGCGTCTGTTCATGGCCCCGAGACGACGAACCCGGCCCGGCGGTTCCCGGCTCGCGGTTCCGAGCTGAGTCGATACGATGGCCCCGTGAGCCTGCCCGTCCCACTCCCTGATGCTCGCCGCGTCACCCGCCTGTCCCTGCCCCTGATCGGGGCGTTCGTGGTTGGCGCGATTGCGTACGGTGGGTTGTACACGTTCCCGGCGCTGTCGGTCGCCTTCGCCGAGGAGTTCGGGATCAGCCGGACCGTGGCGGTGACCCCATGGACGATGTTCCTCCTCGTGACCGCCATCTCGAGTCCGCTGCTCGGCCGTGCCTATGACGAGTTCGCGGACCGGGACCTGCTGACGGCGTCGATGGTCCTGCTGGCCGCAGGCTGGCTGGCGATGTACCTCGCCCCGGATATCTCCATCGTGATCCTCGCCTACGCGGCGTTTCATGCCCTCGGGCTGCAGCTGGCGTTCATCGGCACGACCACCGCCATCGCGCGGCGCTACGCCGGTGTTTCGGGGCTGGCCCTCGGGATCGCGTATGCCGGTCCGGGGATCGGTGTGGCCGTGGCACTGCCGCTGGCCTCGGGGCTGATTCAGACCGCGGGCTGGCGATCAACGTCGCTGGTGTTCCTCGGCGCGTCGCTCGTCGGCGTGATCTTCGTGTGGCTCATGACCGCCGGCCCGCGGATCCTCGTTCCGGCGCGGGCCGGAAACCGTACCCGCGAGCGGGAGACCGAGCAGGCGGCCCAGGCCACGGGCCTCCACGAGACCGCCGCCCCGGGTGCCGTGTCCGCGAGCTTCGAGCCACTTCCGGCCGGCACCGGGAGCGCCACGGCGCGATCCAGCGTCCGACGCATCGTTCGGACGAGACGCTTCTGGGCCCTGTTCATGGGCGCGGTGGCCATCGGCATGTTCGACGAGGGCGTGCTCCAGGCGTTCCTGCCTCATGCCGTGCTCATTGGGCTAGGAGCTGAGTTCGGCGCCAGCGCGCTCGGCGTTCAGGCACTCGCCTACGTCGGCGGGCAGGTGGTCGGCGGGTACCTGTCGGATCGTCTCGGGCGACGCAGCGTCGGCGTGGTCGCGGCGGCAATGATCGGCGGGGGCGTGATCCTCGCCTTCGGGGCGGTTGCTGGCATGCCGGCCCTCGCCCTCGCCGGGATCGTCGCGCACGGAGTCGGGACGGGCGCCACGATCGCGGTCCGGTCCGCGGCCCTGTCCGACGTCTTCAGCGGGCCGAACTTCGGGACGATCTTCGGGTTCATGGCCGTCGCCTACCCGATCGGCGGAACGATCGCGGTCTACACCGGTGCCCTGGCATCCGACCA
>JANMNF010000189.1:0-10714 GCA_031373765.1 Chloroflexota bacterium
GTTCGTCGAGTTCGCCGCAGGGTCGCGAGCCTTGCTCCTCCTCAATAGCGATGAGGCTCCGAGCCTGCTCCGCACCCACCTCGCCCCGGCCTTCGCGAATATCGAGGAAGCTCACCAACGAACGACCTCAATGATCGCTACTCAACCTGGGTCTCCTACAGATCGACTCGCGCAGTTGAAAATGCTGGGCGAGCTCCGCGACGCGGGCGTTCTAACGGCGGATGAATTCGCGTCTGAGAAAGCGCGCATCCTTCAGTCCTGATCAATAGTTACGGATCATGTGACTGTTGCCCAGGCCGACATCACTCGAGGATTGAGCACGGTCTGGCGTGACTCCGCAGCTTCCCACCATTGGCCTCGGGATCGGTTCCGCCGACGTTTGCAGCGGTTCACTGTGCAGAGTGGCTTCTTCAGGGAGAACCGTCGAAGTACACTCATCGGATGGTTCAGGTTGTGGTGGTCATCCTATTTCTGCTGGTGCTCATTCCTTGGATCATCACCGATTTCCTGTTTCAATCCATTCTCCTGGCAGGCGTCGGAGTCGTGGCCTTTCTTGCGTGGCGCTACCTCGATGTCGCGAGCCTGGATGCGATGTCGCCCGAAGCCAGAGAGGCGGAGCTTGAACGGCGCCAGGCAAAGAAGGACGCGCGCGATCTAAGTGCGTCTCAGATCCGCGACTTTGCCCGATGCCGAAACTGCGGTGCAACAGAATGGCATGCGATCGGGGGCCCCAAGGTCGATAGCCGCGGGACGCCCTATGCGCGATTCGAGTGCGGCAATTGTGGAGCCCGTTCATCGCTTTACCGCCTGGGCTTCGGTAAGAAGTGGAGTTACAAAGGCCTCTGACGCCGCCCGCGCGAGGCGTGCCAACTTGCCGATATCTGCAGCGCTGAGGTTGGATCCGCCTTCTGTTGTCGTTCGCGCGGGCTCGACGCCCTCCGGGCGCGCCATGACAACCGTCGGCATCGAAGAAGAGCGTGAGGACCAGCCGCGGCATACGCCGTCGGAGCGGCTATGGCATCACGTCGAATTCGCCGACGAGTGAGTGCATCTCGGTCGGCGGTTGTAGAAACGACGACATACCGAAAGTGCCCGGGCTCGAGGTCGCCGCCGACATAGTTGCTCGACCCGTCCAGCCTCACCGTCCTGGGTCCGGCAACGTGGGTGGCGGTGCCGACACGGTCCTGAGCGGGGCTACGCCTCGTTCACGGTGAACAGCGGAGTGCCGAGCGCGGCCACGTCCACGTCGATGCCCAGGCCCGGGCCGACGGGGACCGGGCCGAGTCCGCGGTTCGAGCGTGGCTGGTAGCCCGCGATGTGCTCCATCGTCCAATCGTTCATGAACGAGACCGCGAAGAGCGCATCCGGTGGTGTTCCCGCGGCAAGATGGGCCACCGCGGCGGTGACCACGTCGCCGCCCCAGCTGTCCTCGATCATGAGGCGCAGGCCGAGCTGGACCGCCGCGTCGCGCATCAGTCGCGCCGGCTGGAGGCCGCCCACACGGCCGATCTTGAGGTTGATCTGGTCCATCGCATCGAGACCCGCGGCGCGGACGAGGGTCGGGAGGTCCAATATGACCTCGTCGAGGACCATCGGCAGCGTGGTCAGGCGACGGACCGCGATGCACTCCTCGAGCGTCGGGCAGGGTTGCTCGAGCCGGAAGCGCTGCGCGCCCTCCAGCAGTCGAGCGGCCATGATCGCGTCCTGACGACGCCAGCCACCGTTGGCGTCGCCGATGACGGCGTCACCCGGTTCGGTCGCATCGAGAACTGCGATAACTCGCGCGGCGTCCTCGGCCGGGTCGGCTCCCAGCTTCGCCTGGAAGTTGCGCACCCCGCCCGACCGCTCCCGGTCCACGAAATCGGCCATACGCTCGGGCGGCCCAAGCGGAATCGCGACGTAGAGGGGCAGTTCTGTCTGGAGGGCACCGCCCAGCAGGGCCGACACCGGTCTGCCAACGAGCCTCCCGAAGGCATCCCAGCAGGCGACATCGAGTGCGCTCTTCGCGTACTCATGACCACGGAGTCGGGCATTCATTCGCCGATGGACGTCGGCGAGATTCGTGACATCTGCTCCGATGAGCGCGGGTGCGAGCTCTCGCAGGGCGGCCCGGGCACCCTCGCCGAAGGCGGGGAGGTAGGTGCTGCCCAGGGGGCACACCTCGCCGAAGCCCTCGGCGCCATCCCGGGTCGTGATCCTCACGATGGTGCTGGGTAGGCGCGTGATCTCACGGCCCGAGGACATGACGTAGTCGCCGTGAGCGTAGGTCAGCTCGTAGCCGTAGACGTCGATCCGCTCCACGGTCGCCCCGCTCGATTCACTCAAGTCATGCTCCTCGCGCACCGCTGACCGTCACGGATCTGATGACTCGGACCGGATATGCCGCAGTCGAGACACCTTACCGCGTCTCGTTTTCCGGAGACGAACGCCCCAAGCGCACTTGGCACCACCACGAACCCGGCGAGTGTCCTTGCGCAATGGTCATGTGTCCGAATCGCTCCAACGGCCACCAGAGGCGTCAGCCAGTCGAGACCGGCGTCGCGGGACGTGATCGGGACCGGGCGCCTATGATCGATTCTGCTCCGTCGGGCCGCCCGAGCCCAGTGGGATGCCTCCGCAATCCAGCCCGCGCACCGATCCAGAAACTCGTAACCAAGGAGCACCGATGGCTTCGAATCTTATGGACTGGACCTATCCCGAGGGGTCGGACGATGCCGGGATCTTCGAGATCGGACGGCGGTTGGCGGTTGCTATCGGGCGCGCGCCGGACCTCACCCGGTTCATCTATGACCCACGCGCCATGCTGCGGACCACCCGCGAGATCGAGGCCGCGGCGCGCGGGCATCGGCTCCTCGTCGGTTTCCAGACGGCCGCGAAGTTCGAGGTCGAACACGAGCGCTACCGCGACATCGTGGACGCTGGCACAAGTGTCACCGCCTGGGCGGCTGGATCAGTGTCCTCTGAAGCCGCGGTCGACGGGGTCGACTATCGCGCCCTGAAGCCAAACACCCAGCGCCTTGAGAACCAGTGGTTTCTCGTGGCGGACGGCCCGGAGCAACTCGCCTTCGTGTCCTATGAGCTCGGCGACGCGGCGGCATTCGGCGTGGGCGGCGCGGCCAGCCCGGGAAAGCGGTTCGTCGGGTTCGTCTCGGACGACCCGGCCGTCGTCGATCTCCTGATCCAATCGATGGCCCCGATTGCGGCCCCTCCGGCACCATCAGCACCGAGAGGCCCTTCTGATGAGGCTGTCGCGCTCGTCGACGCCAGTGTCGATTCGGCGGACGAACCCAGGGTCGTCGCGGGACCGGGTGCCGTCCTCGTCACCGTGGGCAGAGGCACGGACCGCGCAGCCTTCATCGCCGCGCTCACGCTTGCCCGCAGGGACGGGCGCGTGCTTGTCATGATCGATCGCGCTGCCGAGGGCATCGCCAGCCCGTATCACGATCTCCGTGGCGACGACGCCGGTCGCCCTGCACCGGACCGGCTATTCGATGAATCATTGGCCCGTCGAGAAGGCCGAGGGTCCCTGGCGACATACCTGGAAGCAGCGGCGGTCGCGGGCGTCTCGGCCGGCGGCTGGTTTCCGACCCACGCCGGATTGGACGGCCTCATCGAGGCCAAGCGGCGGTTCAACGGTGCCGTGGTGGTCCTGCCTCCCGAGGCCGGGCGGCCAGGTCTGGCAGAACGAGTCCGAGGCATGACGCCGGCCAGGATCGGCGCCGCACTCAACGTACCGGTGGTCATCGCCTCGTAGCGGCTGCCACCATGCGCATTCTCATTGTCGGCGCCAGCGGCTATATCGGGGGCCGCCTCGTAACGCTCCTCGCGGCGCGCGGACACGACCTCGTCCTCATGAGCCGCGACGCTCGGCCGCTCTCTGCCCGGTTCCCGGATGCGCGGATCGTTGCGGCCGATCTCCTCGAGCCAGTTACGCTGCCGCCAACCCTGGATGGCGTCGATGTCGCTTTCTACCTCGCCCACTCCATGACTGAGGGGGAGCGCGGCTTCGCTGAGCGCGACCGCCAGGCAGCCGCGAGCTTTGCCACAGCCGCCAAGACGGCCGGGGTCTCGCGGATCATCTATCTCGGTGGCCTGGGAGATGACTCGGCGGGCCTTTCCCACCACCTGACGAGCCGCCACGAGACGGGGGCCGAGCTGGCTGCCCATGGCGTGCCGGTCACGGAGTTCCGGGCCGCCGTGATCATTGGGTCTGGCAGCGCGTCCTTCGAGATCCTGCGCCACCTGACCGAGCGGCTGCCGATCATGATCACGCCGCGATGGGTCGGTACTCGCTGCCAGCCGATCGGCATTCGCGACGTCCTCGACTATCTCGTCGCGGCGCTCGACCACCCGGAGGTGACCGGCATCGTCGAGATCGGTGGCCTCGACGTCCTGTCCTACGGCGACATGATGCGAACGTATGCCCGGCAACGCGGTCTCCGTCGACTAATGATCCCCGTCCCCGTGCTGACGCCCCGCCTCAGCTCGTACTGGGTCAACCTCGTCTCGCCCGTCCCGTCGTCGATCGCCCGACCACTCATCGAGGGTCTGCGCAACGAAGTCGTGGTCCGGGATCCAGCCCCTGCATCAAGATTCGGCCTCGAGCCGAGACCGTTCGGGGAGGCCCTGCAGGAAGCTATCGATCGGACGGATCGGCACGATGTCGAGTCCACCTGGTTCGATGCAGCTCGACGCAGGGGGATCAACCGACTCGAGGTGCTCAGCTCGTCCGAAGGCATGATCGTCGAGCGTCGGCAGCGTCATGTCTCATCGGAACCTTCGTCGGCTTTCGCAGTCGTGGAGCGGCTGGGCGGCCGGGGTGGCTGGCTATTCGCCGACGTCCTGTGGCGCCTGCGCGGGCTCGTCGATCGGACCGTGGGCGGTGTCGGGATGCGCCTCGGACGACGGGACCCGGACCGATTGCGAATCGGGGATGCCGTCGACTTCTGGCGAGTTGAGGATGTTCGACGGCCATCGCTGCTCCGCCTCCGCGCGGAGATGAAGGTGCCGGGTCGTGCCTGGCTGCAATACGAAGTCGAGGCAACTGACGGTGGCAGCCGCATCGTGCAGACGGCGTTCTTCGAGCCGAAGGGCCTGCCGGGCCTCGCCTACTGGTACCTGCTCTACCCCGTTCACGCCCTGATCTTCCGCGGCCTCATTCGGGCGCTGGCGGCGCGCGCCGAGGCCTCCGGCTAGCCGTCCGGCTCCGCGGCGTCTTCCGGCACTTCAATGCCATCGTGGCCTACCTTTCCCGGAGCGGACGCGGGAAGTCTCCCGGGCTGCCCGAGATCCGCGACGGCGCCATGTGGTCGAACGACCGCCCCGGCCTCGGCATCGAGATCGACGAAGCGCTGGCCGCCAAATACCCGCTCCCGGAGCACATCTACAACGCCCAGCATCGGGAGAGGGCCGCGCGGGTTGCCCACTCGGGCACGCGGAGCGCACGTGGGTCCGGATGGACTGCGAAACGTACAGCCTCCGTTTGCCGATGCCTGCGGCGCCTGCGACAATCGCGATTGTGACTGCTGCCCCCATGCCGGCGGACGAGGTCAGGAGGCTCACCGAGCTCCGCGCCCTTGAGTTGCTGGACAGCGACCCCGAGGAGCGCTTCGATCGGGTGACGCGGCTGGCCCAGCGGCTGTTCGGGGTCCCGATCGCTCTGGTGAGCCTGGTCGACGATGACCGCCAGTGGTTCTTGTCGAATCAGGGCCTCGATGCCGCGGAGACGCCCCGCGAGTTCGCATTCTGTGCACACACCATCCTCGGCGATGACGTGATGCAGGTCGAGGATGCGACCGTGGATCCCCGGTTCCTGGACAATCCACTCGTCCTCGGCGCGCCGGAGATCCGTTTCTACGCTGGCGCCCCGATCAGCGGGCCCGGCGGGGCGAAACTTGGCACGCTCTGCATCATCGATCGCGAGCCCCGCGTCCTGACCAGCGCGGACGAGGCGTCCCTGCGGGACATGGCGGAGATGATCGAGCGCGAGATCTCCGCCACGAGTCTGGCGACCGGTGATGAATTGACAGGCCTGTCGAATCGCCGAGGGTTCGAGATGCTCGGGGCGAAGGTCCTCGACGTCTGCGCTCGACGAGGGCTCCAGGTAACGCTCCTCTACTGCGACCTCGACGGGCTCAAGCGGATCAACGACGACTTCGGCCATGAAGTGGGCGACCAGGCGCTGCGCGAGTACGCCCAGATCCTGGGTCGGGCGTTCCGCGGTTCGGACGTCATCGCCAGGCTCGGTGGCGATGAGTTCGCCGTCATGTTGGTCGGGTCGCAGGACGGCCCCCCGGCTCTCGGTCGCCTGGCCGAGTTGCTCGCCGCCCGCAACGAGGCGCCCGAGGCCACGTATCAGCTCGAGGCAAGCCTCGGGCTCGCAACGTTTGATCCTTCGGCTCCAGAGTCGCTCAAGGACCTGTCATTGCGGGCAGACGCGGCGATGTACCAACAGAAGCAGCAACGCTCAGCTCGTCGGGGGGACGGCGGCTGACTCGTCGGGACGGCGGCTGACTCTTGATGGCGACCTCAGGCGAGTAGTCGCGACGCGACGCGGTCATCCTGCTCGCGAGTTTCCGGCAGTCCCAGCCGGACCTTGGAATTCCTGTACTACGCGGATATCTTGAAGATGCGGTCGTGATCCGATCGGAACGGACTCAATCGACCGGCGGCGGATAGCTCCGCAGTCGTTGGGCTGAAAACAGCCCAACGAGGCGAGGTCAGTACCAGGCCTCCGAGGGGCCCTTGTACTCCTGGATCGTGTTGCCACCATCCACCACGATGCCCTGCCCGGTGACGTAGCTGGCCTCCTCGGAGGCAAGGAAAGCGATGACCGCGGCGACCTCATCGGGGGTTCCCGATCGGCCGAGCGGGGTGTTCTGTCCGCCGATCGCCTCCTCGGGCAGCTGCGACGCGGTCCCGATCCAGCCCGGCAGGACCGCGTTGACGGTCGCACCCTGCCGCCCGACCTCGATGGCCAGACCCCGCATAAGCCCGATGATCCCGGCCTTCGCCGCGCCGTAGACCACGGCGCCAGGGTTGCTCACCAGAGGCCCGGTGACGGACGACACGAAGACGATCCGTCCTGCTTCGCTCGCCAGGATCGACGGAAGCGCGGCTCGTGTGACGGTGAACGCAATCCGGAGGTTTCGGGCGATTCCCAGGTCCCAGGTGATCTCGGACATGTCGATGAGATTCAGTGAGTCCTCGGCCACCCCGACCGCGGTCATCCCGGCATTGTTGACGAGGACGTCCAGCCGGCCGCCATGACCATCGAGCACCTCCGCGACGAGCCGCGCGGGGGCACCGTCGGCCATCAGGTCGCCGACGTGACCGGTCACGTCAATCCCCTCCGCGGCGAGTTCGGCCACTCGGTCGTGAATTCGCTCCGTGGTCGACGCGATTGCGATGCGGGCCCCGCCTCGACCGAGAGCCTTCGCGGCGGCAAATCCGATTCCATTCGGGCTCCCCGCGCCCGTAATGAGTGCCACACGCCGAATGGAAGTACCGCCCGTCATATTCCCGCCCTCAGTAGACATCGCGCAGTCCTGCCTCCGGGCGTCAGGCCGCCGGTCACGGACCTCTGACAAGGGTAACCGGCATCAAGACTCCGTCGTCTGCGATGAGGCCCTGAGAGGATCGATGCCGGTAGCGCGCCGGAACGATTGCGCCAGACCCGACGCGAGTGGCTTGTCGGACGGGGTCAGCCGGGGGCGCCGAGGTCGACGCGGACGGCACCCGATGTGGTGACGCTCGTATTGCCGGCCTGATCTCGGAGGGTCAGCTCCCACTGGTAGCACATGCCGTCGACGAGGCCGCTGGCCACGAACGGACTTGGGTCCACCGAGGCCGGCCCGTCGATGGTGTAGGCCCCGCAGACCCCCTCCGTGTACGGGGCGGTGCGCTGCTGGAGAGAGCGGCTACTGACGCCGGACCCGGCGTCGGCTTCGGTCCACGAGACGGTGTAGGTTGCGCCGGTCAGGACCGTCAGTGCCCCAAAGACGGGCGCTGCGAACGTGGCCGTCGGCGCATCCTGGTCGGGAATGAAGCTCGGACGGTCGTGTGGGAAACAGAGCGGGGTGCTCGCCGACGTCCCGAAACTGTTCGTGGCGTTGAACCGGACGCAGATATCGGGGATGTCGGGAATCTCTCGCGTTGAGATGGTGAGCGGACCCGGCTCGATAACGCCAGCCGCGACATCGATCCGACTTGGGAACTCGCGCAACGTCGAGGGGCCCGGTCCAATCTCGAGCACGACGTCGGTCGCAGTCCCCTGAGGATCGACGCGACCGGTGAACGTCCACGTAACGCCATCGTTCTGCCAGGTCGGGTCGATCTGAATCCCAGGCTGTGCCCCGAACGGCGTCGGCGAGGGCGAGGACGAATCGGTCGTCGCGTCGCAGCCGCTCAGGACCGCTCCAGCCCCGACGAACAGGACGATCGGAACAGCGAGCGACCGGACTCCATTCATCTCAGGTACATATCGAGGATCGTGCGCAAGAGTTCAGAACGTGGTCGCGATGGCCTCGCCGGCAGATCTACCCGATCGGTTCGAGCAGGATGGCCGACAGCATGCGGTCCGCATCACCAGAATCGAACTCTCCTTGGCCCGGCACGAGTGCGTTTGCGGCCGCGACCGCTCCCCCGCGCCGGGCGGCCTCCGGGAGCGGGTACCCGGATGCGAGCGCGACGATGAGGCCGGCGAGCATGGCGTCCCCGCTCCCGACAGGGAACAGGCCGAGTTCCGGCGGCGGCCCGACTCGCCAGACCTCGGCGGTCTCGGTGAGGACGATGGCGCCGTCCCGACCGCGCGTGATGAGCGTGGCGTGGCCCGTCCTCGCGCCGAGCACGTGAGCCGCCTCGACGACCGCCTCTTCGTCTGTCGCATCGATGCCGGTCGCGACGGCAGCTTCTCGTGCGTTTACCTTGACGAGCCACGGATGTGACGTGAGGGCGGCGTCGAGGACATCGCGATCGGCATCGACGACGGTCCGAGCGCCGCCCCTACTGGCGAGGTCGATGAGGCGCGCGTACCCGTCCACCGGCGCACCGGGCGGCAGGCTCCCAGCCAGGACGACGAGCGTGTCCGACGCACGCCCCGAAAGCGCGGCCGCGAGGGCATCCTCGATGGCCCCCCAACCGGTAGTGTCGAGTGCCAGACCCGGCTCGTAGAACTCGGTGAGCGACCCGGCGCTCCGGTCGAGGACAGACAGGCATGTCCGTGTCTCGCCTGGCTGGAGCACGATTCCGACCTCAATCGCAGACGCTCGCAGAGCCGCAGCCATCCATTCGCCCGCATGCCCGCCGAGGACGGCGACCGCACTTACCGGCATCCCGAGCGACGCCGCGGCTCGTGCGACGTTGAGGGCCTTTCCGCCGGGCACCATCGACAGGTTCTCGGGGCGGTGGATCTCGCCGGGCCACAGCTGGTCGACGGCGACGATCTTGTCGATCGCCGCGTTCAGCGAGACACAGACGAGCCGACGAGGCCAGGCGCCAGCCTCCAACGGGCGCAGACGCACACCGCCAGGACCGGGGGCATCGACCAGCGAACTGCCGCCGGTCACGCTGGTCCCCTCACGCGAGCAGGCCCGCTGCGCGTGCTGCCGCCTCGGCCTCCGCCAGCGTCGGTTGGGCCGAAGTGCCACCGACGGAGCGAGTGGAGAGTGACCCACAGGCGACACCCAGGGCCAGACACTCGTCGACCGGCCGCCCGGCGAGCCACCCGACAAGGAATCCCGCGTCGAAGGAATCCCCCGCGCCGATCGTATCCACCAGGTCCATCGCGATCGCCGGAACGCGGGTAATGGTCCCGTCTGGCTCGGCGGCCAGCGCGCCGTCGGCCCCGCATTTGACGGCGACGACCCGTGGTCCCGCAGCCGCGAGCGCGAGGGCGGCGTCTTCAACCGCGTCGAGCCGCGCGATGCGCGTCACCTCTGCCGCATTGGGCAGGAAGACATCGGTCTGCTGCAGGATCGCGGCCAGGCCTCCATCCCACGTTTCTCGCGGGTCCCAGTTGCTATCGAGCGACGTCGAGGCACCGTCGCGTCGCGACGTCGCGAAGCGCTCAGCAAGTTTCGGACGGAGCGCATCGAGAAGGAATGCGCTCCCAACGTGGACATGACGAGCGCGAGCGAGCAGGGCTGCGGGCACGTCTTCGTCACGCAGCAACGGCACGGTTCCCAATGCCGTAAGAATCGCCCGGTCACGACCGTCCGTCAGGATCACCGTGGCCCCGGTCGGAAACGAGTCGACGGTCCGACAGCCCACCGTGTCGATGCCGCGGGAGCGCATCTCCTCGAGCATGAAGCGACCCATCGCGTCGTCGCCGACGAGACCGACGAATGCAACCCGAAGGCCGAGCTTCGCCGCCCCGCAGGCGAAGATCACGGACGAGCTGCCGACCGTGAGATCGACCGATTCGACGATCCGCTCGACCTGACCGAACTGCGGCCGCGGGTCGGCGCTGCGCACGATCACATCGGGGTTGATCTCGCCGAGCACGAGCACATCGATGTCACGCGTGGCGTTCGCTGGCGCGGGCCTCTGTTCGGTCATGGCGTGCCTAGTATCCCGTGTACCAACCATCACCCGGGACAGGGGCCGCGGTCAGCGAGTTTGGTCGGGCGTGCCATGGCGTTCCCAGATCGCTCACGATCCGCACCAGCATTTCCATCCGCGCCTTCCCCTCGGACGCAAGCCAGGCGTCGCGTTC